>CAZPZJ010000307.1:0-3258 GCA_964591055.1 uncultured Leptospiraceae bacterium
TCCCGCTCCTCGGCAATCTCACAGGAAAGGAGCTTTACCGACATCGGATTGAGGATGTGCCGCGGAATGGCCCGCTTGAGCGGGCGTGCGCCGAACTGCGGGTCGTAGCCTTCCTTCATGAGGAACTCCAGCGCGCGCTTGGTGAGGTCCAGCCTTATGCCACGCTGCGCAAGTCTTTCGGCAAGCTGCCTGAGCTGAAGCACGATGATGTCCCTGATGTGCTCCTTCGACAGCGGGTTGAAGATGATCACCTCGTCCACGCGGTTTAAAAATTCCGGCTTGAAGTGGGCCTTGAGCTCCTGCTCAACTCCCGTGCGCCGCGTTTCGTAGGGGATGGACTCGTTGCTGATGTAGGCCGTGCCGATGTTCGAGGTCATGATGATGAGCGTGTTCTTGAAGTCCACCACGCGTCCCTTGGAGTCGGTGAGCCTCCCCTCGTCAAGCAGCTGAAGAAATATGTTGAACACGTCGGGATGCGCCTTCTCGATCTCGTCAAAGAGGAGCACCGAGTAGGGACGTCGGCGTATCGCCTCGGTGAGCTGGCCGCCCTCGTCATAGCCCACGTAGCCGGGAGGCGCGCCGATCAGCTTGGCCACCGAGTGCTTTTCCATGTACTCCGACATGTCGATGCGCACAATTGCCTTCTCGTCGTTGAACAGGAACGACGCGACCGCCTTCGCAGTTTCTGTTTTACCCACACCGGTGGGCCCCAGGAAGATGAAGGCGCCCATGGGCCGGTTGGGATCCTGCAGCCCGGAGCGGGAGCGGCGCACCGCGTCGGAGATGGCGCTGATGGCCGCATTCTGCCCCACCACGCGCTCCTCGAGGATGGACTCCATTTTGATGAGCTTCTCCTTTTCTCCTTCCAGCATTTTGGACACCGGGATGCCGGTCCAGCGGGACACCACCGCGGCGATTTCCTGCTCGGTCACTTCCTCCTTCAGGAGCTTGCGGTGCTTCTGAATCTCCTGGAGCTGCGCGTTCCTGTCCTTGAGCGATTTTTCGATCTCGGTGATCTTGCCGTAGCGTATCTCGGCCACGCGGGAGAGATTGCCCTCGCGCTCGGCCTTCTGCTCCTCCAGGCGAAGCCGCTCGATCTCCTCCTTGAGCTTCCTGATGCCGGTGATCACCTCCTTCTCGCTTGTCCACTGGCCCACCAGCTCGTTTTTGGACTCGGTGAGATTGGCGAGCTCCTCCTCGATCTTTTCCAGCCGCTCCTTTGACGCCTTGTCCTTCTCCTTTTTCACCGCCTGCTTCTCGATGGTGAGCTGGCGTATCCTTCGCTCGATGTCGTCGATCTCCATGGGCATGGAGTCGATCTCCATTTTGATGAGAGAGGCGGATTCGTCGATCAGGTCAACCGCCTTGTCGGGCAGGAAGCGGCTGGTGATGTAGCGGTCGGAGAGCACCGCCGCCGCCACCACCGCCGAATCCGAGATGCGCACGCCGTGGTGCACCTCGTACTTCTCCTTGAGGCCGCGAAGGATCGCGATGGTGTCCTCGACGGACGGCTCGTCCGTGAAGACCGGCTGGAACCGGCGCTCCAGCGCTTTGTCCTTCTCGATGTACTTCTGAAACTCGTTGAGCGTGGTGGCCCCGATGCAGCGCAGCTCTCCACGGGCAAGCGCGGGCTTGAGCATGTTGGAGGCGTCCACCGCGCCCTCGGCGGCCCCGGCGCCCACCAGCGTGTGCAGCTCGTCAATGAAGAGGATCACTTCTCCTTCGGACTCCTCGATCTCCTGGATCACCGCCTTGAGGCGCTCCTCGAACTCGCCGCGGAACTTGGCGCCGGCGATGAGCGCGCCCATGTCGAGCGCGGCGAGGCGCTTGTTCTTCAGATTTTCCGGTACGTCTCCCGAGACGATGCGGTTGGCGAGGCCCTCGACGATGGCGGTTTTCCCGACGCCGGGCTCCCCGATCAGCACGGGATTGTTCTTGGTGCGCCGGGTGAGCACCTGCATGACGCGGCGTATCTCCTCATCGCGGCCGATCACCGGGTCGAGCTTGTTCTGCCGGGCCAAGCGGGTCAGGTCGCGGCTGTAGCGCTCGAGCGCGTTGTACTTCTCCTCGGCGTTCTCGTCTGCCGCACGTTTCGATCCGCGCACCTCGACCAGCACCTTGAGAATATGGTCGCGGATGATGCCGTGTGCGTTGAGAACCCTGCGCGCAGGGCCGTCCCCGGTGGAGGCGATGGCGAGGATCAGGTGCTCGGTGCTCAGGTAGTCGTCCTTGAGCGAGACGGCCTCGTTCCATGCCTGGTTCATCACGTCCCGAAGCGCGGTTGACATCGATCCGCCCCCGGGCCCCCCGCCGTACTGCTTGGGCAGGGACGCAAGCGCAGAATCAATCTCGTTCCGGATATCGGTGAGCGAGGATCCGATGCGCTGCACAATGGTGGTAAACATTCCCCCGTCCTGCTCGATGAGCGATTTCAACAGGTGGAGCGGTTGTATCTCCGAATGATTGTGCGATGTTGCTATGTTCTGGGCGCTGTAAAACGCGTCCTGCGCCTTAAGCGTCAGCTTGTCCATCCTCATGGAAAATCCTCCAAATAGAAACCAAAACAGTGTAGTCGAAAGGCCACTCATCTTCATGGATCGAAGTGGCCTTGATGCGTTAGCACTCACCAGACAAGATGGCTAACAATCACAAGATACCATGTACTCCATGAATCAGCGATACTTTTTTTCATTTTTATTAAAATAATTCCCTGCGCCACTCGCAACCCATCCTTCCGGGCAGCCATGATAATCACAAAAATTGTTTGACAAATATAATGCACATTACCATGTTGATTATTGCATGATAATGCAACACATATTACATGCATGCATATATATACATGGCGCTGTTTATGTCATGATTATACCTCTTACATTTTACATCGGAACGAACAGATGATCAAGCGTGTTTCCATACCTCAAAAAAACCAGGGGGAAGACATCTCAATTCATCATGATGTCAACACGCCACCGGGATTGTCACAGGGAGGTTCACTGCCGTCAATATGGCTGAACCTCCCTTTTTATATGATGCACATCCTCTGTCATGCAGCGTGCCTCGCCATGGTGCATGAAATACCCTCTTCAGGAGAAACGCGATGAAAAAGCCGCTTCCACACACGAAAGCTGCGTCCTGCGTGTGCGCTGCACTGCTGCTATTCGCCGGTTCGGGACTCTGGCTTCGGTCAGCCCATGCGGAAGATAATTAGGGCTTCCTGAAAAAGTCAATTTATTAGTATTTAAAAAGCTGCTCCCC
>CAZPZJ010000308.1:0-3244 GCA_964591055.1 uncultured Leptospiraceae bacterium
GCCACAAGGGAGCCCGCCCGCGTCGGTCGAGGAATCGCTCAATAATCCTGTAAGATTTCGCGAGCCGTTCGGGGAATGGAAAGCCACCGCCGAAAACGTGAGTAATAATTTCCGCCAGCGCCGTCCCGGTGCGGTCGTTCATATCGCCGAAAATACGCGGATCGTAATAATCGCCGAAAGACTGGACGACCGTATCAATATCTACTTTCATTTCTTCGCGCCCCCTGATACAATTTTCTTTCCGATCCGCCGCCCTTCGGTGATGTGTTCCTCTACGTCGTAATCCGGTCTTAACGATTTTATCACGTCCTGGACGCATGTGTCAAAAACCGTTTCCAGCCTCCGGCGCAATAACGCCACGGCTTGCGCTTCGGATTTACTCAGGATCAGGGCCGACACTTCAGGCATTGCTTCATAAACTACGCTATGACAACGGGTAATCGCGGATTCGCAAAAGGTGCCGACGAATTTCACCAGGGGCAGGGGCGCGAGTTCCTTCTTCTTCTGGAGCGTGACAAGTCGTTCCTGCTCTACGCGCTCATTCAGCAGCTCAGTTTTTTTAATTTCCGCGAGCAGTTCGGCCTCTGCCGCAAGTTTCCGAAGCACGTCATTTTCCGGGTAATCATCGCGCTTGCGTGGAGCCGGTACAGTTGCCGGAAGGGATGGGAATTTCTTGTTAATGGTGTGGAGCAGACGCTCCGCGGCTTCGCGTTTTTCGGGGTCGCGTTCTACACGTCTGGACGTGCGACGCTCCAGCCACAAACGGGACGCGGGTGCGGTCAAGTCGATTGTTTTATCGGGGTTTTCCGCCAGCCTGCCGGACGTGACCGCCTTCGTGATCGCGCCACGAGTAAGACCGAGCAGCCGGGTCAATTCAGCTCCCGGAAAGCGTGTGTAATCGGTTTTTTTTGCCACGTTTTGACCCCCTACAGTATGTTGTTTTTGTCATTATTGAATAGTTGAACATAGTTTTTAAAATGTCATAGAAACCAACTTCCGGGTGTTCGCACCCGATATTCAGCCAAACCGCCAGAAGAACCTATGTGTTTATAAAATATAAAATAAAAAAATAATTTATCCCGCATAAGCTCCCCCGTCCCGTGTATCATGTCCCCGGCATGGACTGGTCGATGTGCCTGTCCCTGAACATCACAAGCGCACCATTTCCGCCAGGAAAGAACACGATGCGCCTGTATCCCCACCGCCGGAAGCTCCCTGTTGCGGCGACAGTATCATCGGGCATAAGCACGAAGTTGAGCCGGTGAAAGCGCGGTTCTTCGCCATCTACCGAAACAGCCAGCCGCGGATGCCCGTTCCTGTGCATGATAACGAGCGCCGCACGATGCTCATGGCTGACACCATGCCAAAGATTAAGGCCTGAATTGAGGTGAATTATGGGTGAAGTCATGTTGTTTGCTCCTTTTCTGTGATTTACCGTAAACGCTGTAAACGCTGTAAACGCTGTTTCTAAGTCCTGAAGGCTTCAGGGGTTTGAATCGTTTACACTGTTTACGGTGGTCAACATATGACATAAACGCGTAAACGCTACCCCTGAAAACTTAATTCGTTTACGCTGTTTACGCTGTTTACGGCGTTTACAGCGTTTACGCTGTTTACAGCGTTTACGGCTCTATATCGTCCTGATATTTCCAATTTCTCTATTAAACCGCTTTTTAACATTCGGGAGAGTATAACCCTGGTGGTGTTCCCATTTTTGCCGAGAGATTCCGCTATCTCTTTGGGTGAAAGTGCCTCCCCTGATTCCCGCAATAGATCAATTATTTCCTGTCTTGCTCCTGACTCCGCCACCTGTGCAGCCTCGCCCAATGACTCCCACCGGCAATTGTCCGTGTTGAATCGTAGTGCAATCTCTCTGTCGGCAACATCGCGGCCGGTGAGGGATAGCTTGCCTTCGCCGGTGTTGCGCTTTTTCGTCAATATCAGAGTTGCGTCAGCGGTGCCGTTGAGTGCCTGACTTCCAAGGGTCATATTCATAAAATCGGAGCTGGTCTCGTTCTTCCTGGCGTGATGAATGATTATCACCGCGATCCCGTAGGTGTCGGCGATGTCCTTGAGCCGCGCAACCGGCGTCAATGCCTGCGAGTAATCGTTCAGGTCACCACCACCCCAGAAGCGGGCCAGAGTGTCCACGATGATCATTTTCGTCGTGGGGTGCTGTTTCATCCATGAGTGTAAGGCCGCAATGCCCGCCTCACCCTGGGGCCATGCTGTGACGAAGTGCGCCTTGTCCGTAGGGCTCGCTCCCTGCTTCCTGATGCGCGAATGAAGCCGGCGCGGGGTGTCCTCAAGTGATACGTAGAGCGCTTCCCCGGCTTGCACCTGCGTCCCGCCAAGCATGAGGCCGCCGGACGCGAATGTCAGACAAAGATCAAGCGCAAGCCACGACTTGCCGACCTTCGGAGCGCCCACCATGAGGCAACACCCAACGGGGAGCACGTTGTCAACTACCCACTGAACGTCCGGGAAGTCCATGCGCATGAGGTCGGCCGCCGTGAATGCCTCAAGGGTTCGCGGTTTTGGCCTGGGTGTCTCGGTACTCATTTCGGCCGCGATTGCTTCAGCGGTGATCGATGGGTTGATGAGCTGCTGCTGTATGCGTTCGGTGTAGGTGTAGAGCCGTTGCTTGTCGGCAAGATTCTTTAAGCGGACAATGACATCTCTATGGTTGACCGTCGGGCTGGTTTTAAGGACCTCCGCAAAAGCCTGCTGTGATTTCTGAAAGAGTCCCTTGTCTGAAAGCGTCGCGTAGACCGCTGGTGCGTCAGGTGTTTTTCCTTCATGGGCGGTCTGCTTGATCGCGGCGTAGATGTGCGCGTGTGCGTCATCGTGGAAATCGTCGACCGTGAGAATGTCCAATGCATCGGTGAGTGCAACCGGGCGTTGAATTATCGTGGACAGAGCCACACGTTCCAGAGCGACATCGCAAAATTGGACAGGGGATGTTTTCATATCGCACCCCCGAAAATGACTTGACAATTCAACAGGAATATGAGTTGATGATTCATCATCGTTTTCTCCGTGATTGAATTTTCCTGTTTTAACGCCCCGGCCGACAACCGGGGCGATGCATTTCAATCCTGATAAAATTATATAACGTGATAGTACAGACAGACGTAAATCCGTTCCGCCAACTCGCGGGCTTCGGATTCAGTTAAGTTTTCGACAACCCCCTTCACGCCCGTCGTAATCCGTGCCGCCCGTGAAGGAATGATCGCTTCGAACG
>CAZPZJ010000309.1:0-3211 GCA_964591055.1 uncultured Leptospiraceae bacterium
TTAGATAGCGCAGCATGAGGTAATAACTGGAGTTGATTGAGCTTGCGAAGAATTAAATTGCGAACTAGAATTGACACTACTACCAGACATGACCAGAATAACCGACCAGTACGATTCTGACAACAGCTTAATGGACATAGCGCACGACCATTCTCTACCCGTTCAGGTATAGAATCGCCAAGCTCGTGGAAGGATGGTGCGGGTATTAATCCTGCTATGGAGGCTACATTCACGGGCGATACATCGCGGGGTCTTCCGATGACTGTTCCGACATACAAGTTCCCGGGCACCGGATGAAGTGGACATGGATAGAGGTGCCGCACTTCTGATAATCCGAACATATGTCTCTTCCCACTTCCCTCTCAACCTTACGTCCTGAATTGTTACGCAACAGGATTATCTGCTGCATTCCGAATCCCGATAGACTCATATCGCACCTATCGCCGCGGTTAGATGGGAAGTGCAAGGACTCGCTTCCTTCGCTCCTCAAACTCCTTGTTTGTATAGAATCTGCCGCTGGCAATACGCACACACGTCCGACCGCAGTGTACTCCCTTCATGATTTCCTCCCGGTCGAAATCCATTCCGGCATCAGGGTTGTCCTTAACCATAACTTTTTCTGTGGAATTGATGTTAAGTGTTTTACGAATAAAATCCGTCAAAAGATAAAACGCTCATTATTACTTTATGGCGTGAATTCCCGTCATCATCCCCCACGCCGCCAGGAGAGCCCATCATAAAGCCGCCCGATGGTACATGCGCAAATGCCATGCAGTCCGCGGTTCTGGTATCGCCCGCCCGGGAATTGTCGCACTTTATTTCCGGCCTTTTGGCCGTGTTCAACTCACGGCGCCAGAACCACCACCCCGTCGGGATAGTATCTGCCGTCTTTGCCGAAATTGATGGTGTAGCGCCCCCGGCCCCTGTCCAGTTTCAGCTTCACGGTGAAGAAATCACCGTCCCACAGCGGCGTCAGCGGTGCGGAACCCGTGTAAAACGAGCCGTTGGGAAGGAAAAATCGTGCGTTGCGGTCGGGAAACGTCGTGAATACCGTAAGGCGCTCCCTGGGAAACGCCCCCTCATACCTGAAGCGAAGCGCAATCTCAGAGCCAAATTCCACGCTCCCTGGGACATCGCTTTCCAGTGAGGCAAAGAGCTCGCCGAACGCCTGTGTGGCGTAGAAGTGCAGGTCTTTCTGGACAACACCCACGCCCACATGGCTGTATTTGCCGCTCAGGATATTCGCGCGATGGCCGGGCGAGTTCATCCATCCCGTCATGAGGCTTCCCGCGACCTCTTCCGGGCTCGCGCCGTAGTGGCTGGCGATGTTCTCGCCCACCGCAGCCACGAGCCTGGGGAAATACCGGGCGCACCGCTGCTGCGGGTTCATCCCCTCGTGGTCGCGATGCGAGAAGAAATTATGCCGCACCATGTTGCCGCTGTGCGTTCTCGCGAGCATCGCAAGATCGCCGTGCCGCTTCAACGACTGAAGCCCCCGCTGCGTCCTCTCCGCGTTGATCCGTTCGAACACAAGGGATTCAATTTTTTCAGTATCGAGCAGTTCGACAATGGTGACGGTTGTTTGCGCCGTGCCGATTCCCGACAGGGCCAGAAGTGCGAGCGCGCTCAGTGAACCCCGAATACGCATGGCGATATGCCCTCCGTGTGTTTTTTGTCCCGTTCAGCTATTACGGTTGTCCGGCATCACACGCAATGAATTCCCCCACGAAGGCGCGAAAACGCTTTCGCGCCTTCGTCATGCAATCCCTTTCCCGCCACAATCGCGACCAGAGGGGCGAAGCCCCTCTGGTCTCCCCGTCAAGTACTCCAGTGGTTCCCTCCAACGTCCGAATTCCGCCATATCCTATTTAAGAGGATTATAAAGAATTCCCCATTTCCCGTTGATTTTTACTGCGATACATCCGTTTGAAACAGTTGTTCCTGAGTTGTATATTGGTGGGATAATAAGTTTTCCATTTTTGTCTATATATCCGTATCTGCCAGCATTGCACTCCTCACCCCCTGGATAATTTCCTCCGACTTCCACTTGGGCTAATCCTTCATGAAAAGTCCCAATTCTATTAAATTTTGGTGGGACTATTACTTTCCCATTTTTATCCACAAGCCCTTCTAAAACATTTTTCTTTTCCCTTCTTGAAATCATTATAAGCCCTTCATGCGTAAAACCTGTGAACACTTCCCCTTTTCTCAACGTATATTTACATCCATAACATTCATTATAACCATATGGAACATGATTGGCAAATGCAACTCCACCCTCCTTTACTTCGGGGTAATGCTCACAATATCGTGGGCTTATAACCCATCTACCTGTTTTATCAATAACACCGAATGTATGATTATCTAATGATTGGACCGCTAGCCCATCCTTGAAATCACTTTCTTTCCCATCATAGGTAAAAATCGGGTTAATAACAACATCACCACTGATATTTATATAACCGTATTTACCATTTAGTTTTACCAATGCTAACCCATCATGAAAGTCATTTGCACTATTATATTTGGCTTTAATGATTTTTCTACCACGACTATCGTAAAAACTATATTTTTTTGATCCCCTATCAAAACAAGCAGAC
Source organism: uncultured Leptospiraceae bacterium (assembly GCA_964591055.1). Classification (GTDB taxonomy): domain Bacteria; phylum Spirochaetota; class UBA4802; order UBA4802; family JAGODF01; genus CAZPZJ01. The sequence goes on from CAZPZJ010000309.1 coordinate 2,601, forward strand.
ACCCCATCCGATGGGCGACCTCTTGGACAGTAGAGATTTTCTACTACCATATTTCCATGTGTATCAATAACACACACATCACCTCCTACTGGACCTTCATAATCTCTATTATCAATTGGTGGGAGTGGCTCTTGCACCCATGCATATCCATCTTTAAAAGATCCACTACTTCCATATTTTCCTCCAATAACAACATTCCCCTTTGTATTAATAAATCCCCAAAGGAACCTCTTGGATAAAAAACCAGATGGTATTAATACGCTGCAAAGACCCTCGCTAAAATTGTCAACATGTTTAAATTGAGGTTCAATTACAATTTTTCCCGAGCGATCAATAAATCCCCATAATCCATTCGAAAGTACTGCTGCAAGTCCTTCGCTAAAACCATGAACATATTCGTACTTTGGATCAATTGCTATTTTGCCATCCAGATCAACAAATCCATACCTTTTAAATCGTCCTTGAAACTTTTCATCAAACCCAAATGGAAGCAAGCCCTCGGAATATTTGGCCTGACAATCTATATAGATATTTTTTTGTTCAATTATTACTCCTCTTGACCTGCTCCCCGAAATCGCTACCACCACATGAGGGAAATCTCATGCTGTGTG
>CAZPZJ010000310.1:0-3170 GCA_964591055.1 uncultured Leptospiraceae bacterium
TTCTGCAGCTGCATCACGTGAGGCATCTGCTTTCTGTTCCTGGCGTAGGCGACCGCGTGCAGATAGGCCGTGCTCGAAAGCGCGAGCCCCTGGATGGAACACTGGAGGCGAGCCTCGTTCATCATGTTGAACATGATGCTCATGCCCTTACGCTCCTCGCCCATCAGGTAACCGACGCAGCGGCCGTTGTCGCCGAAACTCAGCGTCGCCGTCGCGGAGCCCTTGATGCCCATCTTGTGCTCGATGCCGGCGCACTCGACGTCGTTCCTCCCGCCCAGTGATCCGTCGGGATTGACGAAGTACTTGGGCACCATGAAGATGGAAATCCCCCGCGTCCCGGAAGGATCGCCCTCAATGCGGGCCAGCACCGGGTGAATGATGTTCTCATACATGTCATTGTCGCCGGAAGAGATGAATATCTTCTGGCCCTGGATCAGAAACGAGCCGTCGGGCTGGCGGAAGGCCTTTGTCTTGAGCGCTCCCACATCGGATCCCGCGTCAGGCTCGGTGAGGCACATCGTGCCGCCCCATTTGCCCGACATCATGTTCTGGAATATGATGTCCTTGTCCGGCCTGTTGTAGAATTTCCTGACAAGGTTCATCGCGCCCACGCTGAGCTGCACGTACATGAACCACGCAACGCACCCCGCGATAAAGTACTCGGAACAGGTGTTGTAGATGGTGAGGGGCATCCCCGTCCCCCCAAGCTCCTGCTCGATCGCAAGCCCGGGGAACCCGGCCTCGCTGAATGCCCTCATGGGATCCTTGTACATCTCCGGTATTTTTACTTCCTTCGTGACCGGATCAAACGTACATCCGATCTTGTCCCCCTCGATGTTGACCGGATACACCATTTCAACGGCGATCTGTTCCGCAAGATCCAGTGTTGCCTCGAACGTTTCGCGGTCGAAATCCTTAAAGTGCTCGTATTTGTTTAATGTGTCAAGCTCAAACATTTCGAACATAACGTAACGGACATGTCTTGAATCAACTAAAGGATTTAAAGCCATATACTGCTACCCCCTGAAAATTTTTAAAATTCTTCCCATTATACCATATTCCCTTTAACATACACATTGGTACACACTATTAAAATATGAATGATTTTGTCAAATAATAGTTGATACAAATATTTTGTCGGCGCTCAATATGTGAACACATTCATGCATTGTGTCCAAAATGCACGTGGATTCCCGCGTCTTTTCATGAAAAAGCCGGTGCTCGCACCGGCTTTTGATGTCACTCTCAACGTCCTCCCGCTTCTACTCCTCGAGCGCGCCCGTAAAATGCGCAGCAAAGGATTTTTCCACAGCCCCCTCGCCGGTCATCACATATTCGATTCTCCCGAATACCTTATGGAACTCGGCGCCGAGGTAAAACTGCGACGAGAGCACGCGGCCCGAGTAGAAGGCCGCCTCAGGATTTTCCCTGATGAACGCCTCCCGCTCCTTTGCAGTCTTCCCCCAGATGATGTCCTTGAGCTTCGGCTGCGCGATGGAAAGCGACCACAGATGCATCCAGCCGTAGGTCATCATGGCGAACACCTGCTGAAGGGGCGTGGCGTTGGCGAAAATATGCGTGTAGTTCCCGTCGCCCATCTGGTTTTTCAGCTCGACAACCAGGCTGTCGATTTTGTCCATCGCCTTTTCCACATAGCCGATGTACACATCGTCAACAACACCGCGCGCCTTTTCAACGGTTTCCATGACTCTCTTTTTGTACACCTGGTAGTTGTACTGCATCTTGTTCATCAGAAGCTTTCTCATGGTGAGGTCCATCGACTGGATTGCGTTGGTGCCCTCGTACAGCGAGAGTATCTTGGAATCGCGCGCAAACTGCTCCACCGGGTAATCCCTGGTGAAACCGTATCCCCCGTACACCTGTATCGCGTCGGCGGTCACCTTCCAGGCGAGATCGGTGTTTCCGGCCTTGCAGATTGGGATTAGAAAGTCCACCAGCGCCTGCGCCTCGACCGCCTGCTCGCTTCCCTTGTCCACATGGGTGATATCGGTCAGGTAGCCGATGTAGTAAGTGAGCGCCCGCATCGCCTCAACCCTCGACTTCATGGAGAGCAGCATCCTCCGGACATCCGGGTGGTTGATGATCGGGACGCTCTTCGCGTCGGGATTGGCCATTTCCCTGACATCGGTTCCCTGTATCCTGTTCTTCGCATAGGTGACCGCGTGCATGTAGGCCGCGCTCGATACCGCCTCGCCCTGAAGGCCCACGAACAGCCGCGCCTCGTTCATCATCTGGAACATTATCTTCATGCCCTGACGCTCCTGCCCCATCAGAAGGCCCCTGCACCTTCCCTCGTCCCCAAAGCTCAACGAGCATGTGGCCGAAGCGTTGATGCCCATTTTATGCTCAATGCCGGTACATACAACATCGTTGTGCTCGCCAGGACTGCCGTCCTCTTTGATCAGGTACTTTGGAGTGAAGAAAATCGATATACCCCTGGTTCCGGGAGGATCGCCTTCTATGCGCGCGAGAACCGGATGGATGATGTTTTTATAGTAATTGTTGTCCCCGGACGATATGAATATTTTCTGCCCGGAAATATAATAGCTCCCGTCCTGGTTCTTGCGGGCTTTTGTTTTAAGCGCGCCCACGTCCGATCCCGCCTCCGGCTCGGTGAGGCACATCGTACCGCCCCATTCACCGCTGAGAATTTTTTCCGCGACCAGGGATTTCATGTGGTCAGGCCCGAAGTTCAGCACCAGGTTGAGCGCTCCGATGCTCAGCATGGGATACATAGAAAACGCCACGCTTGCCGCCGTGAAGTACTCGGTGACCGACTGGGAAATGGCGTGCGGCATTCCCATGCCGCCTATTTCCTGGTCTGTGGAGATGCCGAGAAACCCGGCTTCATGATACGCATCGAGGGCGGGCCTGTAGACTTCGGGGATGATGACCTCTTTGGTATCCGGCATGTACTGCACGGGGCTTCGATCGCCTTCCTTATTCGCGGGATACACAAGCCCGACCGCGATTTTTTCGGCAAGCTCAAGCACTTCTTCGAACATGTCGTGGTCAAAGTCGGAGAATTTTTTGTATCTGGTGAGCTTGTCAAGATCAAGCATTTCAAACAGCACAAAACGAACGTCACGTGAATCAACAATGGGATTCAGCGCCATAACAACCTCCTAAGCTAACATAATCCAAGTATT
>CAZPZJ010000311.1:0-3167 GCA_964591055.1 uncultured Leptospiraceae bacterium
TTAGCCGAGCAGGAGCGCATTGTTGCCAAAATCGAGGCGCTGTTCAGTCAGTTGGAGGCGGGGGTCGCCGCACTGCGCCGGGCACAGGCAGGGCTGAAGCGTTACAAGGCCAGCCTGCTCAAGGCGGCCTGCGAGGGTCGCCTCGTCCCGCAAGACCCATCCGATGAGCCGGCGGAGGTTGTCCTGCGCCGGCTGGGCAAATCTCCGCTGCAGGATGCGTCCCTGCCGCGGGGGTGGTGTTGGGTCAGGCTGGGGGAGGTGACTTTGTCAATGAAAAATGGTATTTACAAATCTGCTGAATTTTATGCTAATGAAGGCACTCCTTGTTTAAGAATGTACAACATTGAAGATGGCCTTATTGTTTGGAGAGATATAAAACGGATGATCCTTTCTGATGAAGAAATTGAAATTTATCACCTTGAGCCAGATGATATTCTTATAAATCGTGTTAATAGTAGAGAACTGGTAGGAAAAGCAGCCGTAATTCCAAAAGGTTTGGGAACAATTGTTTACGAAAGCAAAAACATTCGGTTAAGAATAGAGCGTCGTGTTATTTCACCAAGTTTTCTAAATTTCTGGTTGGGTGCTTTTGGTCGACAATATTTTAATTTTCATGCTCAACAAGTTGTTGGCATGGCATCGGTTAATCAAAACCAAATTGCACAAATGCCAATTCCCCTCCCCCCCCTGTCCGAGCAGCAACGCATCGTCGCCGAATTGGAGCAGCGCCTGACGGTTGTTGCCCAGGTCGAGGCGGCCATTCAGGCAGCCCTGACCCGTTCTGCCCGTCTGCGTCAGGCAATCCTCAAACGCGCCTTCCGTGGAGAATTGTAGGGGTATGGCGGTCTCGTCTGCGGCGTATGATTATGCATTTGGTAGGGGTATGGCGGTCCCATTTGCGGCGTATGGGGATGCGTCATCAGCCATACCCCGTGACCCCCGGGGCGATTCGCGGCGGGGCATGGCGGGGCGTCGGTTGGGCGATTCCTGTTTCAAGATTGCCATGCCCCTACGGGGTGTGTGCGGACGGGCGGTGTGAGGGAATGGTGAAACGATTGATCCAAAACCGACCTAACCGCCGTTCCATTCGGTTACCCGACTACGATTACACCCAGCCGGGCGCCTATTTTGTTACCATTGTCACCTGGCAGAGGGCACCCCTTTTTGGTGTGGTTGAACATGGGGAAATGAAACTCAACCCCTTGGGGCAAATTGCTTACCGAGAATGGTTCAAACTGGTCAAGTCACAGGCGCAGATTGCGCTGAACCCGGAAGAATTTGTGGTTATGCCCAATCATATTCACGGCATCATTTGGAAATTGGCAGGGGGTACGCATCCTGTTCAGATGCCTGCCTTTGGAAGGCCAATCGCTGGATCGCTGGGGACGTGGGTTGGACAGTACAAATCTTCTGTTACTGCTTCCATCCGCAACACCCGCTACCGTGTGGATCACCTCATTTGGCAGCGCAATTATTTTGATCATATCATCCGCAATGAACGAGACCTGAGCAGAATTCGCCAATATATTGCTGAAAATCCGTTTCGATGGATTGAAGATTGTTATCATTCCACTGTTCCCCCGGAGAGACTGACCGATGAATGAATCGAACACGATTGTGCAACGTTTATGGAATTATTGCAATGTGCTGCGCGACGATGGTATGTCGTATGGCGATTACGTTGAACAGCTGACCTATCTGCTGTTCCTGAAGATGGATCACGAAAACGTGACTGCTCTAAACAAACCGAGCGCTATTCCGTCTGATTGTAATTGGGAGAGCCTGCGCAATCGCTCCGGTGATGAGCTAGAAGCTCATTACCGACATATTCTTGTCACCCTTGGGCAGGGTTCCGGCCTGATTCCGGTCATCTTCCGCAAAGCGCAAAACCGTATTCAAGACCCGGCCAAACTGCAGCGTCTGATTGAGCTGATTGACAGCGAAACCTGGATTGGCATGGATATTGACGTGAAAGGTGAAATTTACGAAGGGCTGCTGGAAAAGAACGCGCAAGATACCAAATCGGGTGCTGGGCAATACTTCACCCCGCGCCCGCTCATTCAGGCGATTGTCGAGGTCATGCGTCCGATGCCGGGGCAAACCATTTGCGATCCGGCATGTGGCACAGGTGGTTTTTTGCTGGCCGCGCATGAGTACATTGCCCGCTCTGCTACACTGGATAGCGAGCAGTGGTGGCACCTGAATCATCAGGCCTTGCATGGCTGGGAGATTGTGGATAACACCGCCCGCCTTTGCGTGATGAACCTGTATTTGCATGGTATTGGTGCCAATGGCAATGGTTCACCGATTCGTGTGGCAGATAGCCTGGCGGCACACCCCGGCCAATATTTTGACATAGTGCTGACCAATCCGCCTTTTGGCAAGAAGAGCAGCGTGACCGTTGTGACCGAAAACGGTGAGTTGACCCGTGAGGCGCAGGGCATTTTGCGGGATGATTTTTGGGTTTCGACCAGCAACAAGCAGCTTAACTTCGTTCAGCATGTGCGTAGCATTTTGAAACAGAATGGTCGCGCGGCGGTTGTTGTGCCGGATAATGTTCTGTTTGAAGGTGGGGCTGGCGAAACGCTGCGTCGCCGCTTGCTGCACGAGTGTGATGTGCATACTCTGTTGCGCTTGCCGACCGGCATTTTCTACGCTCAGGGTGTCAAGGCCAATGTGCTGTTCTTTGACCGAAAACCGGCTAGCGAAAGTCCTTGGACGCGTCAGCTGTGGATTTATGATCTGCGCACCAATCAAAACTTCACTCTCAAGACGCGCACACTGACACGCAGTGACCTGGATGAATTTGTTGCTTGCTACAAGCCGCAAAATCGTTCTGAGCGGCAGCCAACCTGGAGCGCGGAAACTCCGCAGGGCCGTTGGCGGGTTTTTTCGTATGAGGAACTGATTGCGCGCGACAAGGTCAACCTGGATATTTTTTGGCTGCGTGATGAAGCAATGGAAGACTCAGACCATTTGCCCGAACCGGATGCGTTGGCGCGCGAAATTTTGCAGGAGCTGGAATCGGCGTTGGAGCAGTTCCGCGGGGTGAGTGCTGAACTGGAGGATGACTAAGCAGCTTTAGGGCTGCACTTCCTGGCTCATGGCGTCCAACTGTTGCAAGATGGCCGGGATTTTCTCCTGGCTGCTATAGGGTTGCCGCAGCT
>CAZPZJ010000312.1:0-3120 GCA_964591055.1 uncultured Leptospiraceae bacterium
AAACAGGCGAAGATGTCAACGATTTCATATCAGAAACAGGAAGGGGCATTGACCTTGTAAGAAAGCTGTGCAGCGAGTATTATTTCATCATCAGGAAAAACCACAGGACAGAAATCATCATGATCTTCGACCGGGTTTTCTCGCGGGACGATGAAAACTATTCCTCTTTGAAAATTATAGAGGACTTCTCAGATTAAGCGAACCTGCGCCTGATCATATCAATCGCCAGTGTGGTTAATACCGTCACCGAGAATCCCGTAATGACAAACCAGAGCCAGAACAGCTTCGTACAGGTCATCACGGCGATAGTGGCTGCGATGCCTGCAACCAGACCGGCTATTGCAGCTTTCTCCCCTGTGCGGGGAGCATACCGCCCGATAACGAAAATTCCGAGCATCCCCCCGTACGCAACTGAAACGATCGACAAACCGATCTCCACTAGCGAGCCGCTTACGTAGCGTACTGAAAACGCGATCGCCATCATGACGACGGCCCAGAACAGAGTGAGGCCCCGGGATATCCTGATGTTTCTCCGCTCGTTTCCGGAAGCCGTGTCCAGGCCGAGAAGATCAAGAAACGATGACGAGGCCAGCGAGTTTATCGTGGAGCTCATCGTGGACATTGCCGTCGCCAGAATCCCCGCAAGCATCAGCCCGCGGAATCCTGACGGAGCGATCCTTGCAACAAAAAACGGCAGCACATCATCCGTGCGCGAAAAAGGCGCGCCACCCAGAAATCCGTACAGGAAAAGGCCCAGACCCAGGAACACCGCGAACTGGACTATGATGAACACTCCGCTCAAGATCAGGACTTTTCTTCCCGAGCGAAGATCTGAACAGGCGAGCACCCTCTGAACGATGAGATGGTCAGTGCCATGCGACGCGAACGACAGGAATGCCCCACCCAGCAATCCCGAAACAATGTTATACGAAGTAAAAAGACCGCTGAATCCCCCCGCCCCCGTAGAGATAATTGTTGTCTTATAAACCGGAATTCGTCTGAACATGTCAACGACTGAAAGGTCCATCATCCCTGATATAATGAACAACGCCGAAACGGCGCACCCCATGTACACCACCAGCTGAATTGCATCAACAATGATTACCGACCTGAGCCCGCCGTAATATGTGTAGCCGAGCGCAATGGCGCCGATTATCAGTATTGATATGCGATAATCCCATCCCGCCATAACGGTCAGGGGCAGCGCCGTCGCAAAAAGCCTTACCCCGTCCGCAAGGACCCTCGTGCAGTGAACTATCAGGGAAACGATTTTCTTTGCAGAAACACCGAAAATCCGTTCAAGAAACTGGTACACGGTTTCAAAACGCCCCTCGAAATAACCCGGAAGAAGCACAAATGACACAAGGACCCTGCCGGCAAGATATCCGAACGCCACCTGCAGAAATCCCATGTTGCCTGCGTATGAAAGGCCCGGAATTGAAATGAACGTGAGGGCGCTTGTTTCCGTCGCTATGACAGACGCGCATACAAGCCACCAGGACACCGACCTGTTGCCAAGAAAGTAATCGCTTACGCTTTCCTTTCCAGAAAAGCGGATTCCCGCCGCGGTGATGACGGCGATATATGCGATAATGATGCACACATCCAATCCCATTGCACGCGCACTCCGTATCCCGTGATAACTACAACGCCGACAGGTCAACAGATGCGGCCCCGCCCGCGGTTATCCGCCATGCTGCCGCATGTTGTCAGGTAAAACCATTTATTTCAGGCAAAAAGAACAAACTGATTGACAGTTCGGTTCGGCATTATCAATAATACAATGTCTGATCTTGGAAACGGAATCATTTCACACATCGGATTCGATTTGCACGAAAAACACACCGGAGGTCAACATAAATATGAAGCGATCAACTGTATTTTTTTCCGCATGCGTCATAACGATCATCGCCGCGTTCTCATTCAACGCCGTATCCCAGGAAGCCGCTCCTGTCACCCCGCCGAAAGAGGAAAAAAAGCAAGCCTCCAAAACGGACAATGTGTTTACCGAAATGATCATTGAAGACTTTGAAACCACTTCATATACAAACGCGAATGTCCAGATCAAAAAAACCCAGGATCAAACGGCGGGCTTGGTGATACGCGACATCATGCCTGCGCCTTATAACAACTCCAAAAAGTACCTTGGAGTCAAGGTGCTCGGAAGGAAGGGCGATGTCGCCACCATCATCCCGGTAAAGGCGATGATCATCGACAAGCACTGCAAATCCATATCCATGTGGGTCTACGGAAAGAAATTTCCCGGAGAGGTATCCATCATGCTGCGTGACTCCAAGAACGCAAGCCATCGCCTGATAATGGGAAATCTTGATTACCTCGGATGGAAGAAGCTTTCCGTCAACATACCCCCCACAATCGCCCAGATGGACACATATCTCAGCCAGAAGCGTGATATTGAAATCACGAGAATCATGTACAATCCAGGCAATATCGGACGCCTGCCCCAGCCAAGCTACATTTACATCGACGACATTACCGCCCAGGTCCGGGAGAAGTTCTACGACAGGCAGAGTGATGACTGGTAAAAGGCACGCGTAAAGGAAAACCCTTCCGGCCCGCTTTCAGGCGGGCCGGTCACTGGAGTTATCGGAACTTGACGTATTCAACTTCCCCCTGTGAGCTTTCCCCGTTCGAGGAGTACAGGCAGTAAATTCCCCTCTGTGAAAAAGCCTGAAAGGAACTTGAAGGGATCCTGTTGGAAATCAGCTCACCGTCAATAAACAGCTTCGCATTTTTTCCGTCAACGCTGCTGAGCCGGTACTCATGCCAGTCGCCCGTTTTCAGCGGCATGCGCATGCCGGAAATCATAATTTCATCCTTTCCAAGCTGCAGGGAGAAAACCCGCCTGTCACCCAGCGAGCAGGCCATGAGGACAAAAGATTCGCCTCCCCCGAAACGCCCCTTGCAGGCATATTCAAAGGAATACGCGGCGGAAACCCTCCTGAACAACCCGGCGACATTCCCCCTGGGGCTGTCAAGTTTGGCGCGCTTTGTCCTGTTGTTTTCATAAAACGTGATCGATGAGCGTTCTGCACCCTCAACGGGAACCCAGTTTTCCGGGGTGTTTGAATCAGGCCAGTTCGAAAATGAATCCTCAAT
>CAZPZJ010000313.1:0-3117 GCA_964591055.1 uncultured Leptospiraceae bacterium
GTCACGAGGTTCCGCACCGCGACAGCCTCCTTCTTGATCTTGATCTTCTCCCTGTTTTCCCGGTAGATATCAAGGCAGATGCTCTCCATGGAGACCTCCACCTTCTGCCTGAAGGAGTCGAGCGAAAGCACCGGCGCCCCGTGTTCCTTCAGCGCAACCTTGTCGTTTCCCGCACTCACGCGATCCCGCCTACCGGTATTTAGCCAGGATGCGCTTCGCGATCGAGGACTTGTGAACCTCGTCGGCGCCATCATAGATGCGCGCCGCGCGCTCGTGACGGAACAGGAACGCAAGTATCGTGTCGTCGGTCATTCCGAGCCCGCCGTGCACCTGGAGCGCGCGGTCGATCACCTTCTGCATGGTGTTGGCCACCACGAACTTTATGAGGCCGATCTCGTCACGAGCGGCCTTGGCGCCCAGGTTTTCGATGCACCACGCCGCGTGGAGTGTCATCAGCCTGGCCGCCTGGATTTCCGCCGCGCTTTCTGCTATCCATTCCTGGACGATCTGCTTGGAGCTCAGCGTCTTGCCATCGGGCGAGATGGGCCGCGTGCTGGCGCGCCTGCACATCATGTCGAACGCGCGGGCGCAGATGCCGAGCCAGCGCATGCAGTGGTGGATGCGCCCAGGGCCGAGCCGCTCCTGCGCGATGACGAAGCCCTGCCCCTCGGGCCCCAGCAGGTTTTTCTGCGGCACTCGGCAGTTCTGAAACATCACCTCCCCGTGGCTGAAGTAATCGCTGCCTGAATGGCCCATGACGGGGATGTTGCGCATCAGGGTGTACCCGGGCGTCCCCTGCGGCACAATGATCATGCTGGCGCGGAGGTGCGCCGGCGCGTCAGGGTTTGTCACGGCCATGGCGATCGCGAACGCGGATCCGTCGGCGCCCGAGGTGTACCACTTGTGCCCGTTGATGACGTAGTCGCCGCCGTCCTTCACGGCGGTCGCGTCCATCATCACCGGATTGGAGCCTGGAAGGTCGACCTCGGTCATCGCGAAGCAGCTGCGTATGTCGCCGCGCACGAGAGGGATGAGATACTTTTCCTTCTGCTCTTCCGTGGCGTATTTGTGGAGAATTTCGATGTTGCCGGCGTCGGGAGCCTGGCAGTTGAACACGTAATGCCCCAGCGGCGTGCGGCCCAGCGCCTCCGACACCAGCCCGTGGTCCACGAGATCGAGCCCCATCCCCCCGTACTCCCTTGGATGGTTGGGGGCCCAGAGCTCCATTTTCTTCACCATCTCCCGCTTTTCCCTGAGCACCGGGAGGAGCTCCCTGAAGTCCCTGTTGAGAAACTCCGGCTCGAGCGGAATGAGCTCCCTGTCCACAAACTCGTTGATCATCTCGATGATCGCTTTCATTCTGTCCGATATCGCGAAATCCATAAGACCTCCCTTATCTGTATGTTACAAGTGTTGATCCGTCCGCCGACTCAAGGTGGGCATACATGTTGAAATACGAAAGAGATATCCTTTCCCCGCTGAACACGAATTTCGTCACCGACGCGTTGACGACCTGCCACGACAGCCTGAGCGTGTGTTCGTCGGAAAGGTCGAGAGCGAGGCCCGCCGCGCAGCCGATGGGCCCTCCCGATGAGAATACCGCGATCCGCCCGCTGCGCCCGCACGCACGCATGATGATGCGTATGGATTCGTTGACTCTTCCCCGGAACTCCTCCCATAACTCGACGCTCTCGACGCTCTCGGCGCCGCTGATCCATGCGATCATCGTCCTTTCAAACACGCGCTGAAACGAGCTGTTGTCGGTGTAGATCCTTGCCATGTCGGCGGAAAGTGAGGGATCCCGCCCGGCCATGCGGGGAAGGAGCGCCTTGACGATGCGCGCGGAATCGTGCTCATTCAGGCCTTCAATACTTGTCCGGTCCGGGAGCGCCACCCCCCGGACTGCGCATTCCGCGGCGAAGATCTCAGCGCTTGCCGTCTGCCTTGCGAGCGTGCCTGAATAGAGTGCGTCAGGGATGATTTTCCTTTCCAGGAAATACCCCGCCGTTGTGCGGATCTGCTCGCCGCCCCTCTCCGAAAGGCGGTCGTATTCATCATGCCCGAAATTCGCCTGGCCATGCCGTATGAAATACAGTTCACTCACCTGACGCTCTCCATGTTCAACAACATAATCCGGTAGCATGAAAAAGTCAAGAAAAATAGAGCGAGCGCTCGATTTTTTATTGTAATTATTCAGAATCTATTTTATATTGATCATAACGAAATGTATACAACAGGAATGCCATCAATTCCACAGCATTACATGGCATCACGGGGGAACGATCGTCATGAGGATTCTTGTGTGCGTAAAACAGGTGTTTGACACAGAAACGCGAATCACTATCGAAGAAGGCGGAAAAACGTATTCACTGCCTCCCACAACCGTCTACAGGATCAACCAATACGACGAGCACGCCCTCGAAGCCGCCCTCTCTCTTCGGGATGCGCTGCCGGCAACCACCGTAGACGCGGTATCCGCCGGACCTCCGAGGGTACAGGCCGCGCTCCGGAGGGCGCTTGAAATGGGAGCCTCGGAAGCGTTCCACATTATGCTCAACGATGAATCCGCCGGCGATCCCGACGCCGTTTCCACCGCCGTCGCCTTGTTCGCGAGCGGCCGCCCGTACGACCTCATCCTCGCCGGCGTGATGTCCGAGGACATGATGCAATGCCAGACCGGGCCCATGATCGCTGAAAAGCTCGGAATCCCATGGGCGACCTCGGCATTGTCCATCGCCCCTGACGAATCCTGTACGAAAGCAACCATTGTCCGCGAAATCGATGCGGTCGCAAGCGAGGAGCTGACTCTCACGCTTCCGCTTCTCGTAACCGTACAGTCGGGGATCAACCGCCCCCGCTACCCCACGCTGACCTCAAAGCTGCGCGCGCGGAGCGCCGTGATTGCCGCCATCAATGCCGCGCCGAACTTTGGCAGGAGAATCGAAGTTGTTGAAGCGCGCATTCCCCGATCGACCAGACAGGCGATTCTCTTCCATGGCTCCATTTCAGAGAAAGCTTCCGCCCTCGCGGCGTTCCTGCGGGACAGGAGCGGTGTGTAGGAGGGCGGCATGAGCACGATAGCGATCATCCCCGATACCGATGCGCGCGGCTTTCCCG
>CAZPZJ010000314.1:0-3113 GCA_964591055.1 uncultured Leptospiraceae bacterium
AAGTACCACTACAACGCGGTGGCGCAGGAGCTGACAGGGCAGTTCTGGGCGCACGGCAGGGCCGTGGGCAGGCAGTACAAGTTCACCATCCCCGACGAGCACAACGCCGACATGCTCGTGGGCATCGGCTGGAACGGCATGACGAGCCACCAGATGCCGAGGGCGCCGTTTGTAATCCGGGAATTCTCGAAAAATCCCGACAAGCTTCTGGTGATCATCGATCCGCGTAAAACCGAAACCGCAGAGCTGGCCGACATCCACCTCGCCATCAGGCCCGGTACGGACGCGCTGCTCACCCGCGCGATGATATCCATCGTGATCGACGAGGGCTGGACCGACGATGACTTCATAAGGGAGCACGTGAGCGGATACGATGAGATAAAGAGCTGGTTTGCCGGCTTCGATGCGCGCGCCGCGATCGGGGTGTGCGAGCTCGATTTCGACCAGGTGCGCGAGGTGTGCCGGCAGCTTCGGCTGCGCAGGGCTGCGTACCATCCCGACCTGGGCGTGTACATGAACAGGCACAGCACGCTGGTGTCGTATCTCGAGATCATCCTCTTCGCGATCACCGGGAACTTCTGCGTTCCGGGCGGAAACGTGATCCCCGGCATCCTGATGCCGATCGTGGGGCACAGCGACGAGCGAGAGGCAAAGACCTGGCGCACAGTCGAAACCGGCTTTCCGGCGCTCTGCGGGCTGTTTCCGCCCAATGTCATGCCGGAGGAGATCATGAGCGGAAAGCCGGACAGGCTCAGAGCAGTCATGTGCTGCCAGGCCAACCCGCTGCGCTCGTTCGCCGACACTGCTGCGTACGAGGAGGCGTTTGTAAAGCTCGACCTCCTTGTGGTGTGCGAGATCGCGATGACCGAGACGGCAAGGCTTGCGCACTACGTGCTTCCGGCGAAGTCGGGATACGAGTCGTGGGACGGCACCTTCTTCCCGTGGACCTGGCCCGACATCTACTTCCAGATGCGCCAGCCGGTCGTGGAGCCGGAAGGAGAGCAGATGGAGCTGGGCGAGATACACACTCGCATCGCCGACAGGTTGGGGCTGGTGCCCGAAATACCGGAGGCGCTCTTCGCCGCCGCGAAGGAGAGCCGGCTCAAGTTCGGCATGGAGCTGATGAACTTCGCGAAGGAAAATCCCGCCGCGCTCAAGTCGATGCCGTTTATCGTCACGAAAACGCTGGGGCGCGAGATGGGATCGGGAAATCTGGCCAACCTCTGGGCGATGCTGATGACCGCTCCCAGGAGCTTCCGGAAATGCGCCGAAAGGGCCGGCTTTGCGAAAGGGCCGCTCATGGGAGAGGAGATATTCAAGGCTGTTCTTGACCACCCGGAAGGGTTGTGGATCGGGCGCAGCGATCCCGATAACAACTTCTCCGACATCGCCACCGAGGACGGGAAGATCAACCTGCACATCCCGGAGATGGCTGAGTGGATAACAGAAATCGAGCCGGAGAGGGAGAGGGCGCTCCTTGACCTTGAAGGCAGGTTTCCCCTTATTCTCTCGTCCGGACGGCACATTCCGTTCAACGCCAACACGCTCATGCGAAATCCCGAGTGGAACGAGGGCAAGCGCGCCTGTACCTGTATCATGAATCCCGCCGACGCGGATGCGCTCGGACTCAGGGACGGTGAAATGGTCGCCGTGACTACCGAGGCCGGCTCGGTGGAGGTTGAGCTTGAAGTCACGGAGCGGACGCGGAAAGGATACGTGATGATCCCCCACGGCTTCGGGCTGGAGTATAAAGGGACGACCTACGGCGCCAACGCCAACAGGCTCGCGAAGAACACGCACAGGGACCGCTTCGCCGCGACCCCGCTGCACAGGTACATTCCCTGCCGCGTGGAGAGGGCGCGGTGAACTATTCAAAAGACAGTGAGGTTATGACAGTGAACAATAATTCAGAACATGCGACCGCATTGCGCCCTGCCGATGCGGCGGTTCTTGCGCTCGTGCTCGGCGCGGTGTGGGGGCTGTGCGAGGCGATGCTTGGGGGCGTCATCCGGTCCATCGCACTTGATCTTCGCGCGGGGACGCTCACCGCGATCGGCATGATGGTCATGGGGTTCGGCTATGGAACGACCCGGCGTCCGCTGCTTGCGCTTCCCGTCGCCTGCGTGAGCGCGGCGACCATGCTGCTTGCCGTGCCGGTGCTCGGGTGCTCCTTTCTGTGCAGGGCCAATTCAATGCTCGCCGTTACGCTGCACGGCGTCATGCTGGCGGGATTCCTTTCGGCGTTCGGCGGCGGAAGGGAGCTGTCAATACCGCGCCTTGCCGCCATCGCGTTCGGCGCGGCGCTGCTTTCATCGGCGGCGTTTTACTTCGGCGGGATGCGCCTTGCTCCCTGCAACTACCTTCTGTCGTTCAACAGCGACTGGGGGCTGTTCCGGTTTCTTGCGCGGGAAGGGGCCGTGTGGGGCGCGCTCTCGGCGGTGCTGCTGCCCTTCGGTGCGAGGGCCGGCGTGAAGGCCTCGGTTGTGATTGTTCCACTCGCGGCGCAAAGGCGCGCTGCGGCGTACGGTGCTTCTGCGGCGTTGGTGGCGGTATGCCTCCTGCTGATTGTGCTGTCAATCAGATTGGGGGCGTAAATAATGTGGATGTGCAGGGGCGCATATCCGGTGGATAGCGTCCCGGGCCTTTTGCGGCGATTGGAATTTGCCTCCCTGATGATAAAAAGCTCTTGATAATGCGTTCCCTCCTTTTTTACTTGTAACTGTTGATTTGGCGCACTCACGGATTTGCGAGAAGAAGCCGTGATGGCAGCCAGTATCGCAATTATACATTTTTATTGTATCGACTGTCCTGCAACCGGCGGCAATTGTACCCGATGATCACGCCACATGGGGCAAGTGTGCGTGCCTTGCTGAGTGTTCAACGGGGATCAATACCGGGGATCACCCATCCGCGGGACATGGAGAGAGAAGAGGAGGCTTCATGTCTTTCTACAAAGAGATCAATTTGCTGCTGTTTTCGCGCTACCGGGACAGGGATGTTTTCACCCGCGCCACCGCGAAATTTTTATTTCTCCTCGCCTTTATATTCTTCGTCGGGATGTTTGCGCTGTATTTCATCAATGTCCGGACGGTCGGCCCGTTCAGGGCGTTTCT
>CAZPZJ010000315.1:0-3088 GCA_964591055.1 uncultured Leptospiraceae bacterium
ATGCGCTCGCGGGTCACCTTGAACACGTAGCCTACCTCCTCGAGCGTGTGCGAGTAGCCGTCGTCAAGGCCGAAGCGCATCCTGATCACCTTCTGTTCGCGGGCGGGCAGCGTTTTCAGCACGCTGTTGATCTGCTCGGAAAGCAGCCGGTACGCGGCCGTGTTGGCGGGGGAATCCACGTCCTTGTCCTCGATGAAATCGCCGAGAAGCGAATCCTCCTCCTCGCCCACAGGGGTTTCCAGCGATATGGGCTCGCGCGCCACGTTCTTGACCGCCTTCACCTTGATCACCGCCCAGCCGAGCCGGTCGGCCAGCTCCTCGGTGGTGGGCTCGCGGCCGAACTCCTGCTGGAAGAGCCTGGTCTCGCGCATCACCTTGTTGATCTGCTCGATCATGTGCACGGGCACGCGGATGGTGCGCGCCTGGTCCGAGATGGCGCGGGTGATGGCCTGGCGTATCCACCACGTCGCGTAAGTTGAGAACTTGTAGCCCTTGCGGTACTCGAACTTGTCGACCGCCTTGATGAGCCCGATGTTGCCTTCCTGGATCAGGTCGAAGAAGTGCATGCCGCGATTGGCGTACTTCTTGGCGATGGACACCACGAGGCGCAGGTTGGCGTTGATGAGCTCCTTTTTGGCGATGGAGATCTTGCGCTGGCCCATCTCGATCTGCTTGCCCCAGCGCATGATGTCGTCGGCGGGCGCGCCCGCCTCCTGCTCGATGCGGCGGATCTTGCGCTCATTGTTGCGGATGTCCTTGACCAGGTTCAGCAGCTCGTCCTTGCTCGTGATCGAAAGCTCCGCGAGTATCTTCCTGATGCCCTCGCCCTTCTCCACCTTGCGCGCAAGGTGCTTGAGCTCCTTGAGCTCCTTTTTGTATTCCTTCTCGATCTCTTCAAAGAACTTGTAGGTGTCCTTGATCCTCGCCACCATCGACTGTATCTTGTTGGACAGCTTCGCGATCTCGACCTCGCTCACGCCGAGCTCCCTGACGGAAGCCCTGATCTTCGAGAGCGATTCCCGGATCTTTTCGGCGTGCTCACCGGCTTTGGGGGACTCGGGGTCAAGCTTGCGCAGCTTGTTCTCAAACTGCATCTTCTTCTTGTCTTCCGCGACAATCACGTTCATGTGCTCGTTGTATTTCTTCTCGAGTCCCTTGACGTCCACCGACGACAGGTAGTACAGCCGGTTGAACCGGAGCACGTCGGTGAGCTTGATCTTGCCCGTCTTCACCTTGGGGTGGTTCTTGATGAGCTCATTGACCAGCAGGGTCGACTCCAGCACCGCGTCCTCGATGAGTATCTCCCCTTCTTCTATGCGTTTGGCAAGGTCCACTTCCTGGTCGCCGGAAAGGAGCGAGACTTTCCCGATCTCCTTGAGGTACAGCCGGATTGGGTCGTCCAGGTATGACGAGTCCTCCGAGGCGGTGGCGCCGCCGCTCTTTTTGGAAGCCGATCCCGACTTCTTCTTGACCGCGAGCGCGGGGTTCTTTCTCGTCGACTCCTCGACAACCTCGATGCCAAGCTGGTTGAGGAGGATGAAGATGTCGTCGATTTTCTCGGAGTTCAGCAGCTTGTCCGGCAGCACGTCGTTGATCTCGTCGTAGGTGATCTCACCGTTCGACTTGCCAAGCTGGATCAGCTTCTTCACTTCCGGCACGTTTTCCAACACCAGTTCACCCTTGCCCATATTTCATGTTCCTTGTCGGTTGATAGTAAATTTAAGATAATATACGGCGTTTTGGCGCCTGCGCCAACACGGCGCTGAGTCTCATCGATAAAGGGGGCATACTTCCCTATCGGAGCGGACAGCCCCCGAAAACAGCACTTTCCATCCGCCGGTCAGCCGGTTTCAGGCCCGTGCCGGGCGTTACACGGCATTTTGCGCCCCCCTTCACTTCCCGCTGATGTACGATTGCAGCTTTTCCTTTTCCCTGCGAAGCACCTCGATTTCCGTCATGTACGAGGCGGCCTCGGCGCCTTCTGACGCGGACACGAGCTCTGCGAAGCGCCGGATTTTCCGGTCAAGCTGAAAGAGCTTGATCCGGATGTAGACTTCCGTGTACGCGTCGAGGTGCTCGATGTGCTCAAAATTCATGCCGATTGCGCCTTCGAGAAACTCATGCACCGGCCCTTCCGGAAACACGCTGAACATCCTGTCATACGATATCGGCTCCCCGTCGTCATACAGCTTCATGATGGCCGAGTACAGGCTTTTGGCCACCGGATCGGCGATTTCATCCTCCGAGTAGTCAAGCACCGCCCTCTCGGCGAGCTCGGGATAGTGCAGCAGCAACAGCACCATTTCCCGATGGCCCTTCGCCATGAAATCGGTCTTTTCCTTTCCCGGAGCTTCCCGGGGCCTCAGCTCGGGCGGCCTGTTCCTGTCCCGCAAATAATTCTGAAAGTCCTCAAACACAGAGCGCTCGTCAATGCCGAGAAGGCCGCTGATCTTCTTGAGATAACCGGCCTTTTCCGTCTCGAATTCAACCTCGCTCACTATCTCAAACAGCTTGATCAGCCTGGCGATCGGCTCGCCGGGAAGCGGATCGTCCATGACGCGGCGTATCCTGAAATCAACCGGATTGAGCGCGGAATCCACCACCGCCATAAAAGGCCTCACCCCGCGCGAGACTATAAACTCGAACGGGTCGCTTTCGGGCAGCATGGCTATTTTCACGGAGACGTTTCTGGCTCCTGTCACTTCAAGGGAGCGCAGTGACGCCTTGACGCCGGCCGAATCGGCGTCGAACAGCAGCACTATCTCGGACGCGTAGCGCGACAGGAGGTCCACCTGCCGGCCGGTCAGCGCGGTGCCCATGGGCGCAACCACATTGCGGATGCCGTTCTGATGGCATCCAATGACATCGAGATATCCTTCCACTACGATGGCACGTTTCAGTTCGGAAATGTGCTCCCTGGCGCGATTGAAACCGTAGAGCACCGATCCTTTCGCGAACAGCTCGCTTTCGGGGGAGTTCAGGTATTTCGGCTCGCCGACACCGATAATTCTACCACCGAACGCGATAATGTCATTTTTTTGGTCGAATATAGGGAAAATGAGCCTTCCGCGAAAACGGTCGTAATACT
>CAZPZJ010000316.1:0-3085 GCA_964591055.1 uncultured Leptospiraceae bacterium
GCGCGCCGACGGGTTTGAGTACTCGGAGCTGATGAACGACTACGGCGTCGCGCTCGGCCGCGCCGGGAAGCGCGATGAGGGCGTCGACTGCCTGCGCGCCGCGCTTGACCTGAAGGAAAAGCTCGGGATGGAGGAAGGGCTGTGTTACGCCGTGACCTGTGGCAACCTCGCGGGCGCGTACGCGGCCAAAAATGAACTGCGCGAGGCGAAACGCTGGGCCAACCGGGCGCTTGCAATCAAAAAGGGGCTCTCGCTTGAAAAATCGAAAACATACGCCGTGTCGCTTTCGGACATGGGCTGCCTGCTGTGCCGGGAGGGAAGGAACGATGAGGCTCTTGAGCGGTTTGAGTCGGCCCTTGCGGTGATGGGTTCGCTCGGCCTCGTGAAAACGGCGGAAGCCGCGTCGCTTCGCGCCAATTCGGGATACGCACACGCACGGCAGGGGCGTTACGAGCGGGCGCTTGCGCTCTACCGCGAAGCACAGGAAATCAGGGAAAGGATAGGCGCGGGGCGGGGGCTCGAGTACGCTTCCACCGCTGGCGACATTGCCCGCCTCTACCACGGCAGGCTGGGAAACCACTGCGAGGCGCTTAAATGGGCCAGGAAGGCGGCGGCGATTAAAAAGCGCTTTCAGGCGTTTCGCGACGACGATGAGGCGTTTCTCAACGAACTATCCGCGAAGTGCGCGCGTTGATGGCGCTTGTACGTATTGCCATTATCAAACGCAGATGAACGCACTGTGAAATAATGTAATTGATCGGAGATGACGCCATGAAAACCTGCCGTACCTGCAACGCCCCGCTGGGGCCGGAAGACGAGCGCTGTGCCGCGTGCGGGGCGGAGGTGCTGAACGGGACGGTGGTGGAGCGGGACGAGATTGAGACGGTGTCGGCGGACGGGATTGTGGAGACGGTTCTGGTGAGGCGGACGCCGGTACCGGAAGACCTTCGCGCGGCGCTTGCGGGGCGTTATGATCTCATTGAGGGGATAGGCCAGGGCGGCATGGGCGATGTGTACCGGGGTATCGACCGGAAGACGGATGAGATGGTCGCGATCAAGGTGCTGAAGAGGAAATACAGCGCCGACCCGGACTTCGCGGCACGGTTCATGAGGGAGGCGAAGATACTTGAGGCGCTTGACCACCCCAACATCGTGAGGCTTATGGGATCCGGGGAGGCGGAGGAGTACCTGTACTTCGCGATGCCGTTTATAAGCGGGAGGACGCTGCGGGCGCGGTTGCGCGAGGAGGGGAAGCTTGACCCGCTGGAGGCGGCGAGGATTGCGCGGGAGGTGTGCCGGGGGCTTGAGTACGCGCACGACAAACAGGTGATACACCGAGACATCAAGCCGGACAACATCATGGAGGACGGGAAGGGACGGGTGTACCTGACGGACTTCGGGATATCGAAGGCGGCGGCGGAGAGCACCATGACGCAGACGGGGGCGTTCATGGGGACGCCGGAGTACATGTCGCCGGAGCAGTGCGGCAACAGCAAGGACGTGGACGGGAGGAGTGACCTGTACTCGCTGGGAATAGTGCTCTACGAGATGCTGACGGGCCGGGTGCCGTTTACGGGCGATATTCCGTCGCTGATGCACAGTCATGTCTATGAAAAGCCGAAGCCGGTGAGGCGGCTGAACGGAAAAGTGCCGAAGGGACTCGCGCGTATCGTAAAGAAGCTCCTTGAGAAGGAGCGCGGGAAGCGGCCGGCAGGCGCGCACGCGCTGGAATGGGAGCTGGCGCTGTTCCGGAAGCGCGAGGAAGAGCGGCGGGAGAAATTGAAAAAGCCGGAAGGCAGGCTTCGGAGGCTGCGGTGGTACGCGCGGATGATGCCGTGGTGGGCGAAGGCGGCAACAGCGATCGCCGCGCTTTTCATTGCATGTGTTCTCTTTGCGCTCTGGCCTGAAACTGAGCCGAAGGCGGGAGAGGTGAGGACCGTGGGCGGGATGGAGTTTGTGTACATACCTTCGGGGAGCTTCATGATGGGCCAGCCTGATCCCAATATCGGATGTACGGGATGCAGTAAAAACGAGCAGCCGCGCCACCGGGTAACGGTTGATGGGTTCTGGATGGGCAAGTACGAGGTGACGCAGGGGCAGTACGAGGCAGTGATGGGTGCTAATCCCAGCTATTTCAAAGGGGATGGCCGCCGCCCGGTGGAGCAGGTAAGCTGGTACGATGCGGTGGAGTTCTGCAACAGGCTGAGCGAGAAGGCCGGGCTGATCCGCCGCTATACGATAGACAGGACACGCAGGGATCCGAATAACAAGAATCAACATGATGATACAAAAAGGTGGACAGTAAGTCTGAACGAGGGAGCAAACGGGTTTCGCCTGCCTGCGGAGGCGGAGTGGGAGTACGCGGCGCGAGCGGGGAGCACGACGGCGTATTACTGGGGGGACAATGTCAGGGATGCCTGTCGCTACGCGAACGTGTTGGACAGGGCGTGTAAATCGAAGGATCCTTCGTGGCCAACTATTGATTGTAACGATGGGTATGCAGATACGGCGCCGGTGGGAAGATTTATGCCGAACGCCTTTGGGCTGTATGACATGATTGGGAACGTGTGGGAGTGGTGCGCTGACTGGTATGATGAGAACTACTATGCGAGGAGCCCGGAGAAAAACCCGAAGGGGCCTGAGAGCGGGCAGTACCGGGTTCTTCGTGGCGGCTCGTGTTATTACTACGACTACGTCTACCGCTCCGACGACCGGCTCTGGTACAATCCCGACTACTTTATCTACAAAACCGGGTTCCGCGTGGTTGTTCCGGCTGGTGCAGGGGTTAAGTGAGCATACGGGAGGGGGTGTGGAGGAGGGCGTCAGCGGACCCACTGGACCCCTGTCCGACTGGACTGCTGGAAGGGGATTCCAAAGGGGCTTTGCCCTTGTCTGACCGTGCCCCATTTTACAGGACAGCATATTAAGCGAGGGTGTCAGAATCTTTTTGTAAATGGCATTGATCACAGAGGCACCCTCTCTCCAAAGTAAATTACAAACTGGTTGAGGGCTGCCCCCCAATCACGTATTGGCATCGTCCACTTTTTTGAAGCATTTGTCAATGCCAAATACAGGAGCTTCAAGG
>CAZPZJ010000317.1:0-3061 GCA_964591055.1 uncultured Leptospiraceae bacterium
CTTTTGTACCTTGTCAGGCTGTTCGGCCTCTACGCGCGGGGAATGATCTTTACCGCTGAAAACGTTGCGTGTTACCGGAAGCTCGGCCATGTCATTCTGTGGTCGATGGCTGCAAGCATCGTCCACTCCTCGCTGATGACGATCGTGCTGACGCTCGACAATCCGCCGGGGCAGCGGATGATCTCGTTCGGCATTTCATCGTCCGAAATCGCCCGCCTTCTCATCGGCATGATCGTGCTGCTTGTGTCGTGGATCATGGAGGCGGGGCGGGAAATCCAGGAAGAGCAGCAGCTGACGGTATAGGAGCGGTCATGGCTATCATAATCAATCTGGACGTGATGCTCGCCAAGCGGAAGATGCGCTCCAACGAGCTCGCCGCGCTCATCGGAATCACCGAACAGAACCTTTCGGTTCTCAAGACCGGCAAGGCCAGGGCCCTTCGGCTTGCCACGCTGGAAGCGATCTGCCGACACCTGGAATGCCAGCCGGGAGACATCCTGGAATACCGTGAAGATACGCCGCAAAGGGATGACGATGAACGCCCCTGATGCATCTCCGACGGCCTGAAAGGCCGCCGGGCGGCAATTTTTATTTGACAGAAAGCGAGTCATCCTTATTGTTGCGTTCGGAGGGTTGTCTGAGTGGTCTATAGAGGCGGTCTTGAAAACCGTTGGGTCCAAAGCCCCGGGGGTTCGAATCCCTCACCCTCCGCATACCGGGGCAACACACTGGAGAGATGCCTGAGAGGCCGAAGGGGACGGTTTGCTAAACCGTTGTACCGTTCCGGTACCGAGGGTTCGAATCCCTCTCTCTCCGCAGGTTTCAGCAGATGAATTACAGGAAATGGAAAGCCGTTCAGGAAATCGGGCAGGGAGCGCGGAAAGCGCGTGAATACGCCGAGCTTGGCCGCGACAGGGTACGCGAGTACTGGCGCATTGCGCTTCTCGACGAAAACGCCCATTACATGGCCGCGGTGGGATACGTTCCCTTCATCGGCTGGCTCGCGCCGCTGTATCTCAAGGAAAACAGCGCTTTCTGCCAGCACCATGGCAAAAACGGCTTTTACATCGCGCTCGTGGCAATTGCTATTGTGTTCACCCTGATGCTGCTCAATGTATTTACGCCGAGGGACAGCAGAATTTTAAGACTTCTTTTTATTGTTGCGATATATCTGGTCTATGTTGCATACTTCACTTTCTGCGGTTTCGGCGTCAACGCGGCCGTCAGGAAAAGGGAGTTCCCGGTCCTTGACAGGATCCCCTACATGGACCGCGTAATCGCGTTGATTCAGGTGTAAGCTTCCTTCCCGGCCTCGCGACCACGCGAACGCCGGATTACATAAAACGCGTCCATAGCTCAGTTGGATAGAGCGACGGACTACGAATCCGTAGGTCAGAGGTTCAAATCCTCTTGGACGCGCATTAACCCTCCATGCCAGACACCAGCGACGACATCGGTTTCATGCTCCTTGCGCTCAACGAGGCAGCGCAGGCCGCCTCCGAAGGGGAAATCCCCGTCGGGGCGCTCATCGTGCGTGAGGGTCGAATACTCGCCCGCGCCCGCAACCGGAACCGATCGCTCCAGAACCCTGTCATGCACGCGGAAATCATCGCCCTTGAAGCAGCGGCGCAGGCCCTGGGCAACGAGCGCCTCACGGGCTGCGACCTCTACGTCACCAAGGAGCCCTGCGCCATGTGCGCCGGCGCCATTGTCCACGCCCGCATCCGCCGCGTGGTGATCGCCACAGAGGACGTTAAATACGGGGCCTGCGGCACCGTGCTTTCGGTGTGCGGAAATCCCTCGCTCAATCACGTTCCGGAAATCACCTTAGGAGTGCTTCGCGACGATGCGCGCTCAATGCTACAGGAATTCTTTGCCCGCCTGCGGCGGAAGGAATAAGGGGCCGAAAGCCACGCCAGGCATGCTTGATCCGCTCTTCTGCGCGGTTGAGCATGAGGCGAACCCCGCCTGATAATACAACGCAGGATTGTTCAAAAGCACCCGCATGCGGGAAAAATCCGCGTTCTCACGTCTTCGGGGGATACCCGGTGATGTCACGGATGCGCCTGTAGAGCGGCTGAAGCCGGCCGTAGAGCTTCAGGTACACCTTTTCGTAAAGCTCGCGGTAGATGTCGACATTCGCCGGAACCGGCTCAAAGATGTCCCCCACCCTGGTCATCGCGCGCACCGCAGACGTGAAGTCGGAATGGAGCTTCAGTCCCACCGCCGCGTCGATGGCCGCGCCCAGCGCCGAGGTTTCGTAGGTGTGCGGGCGCTCGGCCGTCATGTTGAAGATGTCGGCCGTGAGCTGCATCGCCACGGCGCTCTGCGAGCCGCCGCCGGACACGCGAAGCTTCGTGATCGGCACGCCGTTGCGCTTTTCAGTTCGCGCGGTCCCTTCCTTGAGCGCGTACGCCAGGCCCTCGAGAATCGCGCGGTAGATGTGCGCGCGCGTGTGTACGTCGCCGAAGCCGATAATGGATCCCTTGGCCTCGGGGCCGGGGATTCGCACGCCCGGCGACCAGTAGGGCTGGAGCATCAGCCCCATGGAACCGGGCGGGATATCGCGCACCAGATCGTCGAAAAGCGCCTCGGGGGCGATCTTCTTCTTTGCTGCGATCTGCATCTCGCGAAGCCCGAATTCGCGCTTGAACCAGCTCACCATCCAGTACCCGCGGTAGATCATCACCTCCGTGTTGTACGAGCCGGGCACCGCGCTCGGATAGGGCGGGACGAGGGGGAGGATCTCCACGTATTTGGTATTGGTCGTCTCCACTGTAGCCGTGGTGCCGTACGAGAGGCAGGCGATCTCGGGGGAAAGGCACCCCGACCCCAGCACCTCGCAGGCCTTATCGGCCGCCGATGCAATCACCGGCAGCCCCTGCGGAATGCCTGTTTCGCCGGAAACCTTTTTGGAAATGCGCCCCTGCAGCTCGCCGGGCCTCACAAGGTCCGACAGGATCGAGGGATCCATGGGGAAGAGCTTCCACTTGAGGTCGGATGGCTTTGCCCACTTCTGGGCCTTGAAGTCGAACGGCACGTAGCTCACGGTGTGGCCGGT
>CAZPZJ010000318.1:0-2964 GCA_964591055.1 uncultured Leptospiraceae bacterium
CAAGCCTGTGGCTGTGCTGACCGTACTGCCATATAAAGCCTTCCTTCTCGTGGTAGAAAGCACGCCCTCCCGGAAAAGAGCTTGCTTCGAGAAGGAGCACCTTTTTCCCTTTTTTCGCGAGCAGCGCAGCCGTTGAAAGGCCGCCGAACCCCGCGCCGATGATGATGAAATCGTACATAACAATCCCCCGCGCGAATCGACTGAAAATACATGGATCGCGCGGGGCTGTCAACACAATAAGAGGCGGTTATGGCGCTATGCTTTCGAGAACAGCCTGTACTCGCGTACGTATCTGTTCCACGTCCCCTTCAGAGTAATCAGATACGACCTTCAGGAACGGAAGTCCGTGTCGGTTCTTGACATGTTCTCCCACTTTGTAGGATTCTACATTGTAGGTATGGCAGGCGTGGAGAATAAAATCGATCACGACGTCGGGTTTGAATTTTTCAATTATACCGTCCATCATCGTCAGCCTGTTGTCGTTCGGGGTCATGCATGAGCAGGGAATTCTGAGATAACGGCGTGCGATCGCGCCGACTGGATCTCCCGTGTTTTCTTCTATCTGCTCTAGAAAGGTTTTCATACCGCTGCACGCATCGAGGGCGACGACAACTCCGCCCAGCTCCTCTATGATTTTGAATATTTTAAGAGCGTCGCCGCCAACAGGGCACCCGGAGACCATGACGCGTGGAGAGTGAGGATTGCCGTACATGAAACCGGAACCGGCTCTTTTATCAAGCTTTGCGATTATGCTCTCAAGCAATGGAGAGACCTCATTTCCTTTCGATGCCATTGTTATTGCAATGATGTCATATACTTCAGTCCAGCTGATGACCGGTGGAGTAAGCGCGGCATATTCGAAAATTTTCATCATGAGAGAGTTTTTTCTGTTTGAAGCCCTGATGCTCTCCTCAATTTGATCATCGGTGGCCGTTTTTCCTGTTTGTGATTCGAGAAATGACTTCACTTTAAGAATGATTGTTTTCCAGACGTTTATGGCTTCCACCTCGTCGGGCACCTGGGGCAAATCCATGATGTAGAGAGGCTTCACGTGCGACATGAGCTCAAACATCTTTTTTTTGCCATCGCAGGTGGTCTCCGCGATAACGACATCCGACAGGCCGTAGAATGGGCAGGTGCCGCTGATGACAAACCCGTAGCTTGACTTAATCAACGGGCATAAATTTGACGGCAGGTGCTCCTCAGCCGCCTCGATTGGTATCTGGGAAAAAGAACAAAGGGTTGCGGGTACAATATCCATCGCATGTAAAAGCTCCATTGGAGCGTATGCACAGTACAGACCCGCAACAGGATGGCCCGTTTTCCGCTTGGATTGTATGTATGCAAGAACCCGTTTTGCTCCAGGACCATCTGCAAATTCATCATCGATAAGTGTCTCGATTTCGGTAAATGGTTTCATTGTTACTATCCTTTTGTAATACTAATATGGAATATTCTATAGAACCATGATGGAATATTTAACAATAAGGTCAATAATAATAATGGATATATAGTATTAATATAATAAATGTATTGACAGTCATGTACCTTGCTAATTTATGGAAATGGGATTGTTGCAATGATGTTGCAGCGATCCCTTCCCAAATAATAGCCGGATATGGTTAAATATTCAGGAGGAAGATCGATGGCGGATGAAGTAGAATTAAACTCTTATTACGAAAAAATTACCGGCATCTGTGAAGACTATTTCAAATCAGATGACAACAAAACAGCGTGGGACTTGGCGGAATATTGCATGGACATTGAAGGGATGCCCATGCATTATCCCGCTCATCACTACATAGTGCCGGCGGTTTTACTGTCTGTATGTCACAGGGGACAGGGGAGCGATGTTGAAAAATTCAGACAAGACCTGGAAATAGCGTCTACACGAGCGAAAAATGTTCTTGCCGGTTTTTGCGGCTGGTATGGAGCCTGCGGCTGCTGTGTCGGGGTAGGAATATTTATGAGCGTTTTTACTAAAACAGATCCGCACTCCAAAGAGAGCTGGTCTTGGGTAAACCGTTCTACAGCGGAAGCGCTGCTTAATATTTCCGAATACAGCGGACCTCAGTGCTGCAAGAGAAACACATACCTGGCGCTGGAAAGCGCTAAAAAGGTCATTGGCGAGTTCCTGAAAATGGATATTGAACATCCAGATAAAGTCAGATGCAAATACAACAAGGGCAATAAAAACTGTAAAGGGCGTAAATGCCCGTTCTTTGTCGCCAGAACAGCATAAATACTGTTCTCAGTGCAATTCCCAATGCGATATGTGAAACAATCCCGCATATCGGCATTGTTGTTCCCCTTTTCCATCCTACAAACGCTTCACACACAATACCGGTCTAAAACTATCATAAAAACCGTATCACATAAAAAAGTGACTTGAATAGCTTTTCATTATTATTAAAATGAAAAGTCTGTAACCTTGTAAGGTCTTTTATTCAGGATGTGTGGAAGCGATGGAACGGAAACACACTGCCGAAAGGACAATCCTGCTCGTCGAGGACGAGGCGCTCATCGCGATGGATGAAGCCGACACCCTTTCGCGCTATGGCTTCAGGGTGGTCCAGGCGTTTTCAGGTTCTGAAGCTGTTGAAATCGCCATTGCGACGCCTGAGATAGATCTGATACTCATGGACATAGATCTCGGCGATGGCATGGACGGGACGCAGGCGGCGGGGCTGATACTCGAAAAACGCCCTGTCCCGGTATTGTTTCTGTCCAGCCATACTGAACCAGAAATCGTCGACAGGACGGAAACAATCACCTCATTCGGCTACGTGGTCAAAAACAGCGGGGAGACGGTGCTCATCGCCTCAATTAAAATGGCCTTCAGGCTGCACGATGCCTACCTCAGAGAACAGACGAAAACCGAAGAGCTTGAAGCGCTCAACGAGGAGATAAACGCGACACTCGAGGAATTCGAGTCCACCAACATCGAGCTGCAGCGTAAAATTT
>CAZPZJ010000319.1:0-2947 GCA_964591055.1 uncultured Leptospiraceae bacterium
AGAACTTGTAAAAGATGTCAAAAATACTTTATACTAAATATACGCCAGTTGGTTGACTGAAAACTTCGAACTGGTATAATGCAATCACAACCGCTGGAGATCTCCGCATGACTTCGCCAGCGGTTTTTTATTACCTCTGGTAATTGGTGCTTGACAAGCTATAACTAAGCTATATAATACTAAGCAATTAGCAATAAAAAAAAGGAAGTCATGCAAACAAGCCTTCACATAAACGATAAAGAATACGAGGTCAATTCAAAGCGACTTGATGGTATGCCAGAACGCTATACATTGAGTATTAGATCAGGTGAATCAGAAATAGTAATTTTCAATGATGAGAAAATGGCACTTAATACAGTCGATCACCTCGAAGATGTTTTATATAGATTCGCAGAGGATGTCTTACAAACTAAAAACACCGATGACTTGCGGGAGCTTGTCGATAGTTATATGGAGGAATTATGAACATTTACCAAAAACTAACAGAAGCAAGAGTTGAGTTACAGAATATGAAGCTCAAGAAGTCTGGCAGGAATGATTATTCAAAATATGATTATTATGAACTCGGAGATTTATTGCCTGCTGTCAATAAGTTGTGTCAAAAATATGAGATGACAACTAGATTAAATATTATTAAGGATAGCGAAGAAAAGGCTATATTCACGATATATAACGCTACAGAGCCAAATGAAAAAATAGAGTTCATAGCACCGACAGCCGAGGCAAGAATTGGATTAAAAAAGGATGGTACTGGTGGAGCAGACCCCATTCAAAACTTGGGTGGGAAAATTACTTATATGCGTAGGTATATGATTGTTACAGCCTTTGAGATTGTTGAAAGTGATCTAGTAGATTCAATTAACAGAGATTTAACAGACGAAGTCTCAGATGAGGACTTAAAGATAATTAGCGAAGCTAAAAGTCTCGACGACTTGAAGAAAATCTACACAAAACTAGAAAAAACTTACACCTCCAAAGTTCTACTTCCTCACTTCTCAAAGAAAAAAGAGGAACTAGCAGATGAGGCAGAAGTAGATCAAACGAAAGGTCAAAAATGATAATTCATAACTTTCAACAAGGTACTCAAGAATGGTTAAAGTGTAGACTGGGCAAGTTTGGAGGAACTGATGCACAGGCAGTACAAACCAATGGAAAAGGACTTGAAGCACTATGCTTCCAAAAGGTAGCTGATCTCACTATTGGAAAGCCTCAAGAAACCTATACAAACGATGATATGAAACGAGGCAAGGAACTTGAGGGTTCTGCCAGACTACTTTACGAATTAAAAACAGGCAACCAAGTTATAGAAGTTGGATATTGTGAACTAGATGAGTTTACAGGTTGTTCTCCTGATGGGCTGGTGGGAGAAGATGGGTTACTCGAGATAAAATGCCCCTCAGATAGGGTATTTATCGAATACCTGTATTCTGGAAATGTAGACAAAAAATACTATTGGCAAATGCAAATGCAAATGTTCGTTACTGACCGCAAGTGGTGTGACTATGTCGTCTACAACGAGAACCTTGATCGAATTGAAATTGAAAGAATTGATAGGAACGAGAAGGACATTGAAAAACTCAAAGCAGGACTTGCGACTGGTATTGCAAAAATCAAAGAAATACAGGAGAAGATAAATGTCGGATAAAACAATCAGAGAGTACATTGACGACATTCGCAGAGAGGCGATGAGTGATATTGACCCCGCAAGGTGCACTATCCTCTTGCAAAAACTATCCGCCTTACTGGGTTCTGTATCTGATGAGTGGATAGATGCCGAAATGGAATACAACCGCTACTATGAAAAAATGACTGATGAGTTTGAGAAAGTAACCGAAGCCAGAGCAAAGGCAAAAGCAAGCGATAAGTATGAATTCAAATTAAGAAAAGAAGCATTGTTAGATGTTACCAAAGAATTAATTAACAGCCTCAAGTACACCTTGAAGGTAAAAATGGAAGAAGCTAGAGATAGCCGATTCCAAACATAGAAAGGAAATTATGAAACAATATAAATCACCAAAAATCAAAGCTAGAGCCTATCGTGAGATGGATTGGGAACAGCGAATGTACATATTAGTTAAAAAGAATCAGGGTTGGGGAGTTAGAAAGATCGCCAATGAGTTAGATCTATCAACTCAGAGGGTTCACCAGATAGTTAACTCAATGCAAAATATGTCAATTAAAGAGTTAGAGGATGAATATAATGCGTGGCTATTGACAAGCAATAAATAATACTATACACTTGATATAAATTAGTAAAAGGAAGTCATGCAAATACTTAAACTCTTCAAACGCAAAGCAAGATCAAGAATCAAGCCTAGTATCAAGAAACAACTTGATAATGGTAGAACATTAAAACAGATCAATGCCCCTAGAAGGGCAAACGGTCAATACAAAAGAAAAATCCCTTGTAACTATCTAGGCAAAGCAATTAACTACATTTACCTATGATTAAAGCACAAATAGAAATTAAGCCTGGTAGCGAGTTTCAAGAAAAAGTAATAAGGAGATCAGTAGAGGTAACACTAAAAGCAATTAAAACATTTTACGAACTTCAACACAAAAAAACAAAAATAAATTACAAGATTTATGAAACAAACTCACAAACAAAGAATACTTGAGATGTTACAAGAAGCAGGAGATAGAGGGGTACATAGCTTCACACTCGCCAACAGCGTAACATTTAGCGCCTCGGCAAGAATAAACGATCTTAAAAATGACGGTTACAACATAACAACCAAGCACGAGAAAATGGGAGATTCATA
Source organism: uncultured Leptospiraceae bacterium (assembly GCA_964591055.1). Classification (GTDB taxonomy): domain Bacteria; phylum Spirochaetota; class UBA4802; order UBA4802; family JAGODF01; genus CAZPZJ01. The sequence continues at coordinate 2,763 of CAZPZJ010000319.1, forward strand.
CGGAGTTAGATATTTTTTAGAGGAATAACTTATGAAAAAAGACATCCTAATTGACAATAAACTAATCAAAAAGGTTTTAATCTATGCAGGTGCTTTTGGACTTGTAATAGGACTGCTAATTGTAGGATTGGTTTCAGTACACAACTTTTATAAAGACCATTACTTAGAATTTAGGTCGCCAATTC
>CAZPZJ010000320.1:0-2946 GCA_964591055.1 uncultured Leptospiraceae bacterium
GTTACTTCTCTTGAATAAAGTGTATGGTTTTTGTGGTTTCATGCTGTGACCAAATGGGCCTCGAAAGCTGCTTCCGAAACCCCTGCCCCTCTGTTTTCCGTGCAGAGTGCTTGAATTACTTTTCAAGTGTGACCAAATGTGTGACCAAATTACAAGCACAATAATGCACGACAAAGCAAAATAATGCGAATTTTAATATATTTTGATATGCAATACATTTTAAAATGTCTAAAATAAGCATGATAAAACACAATAATGCACTAATTTCCGTTAAGTATTTTTTTTGGTTCCGGCCTTACAAGCAGAGGGTCGCAGGTTCGATCCCTGCAGCGCCCACAACAATGCATTCATTCAGTAGTGTACGCCTGCGGTGCAACCGCAGGCGTTTTTCATTCAGCGCAAATACGCTGACACCGGAAAAGCAGCACCTCCTTCCCCGCCACCGTTAAAACAGGATTTTATACCCGATGGCAAGCGTCGCACAGTCATTGAGCGCGAGGTGGTCGTTGTCATCCCACACGTACGCCTTGAGGTACGTATCGAGCATGGACAGCTCGGCGTAAAACCCGTACGTTAAATCAAGAAGTTCGCTTCTCACCAGAAGCTGCACGCCGACATTCACTGCGGCATGGGCGCCGGTCGGCGGATAATACCACTGCGGGCAGTCCGTGGAATACTGCCAGTGGACATTCCTGTCCATCGCAAACAGAATCGTCAATCCGAGATACAGGGGGGTGATCTCGCATACATCCGCGAACATGAAATGAACAAAGTAGAAGGTGTTTTTCCATGAAACGGTGTGTATCTCGATGCCGCCGACCTCGCGCGGCACGTATCCATAAAAAAGCGTGCTCTCCCAGAGGCGGTCGAAAGACAGATACCCGATTCCGCCCGCAACATAGCCTATGTATCCGGCCGTCTGCATCGACACGACATCCGGAAGGAGCCAGTGTCGGCCCTCCCCGCACGCATGGGCCGTGCGACCGTCAGCCGCGAGGAACGCAATGCATATCATGACAGCGGAAATCTCCGGCATCCACAGCCTTAAAAAACGCATCGCTCCACCCCATACCCGCCGTTTTCGTACGAGAGCAGCATATAATGCCCGTACCCCGGGCTTCCGATCTGATAGCGCGGAACTCCCGTAATGACAGCCTCGCTGCTCTGTTCATGCGCATGCCCGTGTATGGCGAGATCGAAATACTCTCCGATGATCCGGTTGAACCGGTCAATCATGGACTGGCTGAACCGGTTAAAGGCGCCGTTGGAATTGTCGATGTGGGACAGCAGAATCCGCCGTTCGGCGGGGCTTGACGCCGCCGCGCGTTCAAGCCAGTCGTAATCAGGATCACCGCTCTCCCAGTTATTGTTGTTAAAGCAGACAAAGTCTGTTCCGAGGAAGGAAAACACGTAGTTGAGCGGGCCGTACATCTTCGTAAAGATATCGATGCCGTAATCAAGGCAGTCGTGATTGCCGACCACCATGATGAAAGGGCAATTGAGCATCCGAATGACGTCGTAACTCCAGTTAAACTCTCTCACCAGCCCCATGTCGGTCGTGTCACCGATGACAATCACGAAATCCAGATCGTTCCGCGCGTTGAATATCCGCACCACCTCCTTCGTTTCGCTGAAAAAGTGGTGCGTGTCCGACATCAGGCCGATCCTGAAAGCGCCGCCTGACGGCCGGTCGGATTCGATGCCCTTCAGCCGTGCGAGATTCGCGGTGATCAGGTTTTTATGCTCGACATTCGTCATGTACGGGGAGTACTCAAGGTCGAAATAGCATGAAGGGAGCGCCGCGCCAAGAGCCCCCGTCGCCGCGAGCGCGGCTTTTCCGAGGAGCGCCCTCCTCGTGCATCTCTTTTCCTGTACGCCATGTTCGTGTTTCATGGACGCCTCCTCAATCTTGAGATGTGCGGTGACAACAACGCGCTCTTCATCGGGACTCCCTCCTCCTGCGTTGGCTATACAATCATCCTGATTATATTTCCCCTGCCGATCCATTTTGCCCTCCCGATTTTTCGCAGAAGGTGAACGCCCCTTCCACAGCGCATGTACCGTGCGTTCACTTCGGCGAGCGGAACTATGGCGCTCATGTCAAACCCGTCGCCTTCATCCTGCACGATGATCAACACATGGTGCTCACGGCATATTGTAACTATCATCCTTATCCGCTTTTCCGGATTGTGCTTATTGCCGTGCCGCAGTGCGTTTTCCAGCGCCTCATCGATTGCCAGCCGATATTCGTCCGGTGAAACCTGTAACGCCACTCCCCGCCCCTGCGCGGATTTAAGAAATGCAATCGCTTCATCCAGAAGGCCGCACACCGCATCCCCGGTCGAGGGAACATCCCGGTACAGAGGTTTTTCAATACTGTATGACTGTTCCACGTTCATCATCCGCTTCCATCATAATGAATGAGTTCCGTCAATTCTCCTGCCCGAATTCGCCGCTGTGCCGCGTTCACGTTATCGCCAGAAGAATCGAGAGAATGATCGCTCCCAGAATTGACGCCGTGATCATCACAATCAACAGCACGTGAACCCCGTTCTGCCCCATGGTGTCATCTCCCCACGCTGCTCCGCCGCCATGCGGGTGTACCTGCATGGAAAGAACGGAACGCATGTTTTACTCGGATGAAACTGAATTACATTCCCAGCAACTAACCAACCGGTTAGTTGCATTCAGCCATCAGAATCTCCTCAATTTTTCGCCTTATATGCATCATTCATTCCTTTTTCGGAGAATTCTCCCTGCCGACAACGCCGTACAACACCAGGTCAAGGATCGCATCCTCCCTCTCGCGGAGAAAAGCCTGTTCATCTTCGATTTTCAGGTTCAGGAAGTTCTGCGCAATGGGTTTCCCCACAAGGTGGTAAATGGTTGCAAGCCCTATGATGCTGATGAACGTGTGGCCGGGGTCGATGTTCCTGAAGGTCCCGC
>CAZPZJ010000321.1:0-2946 GCA_964591055.1 uncultured Leptospiraceae bacterium
TCGATGGCGGAGTGCGCAATGCTCGCCGCCAGCCGAATGCTGTTGAGCTTGATCTCCTCCGAGTCAGCGCGTGAAGTCAGCACAACGGGCACCGCCGCGCCCACAATCACCGCTGCGGGCGTGGCATTCGCGAGGTAGACGAATGACTTGTACAGCACGTTGGCGGCTTCGATATTGGGGGAGAGCAGGATGTCCGCATCTCCCGCCACCTCGTTTTCGACACCCTTCAGCCGGGCGCTCTCCCTGGATATCGCGATGTCGAACGAAAGCGGCCCTTCCACGATGCAGTGCTTGATCTGCCCGCGCTGCGCCATCTTCGAAAGCATCGCCCCGTCCATGGTTGCCGGCATGCTGTCGCTGACAAGCTCAAAGGCGCCCAGCGCAGCAACCTTGGGCGTTTCAACGCCGAGCTTTCTCATGTACCCGACGGCATTTTTGATGATCGCCGCCTTGGTCTTAAGATCGGGCGCGATGTTGAGGCCGCCGTCGGTCAGCGCGAACACCTTGTGGTAGCCCTTGAGCTCAAACAGCGCGATGGAGCTGAGCACATCGCTTTTTCGCACCCCATCCGCCTTGCTGAGAATCGGGCGCATGAATGTGGCGGTTTCAAGGATGCCTTTCATCAGCACCTCGCCCTTCCCCTCGTGAATCGCCTTCACCGCGAGCTTTGCGGCAAGCTCATTGTCGGGCTCGTTGACGATGGTCATGCCCGAGAGATCGAACGCATGTTCTTCCGAAATGGCCTCCAGCTTTTTTTCGTCGCCTATGAGGAGCGCATCGATGACACCCTCCCGGTGCGCTGCGGTGACCGCGTCAAGCACGTGCGGGTCGTGCGCGGCCGCGACGACGATTCGCGTCTTCCTCTCCCTGTCGATCTTCGCGAATATATCAGCAAGCCTGGTAATCATCATAATATCTCCGGTCTTCTTGATTGATGTGATTCTGCATCGCTCCTAGATATACGTGCTCGCCGAGAGCAGGATGCTGTTGTACCGCGTTTCCAGCGAGTCGAGCTTGGTCGTCAGCACGATCGGCGCAGACGCCCCCAGCGTAAGGGATGCGACATGCGCGTTTGCGAAATACACGAATGACTGGTACAGCGTTCCGGCAGTCTCGATATCCGGCGCGAGGAGGATGTCGACATCTCCGGAGACTTCACTGACAATACCCTTGTGCTCGGCGCTTTTCCTGGAGATCGCGTTGTCGAACGCGAGAGGCCCATCGATCACACAGTTTTTCAGCTGCCCGCGCTGAGCCATCTTCGAGAGCAGCGCGGCGTCGATGGTGGCCCGCATCGCCTCGTTGACCACCTCAACGGCCGAAAGCACCGCGACTTTCGGGATCTCGATCCCGAGCCGGCGCATGAAGAACACCGCATTTGCAATAATTGCGGTTTTCGCCTTCAAATCGGGGGCGATGTTGATCGCGACATCGGTAACGGCGATGAGCTTGTGGTAGTTTTCAAGCTCGAACAGCGCCATGTGCGACATGATCTTGCCGCGCCGTATGCCGTATTCCGGGTCATTGATGGGGCGGTTGATGATCGACGCCCCGAAATAGCTCTCCTGCCCGTTCATGAGGATGTGGGCCTTCTTTTCATAAATCATCCTGACGGCGATTTTCGCGGCATTGACGTCGTCCGGCTCGTCGATTATCTCAACATGGTGAGGATCGTACCCCTTCTGCTGAAAAACATCCCTGATATACGACTCCTTTCCCACCAGCACCACGTCAACGATGCCCGTTTCCCGCGCTTTCAGCACGGCCTCGAATACGTTCTCGTCGTGCGCCGCCGCGACAACGCATTTCGTGTGAACGCCTTTTTCATTGAGATACTGCTCCAGGTCCGACAGCCTGTTTATCATCCAACCCCCCTTCGGGAACGATAATATAATCCGCAATGTTCAAAAGTGATAACAGTTGCAATGAAATAGAACGATGTTATAAAATACAATAATATTTTATAACAATATTATATATATTTCATTAATTTTATAACCTTATTCGCAGACATGATTTTTCTATTCGATATACTGATAAAAATATAATAAATTACTTCTTAAAAACCGTAAATAATATTGACATACGCATGTTAAGGGCTTGAATTGAGTTCAGGAAATCAGACTAATTTTAACAGGAAAGCATTGAAAACAAGCTTCATCACAGCACTCGCCCTACAGGCCGCACATCTAATCCTATGGTCAGACATAGAGAGGGGCTCGTGATGTAGTTGCGTATTCATAGAATACTATTACTGGCCGTCACGGAGCTCCCTCTGTGACGGCTTTTTTATTTTATAATGACGCATGAACGGGGGTGAAGGGACATGTTCCCGCGCATACTACGGAAAGATTGACATCACAAGCTCCGCCGGCAGGCGGGTATTTCATAAAAAAAATGAAAAGGAACCAATCATGAGAGACAACGATAAAATATTCATATTCGACACCACTCTCCGCGACGGAGAGCAGTCCCCCGGCTTCAGCATGAACATCGACGAAAAGCTCCATTTCGCCAACCAGCTTGTCAAGCTCGGCGTGGACATCATCGAGGCCGGTTTCCCCATCGCATCGCGCGGTGATTTCGAGGCGGTTGAAAAAATTGCGAAATCCGTAAAAGGCGTTCAGATTGCCGCGCTTGCGAGAGCGAATTTCAACGACATCGACACCGCCTGGGAAGCCATCCTTCACGCGGAAAATCCCCGCATCCACACATTCATATCGAGCTCGGACATCCACATCAACTACCAGCTCAAAAAAACAAGGGATGAGGTGCTCGATCAGGCAATCCAGGCGGTCAGTCGTGCCGCATCGTACACGGCCAACGTTGAGTTCTCCCCCATGGACGCCACGCGCAGCGACTGGGACTACCTTGTTACAATGGTCTCCGCAGTCATCGACGCCGGCGCCACTACCGTGAACATCCCCGACACGGTCGGGTATTCCA
>CAZPZJ010000322.1:0-2940 GCA_964591055.1 uncultured Leptospiraceae bacterium
CAGGAACTCGAAAGGAAAGCATTCCGCCAGGGGAAGGCTTCTCAATGTAAGCCTCGGCGGGCTGTTTATGGTTTCGAGCAATCTTGTGGAAAAGGATTCGCCTCTTACCATGAACTTCCACCTGTTCAAGGACGGCAAAGAGATAGATCTCGCGACCGACGGGACTATCCTGCGCTCCGGGCCTGTCGAGCAGGAGGCTGAAATGATGCAGCGGTACGGCATCGGGCCGGATTCAGGAAAGTTCTTCGCGGTGGTGAAGTTTGTGGAGCCTTTTTTCAGGCTTTCCTTCATGCTGCAATAGGCGTTCAATCGGGCTGCATCGTTTCCCGCCTCAAAATTCCGCCTGATCAATGATTTCCGACATGGTGCTGCCATCGCTGAAGTAGTAGTGGCGGACGGTTGTGACAGGCCCCTGCAGTGCATCTCCCTCGGGAATCTCAATGATAGAGCCGGTGTGCTCTCCCATATCCGGATGATAGAGTGCGTATGAGGGAACAGACGGCTGAATTATCGGGTAAATGGAGACATATTCAAAAAAATCAATAAATTCGAATGCTGATGAAATTCCAAGATACATTTCTTTCAGTATTGCAATTTCATCCTCATTGGGCGTATCGTCACCGGCCGTTGTCGGATACATGATATAATCAGTAGTAGCGGTGTGCTTCATCCCCAGGCTGTGGCCGATCTCATGAGTGTACACCGACTGCTTTTCCGAGTCGGGCGCGCCGCTTACAAGATACGAATCAAGCAGCAGGATCGTCGTATCAGCGATGATGCCGTTATTATAGAATCGAACTTCGGTAATTCCCAGCACCTGGCCGACAAGAGGGCAGTCCTCCATCAACGAGCGCGGAATGCCCGCCCCCATGCAGGTTTCGTCAGTGACTGCGATCCAGTTGCGGGGGTTGTATTCGCTCCCCTCGCTTGTGTTTCTGCTGTATGAGACCGTGCCGGGCTGGATGCCGATCTGCCATGCCGAAAGGCCCGTATTGGATCGGGCAATGTGCGCTTCCGGCGTGCTTTCAAGGTCAAGCAGGTCCGTGTGGATGCTTTCCGAGCAGGTGCCGGACATGATAAGCGCAAGTAGTGCCAAAATGATCTTTTTCATGTCACTCGCCTGTGAGAATGGTTTCAAGATACGGAATCATGTCCTGCCCGGATGCTCCCTGCAAGGTAATATCGTGTACATAGAGGAAAGTGCAATTGCTTCGCTGTCATTCTTCCCGCTGGGCTCCCATCACCTCGCGAAGCTCTCCGTGGTATCGCTTGACAATCGCGACGGAGTTGGGATCGGCGATTTCACGCGCCTTGTTGAGCATGGGTTTGCCCTTTTCATATTCATTCCGGAATTTTTCCTTTTCTTTGACGGCCAAATCTCCTGATGCGGCGATCTGTTTTCGAACTTCCGCTTTGGTTGATTCGGGGATGTCGGGATTGTTGAGCAGCCCCGAGAACTGCTCCGTAAGAGCGCCGGTGTTTCCCATGGCGTCGGCCGCCTTCATCATCTTTTCGACGTACAGATCGCACTCGACGATGCTCATGGCCGCAGCGATGGTGGTCTGCACCTTCATAAACTCGGTGAAGTCCCTGAACCCGGCTTCCCTGACGATTTTATCGACTGTATTGAAGCCCGTACCGCCTTCCTTGATGTTGACGTTCCCTTTTGTGTCGGCGATGGCGGGGCCCTGAGCCCTGAGTTTGGGGTATGCCGCGATGTATTTTCGCACAAGGTCGTCCGTGAGAGGCACGCTGGGCACGCGCCCGCATGACGTCATGACGATTATGGCTGCAATGGCTGCTGCGTACAGTATTTGCGCGGTTCTCATACATTCCTCCCGTAAGAGTACTGTTTCCAGAGTATGGGGCGCAAGGAGCCGGAACAACAGCTCCGCGTATGGAAGAAGTATCATACGAGAGGAGGGGAAAGTCCACAAAAATTCATAGGGAATCGAATTTTACTCCTTCCGTCAGGGCAAATGCGCGGAGAGGGTGCCGGTCAGGAAATCTTCTGCCCCGTTACGGCGCCCTGGTCCGGCGACAGGAGAAACACGCCTTCCGGTCCCGATGCGGCAAGGAGCATGCCCTCGGAGGTCCCGAATTTCATCTGCCGCGGCTTGAGGTTCGCGATCACGACAATCTGCCGTCCGATGAGCTCTTCAGTGCGATACTGCTTCTTGATGCCGGCGAAGATCGTCTTCTCCTCCGATCCAATGGTGATGCGCAGGCGAAGCAGTTTGTCGGCGCCTTCAACATCGTGTGCTTCGAGGATTGTCGCGACGCGCAGGTCGATTTTCTGGAAGTCCTCGATGGTGGCGTACTGCCTGTCCACTGCCTGAACGGCGCTCTGTGCGGTGTTGTCTTCCACGGGCTTCTCCTTGACAGACTGCTTTTTGTTTTCGATCGATTCCGCGATGATGCGGTCAACGGCGTCTTTCTCTATCCTGCTCGCGAGGTGCCGGTATGGAAGCACGTCGCGTTTTTCGTGCGTACGGCGGATGTCGTCCCAGGAGTAGGGGGCGTCCATGAGGATCGATTCTACTTCTGCCACGTACGAGGGAAGCACGGGCTTGAGGCAGATCGCGATGACGCGGAACAGGTTGATGACGTCGGTGAGCACAGATCGCGCCTGTTCGGGCTGCTGCGCGATTGTCTTCCACGGCTCCTTTTCGTCGATGTAGCGGTTTGCTTCCTCGGCCAGCGCGCGAAGCTCCATCATGGCTTTCGAGAAATTGCGGTCTTCGAAGTGCGAGGCCACGGTATCCGTCACCGAGACGGATTTCTGAAGCAGGGATTTCCCCTCGGCCGTCATCGAGCCGGTTTTGAGCCCGATTTTTTTGAGCATCTGGATGCTCCGCGACGCGAGATTGGTGATCTTGCCCACCAGCTCGGAATTGACCCTGTTGATGAAATCGTCCATGCTCAAATCAACGTCGTCGA
>CAZPZJ010000323.1:0-2936 GCA_964591055.1 uncultured Leptospiraceae bacterium
TCCTCCCTCACCCTGGCCGAAAGCTCGGTCTGCTTTTTCGCGGTGGAATAGATGCCCTCGCCGCTTGCCGTGACCTCCTCGACCGACGCAGTGATCTCCTCGACCGACGCCGCCTGCGACTGCGCGTTCAGCGAAAACGACTGGGTGGTCTCAACCAGCGCGTCGGTTGAAGACGCAAGGAGCGCCGCAGCGCTGTTGGTTTTGTCAAGGATTGCGCGTATGCTCTCTCCCTTCCGGTTGCTTTCAGCCAGCGTGTCCTCGATGGACCGGCTCGCCTTTTCGCTGTTGCCCAGTATCCTGCTGCAGATGACGCCGAGCATGATGATCCCCAGCACGAAATCGACGAAATAGCTGGCCGCCCCTGCCCTGGTAAGGTGCCCGCCGCGAAACAGCACCGTGCAGTAATAGCCGAGAAGCGCGCAGTTTACCAGCGTATAGATCAGAACCGCCAGCCTGTTCATGAGAAGCGAGGTGAGCCCGGTGACGGGAAACACCAGCCCGATCCCGTTGATTACCCGGACTATCTCGATTTTCCCGAGGCTGACGAAGAGATTGATCCATACCACCGCCGCCAGCGGCACCATCAGGACATGCGACGCGACGCCAATGCGCCCTTTCCATGCGAGAAAAAGGGCGAACATGATGATCAGCTCAAGCATTATGATCCCGATGCAGGTCGGCTCGACGATGCTGCGCTTCTGGATGAGCACCAGGAAAACCTCTAAAAACAGCAATAGCAGCGCGATGGAGATCGAGGTGATGACCAGGTCCCGAACCCGCTGGACTATCCTGAAGTCGGATTGCCGGTACGCCGGCAGAAAAAAACGCTCGATGAAGCCCATGATGACCTCCAGTGAGTTGCGGGAGACGAGTACCCCGGACGCGGGACCGCCTCCACCGGGAAACCTGATCATTATTGAACGGTGCGGGCAATGCCATGGCGCCGGGAGGTTGTATGTTTATTCCGGCGCCGATCTGCCGCTTCGAACAACGGAATTAGATCAGACAGGCGTGTCATGTCAATAGAAAAGTGAAAACTCCTCCGCATGAAAAAGAAACCGGAACACGGCTTCGCCTGTCCGCATATGCCTGTTCATACAAACACTCCCCGGCACTCCATTGAAGCCCGCGAAAGAAGGCCTCAATGCCTGAAGTCCCTGTTGAACTCCTTTACCAGCTTCGACAGCTTTTTGTCGCGCGCTTTCCGCTCCATGCGTCCCTTCTCGCTTTTCATCGCCTCAAGGGCCTCCATCTCCTTCCTGATTGAAACGTAGTTCTGGTAGCGCTCGAATTCGATGCTCCCATCCTCGACCATCGCGAGCACGGCGCATCCCGGCTCGTCGGTGTGTCCGCAGTCGGAATACCTGCACCCGGTCGCAGCCTCGGCGATTTCCGGAAACGCGCTGTCCAGGGACGACTTCTCACCGAAAGGCCTCAGCTCCCGAAGGCCCGCCGTATCGATGACCATCCCGCCCGACGGCAGCATGACAAGCTCGCTGCCGGTCGTGGTGTGCCGTCCCCGCATGTCGTGCTCCCGGAGGGCCCCGGTCCGAAGAGTGCCGTCCCCCAGCAGCGCGTTGATGAGGGACGATTTGCCCGCGCCTGAAGGCCCCGTGAACGCCCCGGTTGCGCCCTCCGCGAGCAAGGCTCTGATCCCGTCCATCCCTTCACCCGTCAGCGCGCTCACCACAGCCACCGGGATTCCCGGAGCGACGGACTGCGCCGCCGCAAGGTATTCACCGCGCTCGCCGCACAGGTCGCATTTGTTGAGCACGAGCACGGGCTCGGCCCCGCCCTCGCGCACCATGACGATGTAGCGCTCGATTCCCCGGGGAGTGAAGTTCCTTCCGCCGTCCAGGGACGCCACGACGAACATGGTGTCGATGTTCGCGGCAATAACCTGCTCGTCGCACCGACGGCCGGAAGCCTGACGGGAAAAATAGCTTTTGCGCTCCAGCACCTTTTCGACGATCATCGGATCGCCATCTCCCCTTGCGAGCACCCAGTCGCCAACCGCAGGATAGTCAGCCCTTCCTGCAACGACGTACTGGAAGTGGCCCGACACCTGCGCCGCGAACCTGCCCTTCCCGGTAACGACGGCGTACTGCTGCCCGAAGTCCCCGACCACACGGCCGGGCACAAGCCCCGAATCCCGCCATCGCTCCATCTGCGCATCGAAGAACCCGCTCCACCCAAGTTCATTGAGATTCATTTCCCGCCTCCCGCGCGCTCTTCCCGTCCGTCGCTTTCCCGGAAAAAATCGTGCGGGAACGGCGCGAGCATCACCGGCTTGAGCGCAAGCTTCAGCAGCTCCATGTGGCTGTCATCGGCCGCGATCCTGTTTACCCGGATACTGCCGCACTTCACGCACCGGTGGATCAGCGACCATTCGCTTCTTCCCTTGACCCACACGCCGATGGGCTCCATCAGCCCCCGGCACACGCACCTTCTGTCCCCCGTTTTCACATCGACGTGCCTGCTCCACAGGCATGCGGGGCAATGGTTCCTGTGATATGAGCCCCCTTCGGGAGGCGCCACCGTGGTGTGGCATTTGTCGCATATAAAAGCTTTTGGTTGATCTGCGAATGTATGATCGGATCGTGTCATTGATTTCCTCTTGATAGATAATGAATTCGCGTCATCGATGCGCCCCGGCGTGCATCTTTTTCCATCGCACCGCCCCTCCCGGACAGAAACTGACGTCCGCACAGCGCGGTTTGAATGTGGACATGCCGGATCGCCACCGCGCCATCAGGCACGGAACGCACAACACCAATTTCAAGGAATGCTTGACCCTGCTCTGAGGGCACAGAGTGCTACGGGAGGAAAGACCTGAAACGAATCATTGGAGGAAAAAGCACTTACCAATCATCTTCGAAGTCAATCCCCGAGCAGGGACATATCTTCGACATTCTCCAACATCCAATCTCCTTCAC
>CAZPZJ010000324.1:0-2908 GCA_964591055.1 uncultured Leptospiraceae bacterium
CACCGTTCCCGGCACCGGCGTGACCGTGAGCGCCGCCAGGTAATGCGGCTTCATCCGATTGGTGATCTCCGCAGTCGCGATCGCATGCCGGCGCGAGCGCTCACCCCTGCCCGCAATCCCGAGGAGCACCATGGACGACAGGTTGATTCCGGCCTTTTCAAGGTTGATGCCGGCCTGCAGCATCTCGGAGGCGCCCACCCCCTTGTTGACCTCGCGCAGGATTTCATCGTCGCCGGACTCCACGCCGAGGTACGCCTTGGTAAGCCCGGCGGCCCTGAGCGCGGCAAGCTCAGTGATGGATTTCGAAAGCGTGCTCTGCGGCCCCACGTAGCTTCCGACATGCCTGAGCGCGGGAAAGGTCTCGTAGAGCGTTTTCAATATCTCAAGCAGCACGGGCGTGTCAATGGAGATCGCGTCGCCGTCGCAGAGAAACGCCTTCTCGATATCGCCGTAATACTCCCTGGCCATGCGGATGTCTTCTTTAATCTCATCGAGGCTTCGCACCCTGTATTTCACCGATTTATACATGCCGCAGAACGTGCAGGCGTTGTGCGAACAACCGATGGTGCACTGGAGCAGATAGCTGTTCGCCTCGCTGAACGGCCTGAAGACATTGCCCTCGTATCTCATATCGCCCTCTCCGCGCTTCCGGATTTCACTGAACCATCTCTCATGACGCGACCGGCGCGCAAGCATTAAATCTCGATCCGCACTCCCGCAAGGTGATGGCACTCCGCACTGCCGTCAGCCCTTTCCAGGTCGACCTGGCGCTCGTACCTGTAGTACAGTATCGCGGCGTAACCCAGCTCAAGCCGTCCGTCACCCTCGACGCCCCAGGTATGCGAATCGATGCCGCCCCTCATCGCGCACGCGTCGCCCGCCAGGCCGAACAGCGCGCACCCGTACCGCAGCACATCGATCCTCATCGCCCCCTTTACCAGCCAGTCACGGGGATAGTTGCGCTGATCGACTATCTTCCCCGATTCGATTTTGAAATGGACGCGAAGCGGAAACGACAGTTTCCCGGAGGGAGCGCCGCTCCGCACGCCCCTGCCCGACTCCATCTCCACATCGCCAAAGGACAGGCACGCGGCCTGGTACATCTCGCGCTGACCCCTGTCATCGTTGCCGTCATGCCTGTCCTGCCTGCGGTATGTCGCGGCCGCAACCAGGGCGCATGGCAGCTCGCACTCCACGCCCCCCGACCAGTCGTACACGACATAACGCGGGAAGAGGGCGTTTCTCTGCGCGGACGAATCGTGTGTGATGCCCGCCCCGCCGGTCAAGGTCAGCATCCCGGCGTCGACATCCGCGAACAACGCCATGTTCGTTCGATACCCGTAGTATTCGCCCCCGACCACGCGCCCGTACCCGCCGGCCATGCGCAGGACAAGCGCGGGCGGCTCACGGTTTTCATCATGACGGGTGGTTATGCCATGATCGCCACCGAGAAGGCTCTCCATCCTCAAGCCGGCGCACCATGAACGCTCGAACCGCTCATCGTACGGGTCGCGCTCCCGGCGGGCGAGGTATGACACTCCCGGAATGAGCGTCACCGATTCCAGTCTGATCCGCGAGCCCGCCTCGGCCCCCCAGTCCAGCCGCCGCTCATCGCCCAGGAAAGCCCGCGCTGAAATTTCGATGAACGGCACCAGGTTCCAGAGCTGCATCACATCATATCGCAGCGCCGCGGAAAAGATCGAATCATAATCAAACTGACGGGTGCTGATGCTCTTCCCGGCGTACAGCGAATACTGGAACGCATGAGCGCATGGAATCAGCCCCGACTCATTACGGGATATTTCGCGGTCCCGGTACCCCGTTCTCATTCCATGCGATTCCCACCTGATCCCGGCGCCGTACCAGCGCACCATGAATGGATCGGCATCCCCACGCCTGTCGATGATGTTGCGACAGAAGTGGTCTATCACCAGGGCGACATAGCATTGCGGGAAGTCCAGAGCGAGGCGTATGTAATCCATCTGATACTGGATGCTGTACGGATAGAAGCGCTCGCCGTCACGCTCGCGGTAGTACGTGCTCTCTTCGACGAGCATTGACGCGCGGAACCGGCCATGCGCGAGAAGGGTAACATCGAATGTCCTTTCGACGGCGCCGGTGTACCCGTTGTCGCTTGCCCCGAACACCCTCAGCCCCGCACCGACGCCCACGGAGGGAAGAAGCAGGAACCCACGGCCCGCTCCAGCGGCAGTGCGGTCAGCCGCAGCAACCGCCACCGGACCGGGCGCCTCCGCGTAAAGAGCAGCCCGGGCGAATACGGGCATTAGTACCAGCAACAGCATCAGTATCACAGTTCGTTTCATAAGCCGCGCATGCCGCCTGTGCGCCCATGATTGTACTATAATGCGCCGTCATGGGAAACAATTTTTCAGGATTCGATTATTTTCAGGAGCGGGAACGCAATATTTGCTTGATTTTTATCGCGCGTTTTCACTATGGTACAAGCAATTGAGGGATCGTTCAGTGGCAGGACGGCGGGTTCTGGCCCCGCAAACCTAGGTTCGAGTCCTAGTCCCTCAGCATTACAGGGGAAGCTTTGGCTTCCCCTTTCTCTTGCCTTCATCAAACGCCAGTGCTGATCCATTCTCCTGCACCGCCAGCTCACCGAACCGCCGCTCTTATCATGAAAGGTCATTCAGCCCTGTTTCCGGTTCGTGATATCTCCGGAACAGCGATGTCAGCGTTGTATACCTGAACACCGGATTCAGGAACGGCACTCCCGCCAGAATCCACAGCAGCATGGAGCACAGGTAAAAAACCGCGAATACGAACGCAATGTACAGCGGGAACGCCGCGAAAGACACAATCACGGGATCCCAGCGCGTAGAGTGCTCTATCCACGAATAGATTACCGCTGAGACCGGAAGATGCGCGGTGATAAAGTAGA
>CAZPZJ010000325.1:0-2905 GCA_964591055.1 uncultured Leptospiraceae bacterium
GGTTTTGGTCCTGTCCTTGAGGACTCCGCCCAGAATCCACGGCATATGAAGAGAGCAGAAGCGTTCGAGAGCCGCCGCAACGTCCCCCGCCTGGCGAAAAAGGCCGGGCGAGTAGAACTGCACAAGCAGATATTCTCCGTACGCGTCGACAGTCACGCCCTCAACGCCGTCACCGCTGGAGTTGAAAAGACGAAAGCAGGTGGTGTCCGCCGAACGCGCAATATCGCTCCGTTTCTCAAACGCCCGCAGTAAAACCATATCATTGATCATAGCATCAGGACCGGCAGGGGTGCGCGGCGGGACAATGCCGCCGTTCATTAATAGACTGTGTCACAGAGATTTTTAAACGCAATCACACGGTTTTCGATTTCAGCGAAATTGCCATCCTTTAAAAGCGAGCTGTGGACGGGAAACGTCGCCCCGCAGGCGATCACCCGTTCGGTTTTCAAATAATCAACAAGATTGCCCGCGTCGATCCCGCCTGTGGGCACAAGATTGAACCGCAGCATCTGGAAGGGGGCGACGATGGCCTTCAGGTACGCCGGACCGCCAAGCTCCTTTGCGGGAAACACCTTGATGATTTCGGCGCCCCCGGTCAGCGCAGCGTGCAATTCGGAAGGGGTGGCGACACCCGGGACGAACACGACGCCATTATCCATGGCATAGCGCATAATTTTCAAATCCAGCGAAGGGGCCACGGCGAACCTGGCGCCCGCTTTCAAAGCCAGGGCGCATGATTCGACGCTCAGCACGCTCCCGGCCCCGACATGCATCCCGGGGAAGCGCTCGATCACCGCCCGGATGCATTCTACCGCTTCCGGCGTGCGCAGCGTCACCTCAAGAACCGGTATGTTGTGACGAACAAGAATGTCCGCGGTTTTCACCGCGTCATCGGCCTTATCGAAGGAGGCGACTGGAACAAATTTCGATCCCCCGAATGCGGGCAGCGAAGTTAAGCGTTCATCTTGGGATAGCATAGCTCGATCTGGTTTTCATCGGGATCGAGAAAGACGATAGACTGGCCTTTTCGAAGGTTCTCCGGACCATACACTATCGTGATGTCCCTGGCGCGGATTTCGTCGACGGCATCGTCGAAATCCTCTTCATCGACGTAGAAACTCAGGTGGTTTTTGGTGTTCTCCTGACAGCGGTAGCCCTCAACTTCATAGAGCCCGAGCATAATGCCGGAAACGCGGAGAAACGCCTGTTTTGAATTCGGTATTTTCTCGACGATCTCAAAGTCAAACAGATCGCGGTAAAACTCAATCGAGTTTTCCAGGTTCGACACCGTCAGTCCGATATGGTCAATGTCCTCAATAACAATCATTGTTCCCTCTTGCTCATCAGATTATGCGAATCATAAGTTCCGGATTTCATTTTTTGAACGCACATACCATTGCGTGACCGCTAAACAGACATAACGATACGGGAGTGAAAGATATCTGTCAATCACTTAGTGGGCCGCCCCGCACAAAAATTGCGGTTTAGAGGAGCCTGTACTCCGGCCTTACTCGACCGTCACGCTTTTCGCGAGGTTGCGGGGAGTGTCTACGTTGCAACCGCGCATGACGGCAATGTGGTAGGCGAGAAGCTGGAGCGGGATGACGCTCACAAGGGGCAGCACCATGTTATCGACCTCGGGAATGTAAATCACGTGGTCGGAATAGCGGTGAATGTCCGGATCGCCTTCGAACGCGATCGAGATGATCCTGCCGTGCCGCGCCTTCACCTCTTCCATATTGCTCAATATCTTGCTATAAATCTCATGCCGGGGGACAATGAAGACCACCGGCATGTTCTCGTCGATCAGCGCGATCGGCCCGTGTTTCATTTCCGCGGCGGGATACCCCTCCGCGTGTATATACGATATCTCCTTGAGCTTGAGAGCGCCCTCCAGCGCCACCGGGAAATTGATGCCGCGGCCCAGGTAAAGGAAATTCCGCTTGTCCTTGTAAATTCCGGCAATCTCCTCGATCCTGTCACTGCCGTCCAGTATCCTGCGAATCAATCCGGGGACCTCGCACAGCAACTCAAGATGGCGGATGCCCTCCTCCCTGGACATGTCGCGCTTGCGCGCCAGCAGTATGGTGAGCAGGATCAGGACGGTGATCTGTGACGTGAAGGCCTTCGTTGACGCAACGCCGATCTCCGGGCCCGCATGGATGTAAATGCCGCCGTCCGTTTCGCGGGCGATGGTGCTCCCCACGACATTGGTGATGCCAAGCACTTTCACCCCCCTCGCTTTCGCCTCACGGAGCGCCGCGAGGGTGTCAGCGGTTTCGCCGGACTGGCTTATCACGAACACCAGATCTCCTTTCCTGAGAATCGGCTTGCGGTAGCGGAACTCAGATGCGTACTCCACCTCCACGGGGATGCGCGCGTATTCCTCGATCAGGTATTCGCCAATCAGCCCCGCATGCCAGGAGGTGCCGCACGCGATGATGATGATCCTTGACACTGCGGCAAGCTCCTCGTCGGACATGGCGAGCCCGTCAAGGCGCGCAGTCCCAAGATCGGCCAGCATGCGGCCGCGAAACGCGTTGGAGACGGTCTCGGGCTGCTCGTATATTTCCTTGAGCATGAAGAAGGGATAGCCCTGCTTTTCTATCGCGGCGATGTCCCAGTCGATGTCGTGCACCTGTTTATGAATGATGCCATTGTGGTTGTTCAGGTCATATGTCCTGTGGCCGGCGCTCGTCACCTCGGCTATCTCGTTGTCCTCAAGATAAATCACCTTCCTGGTGTGCTCAACGATCGCGGAAGCATCCGACGCGATCACGACTTCATCGTCCCCGATGCCCAGAAGAAGCGGGCTCCCGCGACGCGCGGCGATTATTCTTTCAGGCTCGTCCCTGGACACGACCAGCAGGCCGAATGTTCCTTCCAGCCTGGCGACGGCGAGCCT
>CAZPZJ010000326.1:0-2893 GCA_964591055.1 uncultured Leptospiraceae bacterium
GCACGTTCGTTTCGGCGTCATTCCCCGCACTCATCGTCATCGACAAATCCCATGGCGGCATGAATGACTGCCTGAACGCGGCCCTCAACTATGCGAGCGGCAACTATGTTTTTCCGGCCTTTCCGGATATTATTCCAGGGCAGGACACTCTGCTCAATCTCGCATCACACATGCTGGATTCCGACACCGGGCTTGCCGCGGCTGTCGCTACAGTCCTGCCCGTCTCTGAAAACAGCAGCGGCGAGCACGCACTGCAACCATCAACCAATCGTCGATTCCGATTCATGGATACCATCAGGACGTGTGCGGGAGAACGTCCCGCATGGCATCTTATGGGCGCACTTCCAGCGCAGCTTGATGGCTGCCTTCTGCTTTCTGCGCCCGCCGTCATCAAGGCTGGAGGATTCACAAGCGACATCTGCGGATTTCAAGGATTCGGGAATACCCGAATCACCTCTCTTCTTTTAAAAATCCTGCACCCATTCCTTCAACACGGGCTCAAAGACGTGCTTCATCTTTCAACAACCGCACGTTGCGAACGGCATTCATATACGGAGGCAAATTCAGGCGAGTTGTTCGACATCATTACCGGTCATGCAAGTCTCATATCCGATAAACGCAACAATAAAGCCGTTTTCAGGGCTTTCAAACACGCGTTCGCGTTCGGGATGCTTGGCTCATGGATTGAACTGACGGGATATGCCGCGCTTGCGGCCTCTATTGCGCTGGGAATTGCTGACGCAAAAACAATACTCTTCGCTGTCAGTGCGGCAACTTTACCCGGCATTGCCGTTTCAATGGCGTCTCTGGGCAACCTCATGAAAAGCGGCGTGAGAATTTCCCCTCCTGCGCTGAAAGCATTGATGCGAGCGGCTGTTCTGGAAAACATCGGCCTGCGGCAGATTAAAAACGCTGCACTCGTCCCGGCTTATCTGTGCGCGCTCTTCAGAAAAAAGAAAAAGAGTCATCAATCGGATTTTTGAGCGTTTTCTTTGGCGAACTCATACGATATCGAATCCAGCTCATCAGCGCGCTCCTTGAGTCCCATGCCTGTCGCGGAGAGCTGTTTCACTGACTGGGAGTACATCTTCCCGTTTTCCACGAGCTTTTCCATGATGCCGTTGATCTTCCTCATGTCTTCGGATTCCGCCTCGATTTCACGCCTTATTTCCCCGATGATCGCGACAACTTCGCCGAAGCCCGTAATGATCGATGAATACTTCTCGCTCATCGCCGTTGCAAGGTCCATTCCCTCATCGACCAGCTCCACATTTTTTGAGATAATTCCGCGTATGAGCTTTGCCGATTCCGCCGTTTTTTGCGACAGGTTTCTGACCTCTGTCGCAACCACCGCGAATCCCCTGCCCGCGTCACCCGCCCTGGCCGCTTCAACCGCAGCGTTCAGGGCGAGCAGGTTTGTCTGAAAGCTGATTTCATTGATCAACGCGACGATGTTCTCTATCTCGATGCTCTGCTTATAGATATGATTGATGGTGCCTGAAATCCCATCGGTCAGCCCCCTGGTTTCCTCAATGGTTTCGTTGAGCGTCATCATCACTGCGTTTGAATCTTCGGCCCGTTGACTGCTGAGCTTAATACTTGCCGAAAATTGCTCTATCGTCACCATCGCATCATCAAGCGCCTTTTCCTGCATCACGGTCCGTTCCCCTATATTCGATGTGTTCCTGTATACTTCTCCCGAAGAGACGGTAAGTTTTTCTATCATGCTCCGCAGCGTGTTCATCAATGCCTGGCTGTTACGGTAATCGTGCTCGGATTCTCTTCTGGCGGATTCGAGCTCTTCGATATTCCTTCCAGTATGGCGGGCCATTAAAACCAGAAAATAGGTATTCCCCGCAAGGAACAATACCTTTGCAAGCTCGGTGGGCAGGCGCAGCGTGTGCGGGGCGAACACCAGGGCCGGATCCCTGGTGAACACCATTCCCCCGTACGCCAGACCCATCGCGATGAGCGAGATGTATGTCAGAATGGAAAGGGCGCCGAAATACACGTTGAGCTTCCAGTCATATCGCATGCCGCAGACGACGGCAAGCATCATGTACACGATGAACGTCGATGGCTCCTTGATTGAAAGACCATACCCGTTATGCGGATCATGGTGAAAAGCGTACTTCACGAAAAATACAAGCAGCACTTCGATTGTGACCGATCCGTACACAAAAGTGGCTGCCAGCTTCCGGTCTTTTATGAAAATCGTATTGACTATTGAAATAAGAAAAAAGACGCATGCCACAACAATAATGGTTCGATACACCTGCGGGGCAGAACCGGAAGCCATGGAGGCGAATCCGGTCAGAAGGAAAAAAACTGCGAACACCGTCCTCACCCTGTTGATAACCTTTTCACGTTCGGCCAGGTACACTTCTTCCTCCGGATTTTTCATATTCAGGCACAACAGGATAATTATATGGATATTTCCCTGCAAAAGTAAATCATATTTTCATATATGCCTCAGAGATATGAACCACAAACCCTCCTATCCAATTCTGATGGATGCTTCCCTGCCCCGGAGCGACAGTCCGCGTATGGCTTCCTGAACGCTTGAAAACGATCCTGCCGCTCTCAGCGTTTCAATCGTCGGAAGCACCATTCTCATCGAGCCTGTTCTGCACGCACTGATTGCATCCTGCGGAGCGATCCAGAGATGTTCCACAAGCTCTTTCCCGTCATGCCTGACCGTCTGGATTCCCGGGAAAGCCGCAACGAAGAAATGCGCATCATACCGAATTGGAAGAAACTCAGGAGTGATCCATCTTGAGAAATATTTCATCCTTTCGCATGCCACCATAAGCCCCTCCCTTTGCAGGAAATCCGCGAACTCGAGTTCCTGTCGACACAGTTGTCCCCTGTTCGCCTCAATACGCTCAACGAA
>CAZPZJ010000327.1:0-2893 GCA_964591055.1 uncultured Leptospiraceae bacterium
GCGACCTCGTTTCCCTGGAATCGCTTCTGGAGGAAAATTCCCGTGAGAAAATGCGCTTTTTCGACTCCATCGCCTCCTCATGGGATTCACTCAAGAGTGATATCGTCGGCGAAAGCAATATCACGGGTGAGATTCTGTCCCTGCTTGATCCGTGCGGGGTTGTGGCGGATCTCGGGTGCGGCACGGGAGATCTTTTGCCCCATCTGCTCGTAAAGGCGCCCGTGGTGATAGGCGTCGATAAGTCCCCGAAAATGCTGGGCGAGGCGTCCAAGCGGCTCAGGGGAAACGGGAAGGGGATAGAGCTTCGGATTGGGGAAATCGAACACCTGCCGATGCGCGATGGGGAAGCGGACGCTGCGGTGCTCAACATGGTGCTTCATCACATCGCCGATCCGGCCGCCGGAATCGGAGAGGTGTCGCGCATCCTGAAGAAAGGCGATTGCCTTGTCGTCGTTGATCTCGACAAGCACGAGAATGAGCAGATGCGCAGCCGATATCACCACCGCTGGCTGGGTTTTTCTCCCGAAGAGCTTGCGGGAATTCTAAGGCGTACCGGATTCTCGACCGACACTGTGCTCCGTCTTCCGGCCCGTGACGGGCTCGCAATCAACATTTTCAGGTCCGTAAAGGAGTAATGTCCTTACAATATATTCCCGGCAGTGCTCCGCGGGAAACACATTGAATGATTATGGCCGTTCATGGCCGCTCAAGGAGGTCGTAGAATGAACGTACAGCAGAAGGGAGCTGTTGCTCCGGTGGACGTAAAGCTTGACTACAAGGTTGCGGATCTTTCCCTCGCGGAATGGGGGCGCAAGGAGATATTGCTTGCCGAACAGGAAATGCCGGGCCTCATGGCCGTGCGGGAAAAATACGGGAAGCAGAAGCCGCTCAAAGGTCTCAAGGTGATGGGAAGCCTGCACATGACCATCCAGACCGCCGTGCTTATCGAAACGCTCAAAGAGCTTGGGGCCGATGTGAGATGGGCGTCGTGCAACATCTTCTCCACCCAGGACCACGCCGCCGCGGCGATCGTGAAAGCGGGAAGCGCGAAGGTGTTCGCGTGGAAGGGAGAAACGCTTGAGGAATACTGGTGGTGCACCGAGCAGGCGCTCACCTGGCCGGACGGATCGGGCCCGAACCTTTTGGTTGATGATGGCGGGGATGCCACACTTTTGGTCCACTGGGGAGTGAAGGCGGAAAAGGATCCGTCCCTCCTCGATAAAACCTATGATAACAAGGAATTCCGGATTATAATCGACCGGATTCGCGAGAGCGTGCAAAACAATCCCGGTCGCTGGAGTGCCGTCGCGA
The DNA here is from genome assembly GCA_964591055.1 of uncultured Leptospiraceae bacterium. Taxonomy (GTDB): domain Bacteria; phylum Spirochaetota; class UBA4802; order UBA4802; family JAGODF01; genus CAZPZJ01. The sequence goes on from CAZPZJ010000327.1 coordinate 1,312, forward strand.
AGGAAATCAAGGGAGTGTCAGAGGAAACCACGACCGGTGTCAACCGGCTTTACCAGATGGAGAGGACGGGCGAGCTTCTTTTCCCCGCGATCAACGTCAACGATTCCGTGACCAAGTCCAAGTTCGACAACCTGTACGGCTGCCGCGAATCGCTTGCGGACGGGATCAAGCGCGCCACCGACATAATGGTCGCCGGCAAGGTCGTGGTGGTCGCGGGATATGGAGACGTGGGAAAGGGCTGCGCAAGGTCAATGCAGGGATTCGGCGCAAGGGTGCTTGTGACCGAAATCGATCCCATCTGCGCGCTTCAGGCCGCGATGGAGGGATTTGAGGTCACCACCATGGAGGAGGCGGTCAGGGAAGGAGATATCTTCGTCTCCGCGACGGGCAACGTAGACGTCATCAATGGCGCCCACATGGAGCAGATGAAGAACAACGCCATCGTCTGCAACATCGGCCACTTCGACAGCGAAATCGCGATGCACTATCTCGAGGAAACTCCGGGATGCAGCAAGGAAACCGTGAAGCCGCAGGTCGACCGCTGGACGCTGAAATCGGGCAGGTCGATCATTGTGCTCGCGGAGGGACGCCTTGTCAACCTCGGGTGCGCAACCGGGCATCCCAGCTTTGTGATGTCCAACAGCTTCACCAACCAGTCGCTCGCGCAGATCGCACTCGCCACCGAGAAGTATGAAAAGAAGGTGTACACGCTTCCCAAGCATCTCGACGAGGAAGTGGCAAGGCTCCATCTCGCCAAGCTCGGAGTGAAGCTGACCAGGCTCACGCAGGCGCAGGCTGAATACATAGGCGTTCCGCTTGATGGGCCGTTCAAGCCGGATCATTACAGGTACTGAAAAGCACTTCATAATCCCGGCCGCTTTTGGCCGGGATTTTTATGATATCAGGAGAGGCGGATGAGCGCCGCGGATGAGCATTACCGGAATATGCTGTCAGGGGTGTACACGTGGATGTGCGGCGGATTCGATGCAAAGCTCGACGAGAGCAGGCGGTTTTTCAGCCTGCATGGAATCGCACCCCGGGCGGGAGGGATTGCCGTGGATCTTGGATGCGGTCCGGGATTTCAGTCGGTCGCGCTCGCGGAATGCGGGTTTCATGTGCTTTCAATTGACACAAGCAGGGAGCTCCTTGATGAACTCAAAGGGCGTTCGAGTGGTACGGCCGGCTCTATCACCCCGGTTCATGATGATCTGATGCAATTTCCCCGGCACTGTGCGCGGCCGCCGGAGCTGGTCGTGTGCATGGGGGATACGCTTACGCATCTTACCACGATTGGAGATGTCAGGCGGCTGGCCGAGACAACCTTCAATTCACTTGAAAAAGGCGGGGTGTTCATCATAACGTACCGAGACCTGACCATGGAGCTTGAGGGAGCCGGTCGTTTGATACCGGTCCGGCTGGACAGGGACATGCTCTTCCTGTGTTTCGTGGAGTACGAGGATTCGAACTACGCGGTAATCAACGATATCCTCATTACAGGAAACGATGGCGAATGGAACATCCAAACAAGCTCGTACCGGAAGCTTCGGATCAAATCTACATGGCTCACGGAAAGGCTTATCGA
>CAZPZJ010000328.1:0-2883 GCA_964591055.1 uncultured Leptospiraceae bacterium
TCGAGCTTCCGCCGCCCCTCCGCCGTTTTCGAGTACTGCCGCAGGTAGTAGGCGACGAAGACGGCGATGATGATGAGCACGTACCAGAAGGCTGAGAGGAAGTCGCTCACCGCGATGACGATCTGCGTGGGCACGGGAAGCTCGCGGCCCATGTCGGTGAACATGCGCGACAGCGACGGCACGATCTTCACAAGAATGAAGGCGATCACGGCGGTGGCGAACAGGATCATGAATGACGGGTACCACAGCGCCGACTGCACTTTTCCCTTCAGCATCGAGCGCTTCTCCTCCATGTCGGCCAGCCGCTCCACCACCTGGTCGAGCGAGCCGAGGTTTTCACCCACGCGCACCATGTTGATGTACATGTCGGAGAAGATCGCCTTGTGGCGCACGAGCGCGTTGGAAAACGACGATCCCTCCTCGATCTTCTCGCGGATGTCCACCACGATGCGCCGGAACATCTGGTTGTCGATCTGGTCGATGATCGCGTTCAGCGTGGCGATGAGCGGCATGCCCGCGCCCAGCAGCGTCGAGAGCTGGCGCGAGAACAGGCCCACCTGCCGCGAGCTGAACCGGGTGCCCAGGTAGGTGTTGATTTCGGCGTAGAGCCTGCCGAAGAGCCCCTGCCGGCGGGAAGGGGAGTGCTCCTCGGCTATCTCGTGCCTGCGTATCCTGACGACGTAGAGCCCGTCGGAGCGGAGCTTCGTCCGGGCCGCCGCCTCGGAAGGGGCCTCCACGAGATCCGAGACATTGTCACCTTTGCTGTTGAGCGCCTGGTATTCGAACACCATCGTCAGGAAACCCTCATCACTTCCTCAACCGTCGTGACGCCCCGGGCAGCCTTGAGAAGGCCGTCCTCCAGCAGCGAGATCATGCCGTTTTTCATGGCGTATTCCTTGATCTCAATGGCGTCGGCGTGCGCCATGATCATCTTCCTGATCTCGTTGTCCACGGTCAGCAGCTCGTAGATGCCGGTGCGCCCGTGATAGCCGGTCTTCAGGCACTTGTCGCAGCCCTTTCCGCGGTAGAGCTTTCCCCCCTTGAGCTGCGATGGCTTGAGGTTGAATTCGGACATCATCTTGGGCGTGGGCTTGTACGCTTCACGGCAGTGAGGACAGATGGTGCGCACCAGCCGCTGCGCCAGGAAGGCGTTCACCGACGATGAGATCAAAAACGGCTCGACCCCCATATCGATGAGGCGCGTGATGCCGCTTGCGGCGTCGTTGGTGTGCAGCGTCGAGAACACGCGGTGGCCGGTAAGCGCCGCCTGCACGGCTATCTCGGCAGTCTCGAGGTCGCGGATCTCGCCCACCATGATGATGTCCGGGTCCTGCCGCAGGATGGAGCGAAGGCCGGTCGCGAAGGTCAGCTCAATCTTGGGCTTCACCTGCATCTGCCCGATGCCCCTGATCTGGTACTCGATCGGATCCTCGACGGTGAGGATGTTGACGTCGGGTGAGTTGAGGCGGGAGAGCACGCTGTAGAGCGTGGTGCTCTTGCCGCTTCCCGTGGGGCCCGTCACCAGAATGATGCCGTGCGTCTTCTTTATGAGCTCGTTGAACAGCGCGAGATTCTTATCGGAGAAGCCTATCGAGTTGAGGTCAAACTGCATGTCGGTCTTGTTGAGGAGTCGCAGCACCACGCGCTCGCCGAAATGCGTCGGGAAGACCGACACGCGTATGTCGATGTCCTTGCCGCCGATCTTGATCTGGATGCGCCCGTCCTGCGGTAGGCGGTTTTCCGCGATGTTGAGGTTCGCCATGATCTTGACGCGCGAAATGATTGCGTTCTGGAATTTTTTGGGCGGCGTGAACATCTGGTAGAGGATGCCGTCCACCCGGAAGCGCACCGCAAGCTCCCGCTCGTAGGGCTCGATGTGGATGTCGCTGGCGCGGTCGTTGACCGCCTGTTTGAGGATCATGTTGACGAGGCGGATGATGGGCGCCTCGTTGGCCATGTCCATGATGTCCTCGGTCTCGGAGGTGCCTGACGAGAGGAGCTCCAGGTCGGCCTCCTCCAGGTCCTCGATCAGCTCGCCGGCGTTTTCGGCCCCGGAGCCGTCGTAGTGCGTCTGGATGATTTTCTGCACCTCCGCATCGGCGGTCATCACCGGCTCAAACTGGTATTCCGGGAAGATCATCTTGAGGTCGTCCAGCGGCCGGATGTTGAGCGGATCGACCAGCGCCACGAAGATCGTGTTCTTCGCGACCTTGAACGGGGCCATCCTGTTGTTTTTCAGGAAGTGGACCGGAATGCGCTGGAAAAGCTGCCTGTTGTCCTCAAAGTGGACGCTCATCTGGTAGGGGATGTTGTAGTGCTCGGAGAGCGCCGACATGATGTCCTCTTCGGTCGCCAGGCCCCGGCGCACGATGAGCTCCCCCAGCCGCAGGCCGCTGCCCTTCTGGGCGAGGAGCGTCTCCTGCAGCGCCTCCTGCGATATGATGTTCTTTTCAACCAGTATCCTTCCCAGCTGCTTCTTTACCTGCATGTGCTGCCGTTCCGTGTGGCGTGGTGTCAGGATCCGGACGATGCCGGCGCCTGCGCGTCAGTCGCTTATGGAAAATTCGTACGTCATGAGCTTGTTGTTCCGTTCAAGGTCCACCGTCACCTGCGATTCTCCCTGGATCGAGTTCCACAGGCGATAGAGCTTTTCCGTGCTGTCGATCGGGTGACCGTTGACGCGCTTGATGATGTCGCCGTTGCGGGCCCCGAGCTTGTAGAGTATGTTATAGGGGCGAACCGTGATGATGCGGTAGCCTTCCACTTTCCCGTCAATCCGGTAGGGCCCGGCGCGGAGCCCTTTAAGCGCGTTGTCCATGTTCTTCAGCACCTTCTGCTGCAGAAACGACCGGCTCAGGCTCTGCTGCACCTTGCCGTTGGCGC
>CAZPZJ010000329.1:0-2881 GCA_964591055.1 uncultured Leptospiraceae bacterium
CGTGCGCCCAGAACTGCCCTGTCAGCTCCTGCGCCACCGCGTTGTAGTGGTACTTCGATCCCAGCGCCTTCATCAGCGTCACTCCCGCCGCCGCCTCGAAGTGGCAGCCCTGCCCGCCGCCGCCCATGTAGGCGTAGGAGCGCGGCCCGTGCGTTGCCACGATGTCCCTGAGTTTTCCCGCGATCTCGTCGATGGCCTGCTCCCATGAGATCCGCTCGAACCCCGACGGGGTGCGCTTCAGGGGACAGCTCAGCCTTTCCTCATGGTGCTGGTGATACGCGATGTTCAATCCCTTGCGGCAGGCGTATCCCCTGCTGCGGGGATTGTCCTTGTCGCCCCTGGCTTTCACAATCCGGTTGTTTTCCACCAGCACTTCAAGCCCGCAATTCTGCGCGCAGAGCACGCAGCCTGTTTTTTTCCACTCGCTCATACCCGCTCCCTCCTGCCTTTTCTGTCCGCGACTGCCGCGGTTGTTTTTCCGAGATAACGCATGACGCATTTTCTGCATGTGATAAAGGGCTCCAGGCTCTTCGCCGCTTTCATGTGCAGCAGCGCCCCCTCGATGGCGTGAAAGATGAATCTCGCCGCGTCCGCCGTGTCGATATCAGCAGGAATGGAGCCCTGGCTTCTCGCGTCCGAAAGGCATCGCTCAATGTGCGAGACAAGCAGATCGATGGAGGCGTTGAGTTTTTGGCGGAAGCGCTCGCTGATATCGCTCATCTCAAGCGACAGGTTCCCGATGGGGCATCCCAGCCGGAATCCCGTTCTGGCGTAGTGCTTCTCGAAGAAGTCGAACAGCCCTTCCAGCCGCGACAGCGGCGCAACGCCGGGATCGTACAGGAGCTTCGCGAAGACGTCATTGACAATCCCGGTGTAATGGTCAACCAGCGCAAGGCCGAGGCTTTCCTTGCTGTCAAAATAGAAATAGAACGACCCCTTGGGCACACCGGCCGATGACAGGATATCCTGCAATCCCGTGTTGTTGAATCCCTTCTCGTGGACCAGCCGCGCTCCCGATTCGAGAATGAGCTGTTTTGTATTGCCTCTGTTCATCAGGTTCCCGCTCTGCAGTCATAGTAGACCGGTCGTCTATAATGTCAACTGTTTTTCCTCGAATGGAATACATGGCCTTTCACCGGGTTTCATCCATCTGAAATTTTCTATTGACAGGCTCCTGCATCCATCCTACCGTAGTCTCACCATGGGGTGGCTTCACGGCCTGAGATTATACCCGTTGAACCTGATCTGGGTAATGCCAGCGTAGGGATAGCGTTCGGAACCAACTGCCGGTCATACACCAACACCTCATTACCGGCGCCTCCGCAAACGGTTATTCTCAACCATTGCCATCCTCCATGACTAATATTTCAGGAGGAAGCGATGCTCAACGAAATCACAATCAGCAAAGCGATCATCGATTCGTACACCGCCAAGCTCAAGGATGCGCTCGACCTCGACGTGGCGATCGTCGGCGGGGGGCCTTCGGGGCTGGTGGCGGGCTACTATCTCGCCCGCGCCGGCAGAAAAGTCGCCATGTTCGAGAAGAAGCTCTCTATCGGCGGGGGCGTGTGGGGCGGCGGCATGATGTTCAACGAGATTGTCGTGCAGGAGGAAGGTAGGACGGTGCTCGACGAGTTCGGCCTCGCCGGCAGGGAGTACGAGAAGGGCTACTACTGCCTGGACTCAATCGACGTCACCGCGACGCTCATTCACAAATCCGTCCGTGCGGGATTGAAGATATTCAACCTTGTCGCCATGGAGGACGTCGTCTTCAAAAACAACAGGGTGTGCGGGCTTGTCATCAACTGGGTCACCACCGAGATGACGGGATTGCACATCGACCCGCTGACGGTGCTGTCGAAATACGTGATTGACGCGACGGGGCATCCCTCAAGCGTCACGGCCGCGCTGGTCAGGAAAATGGGCGTCAGGCTGAACACGGCAACAGGCGGCATCGTCGGCGAGAAATCGATGGACGCCGGGCTCGGCGAGCTCAACACGGTGCAGAACACGCGCGAGGTGTTTCCGGGACTTTTTGTGAGCGGCATGGCGGCCAACGGCGTCTTCGGGGGCTACCGCATGGGGCCCGTGTTCGGCGGCATGCTCCTGTCCGGCAAGAAGGCGGCGGAGGACATCCTCTCCCTGCTTGCGGACACGCCCTCACCCGTTTGACGCGCCCTTTCCCGCCCTGTCCGCATGGACTTGAGGGCGGGGAATTCGTCTTCAATCAGGCGCGACGGGACAGACCTTACGACACCGGGCACGTTCAGCGACCCTGCAACCATCCTCTGCGCGCACGGCAAGCCGAGGTAGGGCCCATCATCGTTTCTGCGCCATTCCCCGCCGCCGTTCAGAACAGCCATGGCAGGATGGAAAGCGCCGCGGTGATGAAAAACGACTTTCGCAGCGCCTTCGCGTCCTCGCTGCTGTCGATGAACTCCATCTCCTCCACGTAGTACATTGCACGCGTGGGCACGAACAGGACCGCGAAAAACAGGAAGTAGAGGATGAGCGACAGGAAGAAATTGCCGGGCCCCGTCCAGTGGTGAAAATTGCACAGCACGTTGTGCGATCTCGACATGAAGGCCTCAAACCCGGCGCTGGCGCAGACCATGCCCGAGAAGGCGAGCAGCGCATTGGCGATAAAACGCAGGTATGCCGGCGGACGGATTTCAAGCGGTCGGCCGAGCATGGTTATGGCGATTCTGAAGAACACAAAATCTTTCGCGATAAAAACCAGGCAGCCCAGCGCGCTCATCTTCCCCAGACCGAGTGCGGTAAACGCGATGTACCCTATATAGGCCGACAGTATAAGGCGGCAGGCGACCAGCCACATCCGGAAGAAGAACACCGAATCCCCCTCGATGTAACCGCTTTTGCC
>CAZPZJ010000330.1:0-2880 GCA_964591055.1 uncultured Leptospiraceae bacterium
GCTCGCAATGACGGTGTTATTGGCCGCCTGCCCGCACCGTCGCACGGACAGCGCCTCTCTGAATCACGCCCCCTCCGGGGGACGGGGAGGCCGTCAGAGGCTGTGAAGTCATGCAATCATCTGCAATCAGCCAGGAAAGATTGCCACGTCGCCGCACACGAGGTGCAAGTGCCGAAACGGGACATACGATTCAATCGAAACCGGTATCCACGTCAAGATGCAACGACCGTGCGATTGAGAGCATCTGTGTTTTTAACCGTGGTATATCCTGTACAACAGCATTCCATGTCAACACGATATCAACACCGAAATACTGATGAATGAGTTTATCACGCATGCCCGCGATGCTTTTCCAGGGGATTTCCGGATACGCGCTTTTCAGGCTGTCGGGAAGGTTTTTAACCGCCTCCCCTATGATTTCAAGGCGGCGAAAAACCATGTCCTGAAGTGAAATCGTATTTTTGAAATCGACTTCCGTTTTACCCTCGATGTATTCCTCGATAAGACGTATGCTTTCGATTATATGCCGAACATAAATCCCCGGATCACCTTTCATACAGTATCTCCTGTTCGGCGCTGATGGCGCTTCGCAACAGCGGATGTATGGACTCCACCGTCAGAACATCAGCCTTGCGCTGCAGCAATTCGCTGATTTCCTGCTCTACGGCGACCAGGTCCAGGAGCGAACGGTTCTCCGGCGATCTGAATTCAATAATAATGTCAACATCACTGTTTTCGCTCTGGTCTCCCCGGGCGAATGAACCGAAAAGCGACGCGCGCGCGATATCGAATTGTTCAAGTACGGGAATAATCTTTTCTTTTATTTCTTCCTTGGTCAGCATAAAGCCTCACATGATATGCGTTGGACATGAATGAATCGTTCATAGATGAAGCATGCTCCCATCAGCGTTCTTCCCGGAAGGAACACTATCCGGAGCGTACAGCCGGTGAATGATTTTTTCAATTAAAAAAGAGAGGGAACCGATCATTTTAATGCTTCACGCGTCATGAACGGCATGCCCCCGCAGACACATCCCCTTCGCCTTTCAGTGTCACGTCAACATCTCCGCGCGCAGGCGCGCCCCTGTGGGGGTCGGGGGGCAATGCGCCGTTCATCACGCCCCCCTGTCCCCCGGCGGGGGCATGAAGCCACATAGATCCTTTCCGCAGACACAACGCGGCGCCTACAGGCGCTTCTCCAGGTCCTTTTTAATGAAATGCCCCATGTCCTGCAGGTAGCGCAGGTTCATGTGCTTCTTCAGCGACGCCACCGCCAGGTTTGACAGGAACGTGAGCAGGTATGACGGCTCCAGGAAGGGAGACTTCATCCCGAGCCGGTTGCCGATTCCCAGGTTGAGATCGCTCGTCGTCATGACGCATTTGTCGATCTTCGTGATCTTCTTCGCGTTCACCACCCGCGCGCTGGTGCAGCTCCCCAGGAGGAAGACGTCGTTTCCCCCGGCGTCGATCTCTTCCTCGACCCTGCCCATGACGAGCACGCTGGGCTTCGCGTTCCTGAAGGCCTCCTCGCCCCCGTACATCTCGAAGACGCTCAGGAAGAGCTTGAGCCCCATCAGGCAGCCGTATTCGCACCTGCTTTTATCGTCGGCCCGCGAGTAACCCCAGTAAAAACGAAGCGGCGTCTTCAACCTTGCAAATTCCCTGTGGATGTCCTGCCAGCGGTAATACTCCTCGTTGTAGGGCATCAGCCTCCTGGCCTGCGCCGCCAGTTGGGCCATGGTGGTAATATCGCCGGCGAGTTGCACGTCCTCCAGGCGCTTTGGCCCGTACCCGCGCTCGATCGCTTTTTTCAGGTAGACGACGTCCTTGACCGCATAGCCGAGGAGCCGCGATGCGACGAGGTCAACCGCAAGGGGGTTTCTTCCCATGATGATCAGCCCGAGCTTTCGCATCGCCGGGATGATCTCATTTGCGACCCCCACGTCGATCGCGTCCATCACGATGAAGTCGGGATAACCGACCGCAAGCAGGTCCACTATCTTTTCCGGCAGCATGAAATCGTGCCTTATGGCCCGCTCGTCGTCCGAGCAGATGCCGATGTTGAGCTTTACCGCGCCGGTCATGTTCACCACGTTGTGGCATTTGAGCTTGGGCAGGTACACCTTCGAGTCGGCCCGAGCCATCTTCCTTGAAACGCGGAGCGTGTTGTGCACCACGCCGCCGACATGCATCTGGTTTCGGCGCTCCTCGTCGATGCAGAAGATGTTCACCCTGGCGCGCGCCTTCCTTTTCACATCCCGCACCATGCGGTAGTAGCCCGCCTGTTTGTAGAACATGCGGGTAGGGATGCGCATTCCCGTATTCTCGCCCAGGTCGACCCGTTTCACCTCGTCGCTGTTCGCCAGCGCCAGCAACGCCGCGCCGACCACGGCGGTGTTTGTATGGGCACCCGTACCGAGCTTTCCCCCCTTGCTGGCGTAGACGACATTCGGCTTGACGAAAATATTTCCTGAAGGCTTGAAATCAAGCGCCGCCATCCCTTCCTTTATTATCTCCCGAATGGCGTCTTCGTCATACTCTTCGCACCTGCGCAGTATGACGGTATTGAAGGGATCACCGATCCCCGCGTCCGCTTTTCTCTTCATGACTACCCCCTCACAATCCATTATTTATCACGCCATTGTATGCATGTATCAGGCGCGTGTTTGAGTATTTCATTATAATAAACGCATTATAATCATTTGTAATTTAAATAATATCAACATATTTATTAATTCTTTGTTTACTATTTCACATGGTTCCCCGTACACACACCGGGCCCGGCCCGGGAAACGCCTCTCTGAATCGCGCCCCCTCCGGGGGACGGGGGGGCCGTCAGAGGCTGTGAAGTCATGCAATCAGTCAGGAAAGATCGCCACG
>CAZPZJ010000331.1:0-2866 GCA_964591055.1 uncultured Leptospiraceae bacterium
GAGCAGGTGCGCACCGACATCTGCTACCAGAACCTGAACGTCAAGATCATCGCAACGCACGGAGGCGTTTCGTTCGGGGCTGCCGGGACCACGCACCACTGCACCGAGGACATCGCCATCATGCGCGCGATCGCCAACATGACCGTCATCGTTCCCGCCGACGGCATTGAGACCGCGTGCGCAGTGCGCGCCGCGGTGGAGCACCCGGGCCCGGTGTACATCAGGATCGGCCGCGGGTTTGAGCCCACCTATTACCAGGACGAGAATTACGGCTTCCAGATAGGCAGGGCCGTCACCGTCGCGGATGGCACGGACATAACGCTGATCTGCTGCGGCGTCACCGTGCTTGAGGCGGCTGAGGCTGCGAAGATACTCAAGGAACACGACGGCCTTTCCGTGCGCGTGCTTGACATGCACACCATCAAGCCGCTCGACGAGGACGCCGTCATGAAGGCCATCCTTGAAACCCGCAGGATCATCACCCTCGAGGACCACAACGTGCTTGGCGGCCTGGGAACGGCGGTGGCCGACGTGATCGCGAAGAGCGGAAAGGGCTGCGCGTTTGAAAAGGTGGGCATCCCCGACTGCTACTGCGTGGTGGGGTATCCCGAGGACCTGTACTGCCACTACGGGTTCGACACCGACAGCATCGTGGCGAAGGTGCGCGAGGTGATGGGGCGCGACTTCGAGGAAGACGAAAACTGGGACGACGAGGTCTGATATGGCAAGTGAACGAGAACTTCTCGCCGCGCGCCTTTTTACCAACGCGGTGTTTCCCGTCATGAAGGTGATCCTGCAGGACGACCCGAAAATGAAGGAACGCTTCCGGGACGTGAGCGCCAGGGTGCAGTTCGTCGCGAAGGACGGCGCCGCGCCCGTGGGGGCGTGGCTTTCCTTCGAGAAGGGGGATTTCAGCGTGGTGCAGGGAATCTGCCCGGAGCCGGACATCACTTTCTCCTTCGGCACCGTAAAAAAGATGAACGACATGCTGGCCGGCAAGCCGGTCATCCCGGCCATCAGGGGGATGACGAAGGTCGGCCTTCTCATGAAGGTGATGGGCCTTCTGCTCGCGCTCAAGATCATGATGCCGAACGCGCGGCCGAAAAAGATGGAGAAGAAGCGCCTCAAGGTCAAGCTCGCGTTCTACATGATCACCACCGCCCTCAGCCAGTACAACAGGGGAGGCGATCCCGACATGGTGAAATGGACCACCAAACAGCCCGACCGCATCTACCAGATTACCGTTGAAGGCGAGGACATTGCGGCGTACCTGCGGGTCAAAGCTGGAAAAACGAAGGCCGGGCGCGGTGTGTACACGCGCAAGAGGCCGTTTGTGCACATGCGCTTTCACGGCGTCGACGGTGCGCTTGCGGTGCTGTTGCGCGATGTGGAATTTGTAGAGGGAGTCGCGCGGGGCAATGTCACCATCGACGGGTCGCCCGAGTACGCCGCGCAGATCAACGACTTCATGCAGCGCATCCAGGCGATGCTGACATGAGCCCTGACGCGAAAGCGGCGGAAAACAGGGTAAAAACGCCGAAAGAGCGGTCGCGCACATACCACAAAAGCACCTTCGACAAGATCGACGAGGAAAAGCGGGCGCGCATTCTCGACGCGGCGCTCGCCGAATTCTCGTCAAGGGGCTTCAACGCCGCCAATATCAACACCATCGCGAAGAACGCCGGCATCAGCATCGGGTCGATGTACACGTACTTCCATTCCAAAGAGGACCTGTTTCTCACGGTGCTCGATTCGGGCTATGCCGTCATCGCGGAATCCCTCAGGCAGATTGATTTGATGAACGGCAGCGTCTTCGACAAGCTGGAGCAGATACTCTGTTACGTGCAGAAATACTCCCGTCAGTACAGCCTTCTCAACCAGGCCTATCTCGAGGCGACCACCCAGGGAATCGCACACCTGTCGAAAAAGCTCTCGCTGAAGATGGAGACGGTTTCATCGCAGTATTACAAGGCCGTGCTCAGGGCGGCGCAGGCCGAAGGCGTTGTGGATCCCGACATAGACGTCGAGGTCGCGTCTTTCTGCCTGGACAACATCATCCTGCTTCTGCAGTTTTCGTATTCGGCCGAGTATTACCGGGAGCGGATGAAGATCTTCGCGGGAGAGCACTCTCCCGAGCAGGACGAGCGGATGGGGCGCGAGATAATGTACCTGCTGAAAAAGGCCCTCTCTCCGCCCGCGTAAATCAGGCGGGCGGGGCCTGCCTGACGCTTTCCGCGAGCTTTGCAACGGTCTCCGCGGCGTTTCCCTCGAACATCACCACGTTGCTCATGCCGTAAAGCGGATTGGGCACGCCCGAGTAACCGGGTCGCCTGTCGAGGTTGAACACCAGCACCAGCGGGCACTGGTCAACCCGCAGCACGGGCATGCCGGAGAGCGGGGTGCCGCTGACGCTGATCGCCGCGGGATTGACGACGTCGCACGCACCGACGATTATGGTGACGCCTGCCTGCGGGAACTCGCGGTTGATTTCGTCCATCTCGATGAGGCGGTCGTAGGGGATGTCCACCTCCGCAAGCAGCACGTTCATGTGACCGGGCATCCTCCCCGCCACAGGGTGAATGCCGAAAAGCACCTTGGCGCCCCGCGCTGTCAGCGCGTCGTAGAGGTCCTTGACGGCCTGCTGCGCCTGCGCCATCGCCATCCCGTAGCCCGGCACCACAATCACCTTCCCTGCGTCGAGCAGCGCCGTTTCCGGCGGGACGGCGGGACCCGCCGCGGGGGAAGGCGCGGATTCCAGCACATCATCGCCCGTCGCGGCCTGTGAGATGCCCCTGAACACGGAGAGCATGTTCCTGTTCATGGCGCGGCACATCAGCATGGTGAGGATCGTTCCGGACGCCGCGAC
>CAZPZJ010000332.1:0-2831 GCA_964591055.1 uncultured Leptospiraceae bacterium
GCGTTGTTGTAGTAGCCGACCCATGCCCCGGCGGTGAAGGTGAAATCGCCTGCCGCCAGGATGTCGTGAGACACTGAAAATTTCAGGTAGTAGTCTTCGTCCTGCGGCGTTTTCGCTGCGCTTTCCTCCACGTAGTAATCGTAGTATGCGTAGATTGTCGGGTTGAGGACGGTTTTCAATCCCAGGGTCAGCGAGCCCTCAATGAATGACGGGTCGATCGCGCTCGAGTCCGCCTCGTCGTAGAACGGGTAGTGGATGTAGGCGAGGCCCACACCCAGGTTGATGATATCGGCCACGGTGGTTGAATAGCTCACCCCGTAGTCGAATTCGCTGAGTGTCTTCTGCGTTTTGTGATAACTTTCGTAACTGCTGTTGTGGTACAGCAGGTAATCCTCCGAAAGCCCCGCTGCGACAAAAAGCGATATGCCCGTGCCGCCCAGCTCCAGTCCGGCGTTCGCCCACACCACGCCGACATCCTTGCCGTTGAGCTCCACGCCCCTCCACCAGTAACTGCTGCTGTAGGAAAGGCCGAGCGGCGCCCTGAGAAACGAGCTTTCTTCCGCATGTGCGCCGGTGATCGCAACGCCGCCGAAAAGGGCGATTGAAAGCGCCAGCGCCGTAATTGCGAGTAACAGTTTTTTCATGACATTCTCCTTGTGTTGTAATGAGCGCCGGGGCGGGGGGCCATTTCCGGCGCCCCGCCCCGGTGTGTTGCTATCCAATGGCCTCCCGGCCATGCTCGCCCGTGCGGATGCGTATGCAGTCCTCAAGGGCGGTGACGAATATCTTTCCGTCGCCGATGTTTCCGGTCTTGGCGCCGGCGATGATTGCGTCAATCGTGGCGTCGAGGAAGTTGTCGTTGACCGCGATTTCGATCCTCACCTTCTGGAGCAGGTTGATCTCCATGTCCACTCCCCGGTAGGTCTCGGTGTAGCCGCCCTGCTGCCCGCATCCCAGCGAATTGGTGATCGACATCTTGGTCACGTTCGCGTCGGTCAGCGACTTCTTGACGTCATCGAGCCTCTCCGGCTGTATGTACGCTGTAATGAGTTTCATTGATGGCCTCCTTTTACTGCACCTTGAATATCTGGAACCCGGAATACGATTCCATGCCGTGCTCCTCGATGTCGAGGCCCTTGAGCTCCTCTTCGCGGCTCACCCTGATGCCGATGGTCTTCCTGAGAACGAAGAAGAGAATACCGGTGGTCACGACGGTCCATGCGAATACCGCGATGACACCGGTGAGCTGAATGCCCAGAAGCTTGAACCCTCCACCGTAGAAGAGGCCGTTTATCCCGGCGCCCGCGTAGCTTTCCTGCGCGAAAAGCCCCACCAGCAGCGTGCCCAGCGCTCCGCACACTCCGTGCACCGAAATGGCGCCGACGGGATCGTCAACCCTGGCCACGAAGTCGAAGAACGTGACCGAGAGCACCACAACGAAGCCGGCGATGAGCCCTATGAATATAGAGCTTGAAGGGGATACCGATGAGCACCCGGCGGTGATGGCCACAAGTCCCGCCAGCGCGCCGTTGAGCGTCATGCTGACGTCAGGCTTGCCGGTTTTGATCCAGATGGTGATCATGGCCGCGATAGCCCCCGCCGCCGCGGCGAGATTGGTGTTGACCGCGATGAATCCGATGCTCAGGTTCTCTCCCGAGGTGGTGCTGCCCGGGTTGAAGCCGAACCAGCCGAACCACAGGATGAAGACGCCCAGCGCGGCCAGGGGAATGTTGTGGCCCGGGATGGCCCGCGGCCTGCCGTTCGCGCCGTACTTGCCGATGCGCGGCCCCAGAAATATCGCGCCCATGAGCGCGGCCCAGCCGCCCACCGAATGGACCACGGTGGAGCCCGCGAAGTCTATGAACTTGAGGTTGGAGAGCCACCCTCCGCCCCATATCCAGTGTCCCGATATGGGATAGATGAGCGCGCTGATCACCAGGCTGTAGATCAGGTACGAGGTGAATCTGGTGCGCTCGGCCATGGCGCCCGATACGATGGTGGCCGCGGTCGCCGCGAAGACCAGCTGAAAAAACCAGTACGTGTACTGCCACAGTCCCTGCGGGGTTGAGGGAGAGGCGCCTGAAAGGAAAAATCCCGAGGCGCCGAAAAGCCCCATCCTGTCCGCGCCGAACATGATGCCGAATCCGATGATGAAAAAGGCGATGGATCCCACGCAGAAATCCATCATGTTCTTCATCATGATGTTGCCCGCGTTCTTCGCCCGGGTGAATCCCGTTTCCACCATCGCGAACCCGGCCTGCATGAAAAATACCAGAAACGCCGCTATAAGCGTCCAGACCACGTTGATGGGCTGTATCGCCGGCGCCGCGGCCGTTGCTTCCTGCGCGAAGGCGCCGGTCGCCAGCGATGAGAAGATCAGGATAGCGGCGATGAGTGTAAGTGCGTGTCGCATAGTCAGCCTCCTTGAGTAATCGTTACTGACGAATAGGAGGTGCATGATGCGTGCCACGCGAAGCGGAGAGGTGGGAGTTTACATTGCGGAAACAAAGCGGGCCCCAAACGCGCTGAAAAAGCGGCGGAAGCGGGAAAAACACGGAACAAGCGGAAGGTTTGGCGGCAGATTCCGGATCAGGGGAAGAGCCTGGAAGCGAAAAACGGTACATTTTTGTACCATCTTCCCGGCGTGCGGTTCATTTCTGTCGGATCGGAGGGGAAAGGATCATACAATCCTCTCCCCTTTGCCCGATGTTATTTCATATCAGCATTTTTGATGAACTGCATGTAGAATTTAATGTAGGTTTCGTATGTCGACAGCGCGATGCGCTCGTTGGTGCCGTGGATGCGCGCGAGGTCTTCCGGCTTCATGGTGC
>CAZPZJ010000333.1:0-2830 GCA_964591055.1 uncultured Leptospiraceae bacterium
ATCTCATCCTCGCCCGCAAGGAAATTCTCCCTGCCGCCGCGCCTCCCGATGGTGATGACGGGCGGATCGTGCTCAAGAAGGAAGATTGATCCGGGGCTTTTGCCCGACAGCACTCTCTCCTTTTCCATCTCCTGAAGCTTGAGTGCGTCATCATAGCCGACGAACCCCTGCATTTCAACGATCCTGACGCTCATGCAAGCCGTTCCCTGAGCAGGAAGGCCGCAAGCGGCAACTGAACAAGCGACACGAGGAATGTTGAGCCAAGGATGAAAGCTGAAACGGGCGTTTTGAATTCCGGATGCCCCCTGCGGATAAAGTACAGGTGGATTAAGAACGCGAACACGCCCGCGATCGCAAGCGCCATTGAGAGCACAAGCCCCGCGGCGCTGCCGTCGCGCACCTCTCCCGCTCCCCACAGCAGCGCAAGCACAAGGGGTATGTGGATAAGCAAAAACGAGCCCGCGCCCCCCTTCAGGTGAAACAGGTCCCATTCGCGCCAGTACGCCGAATCCATTTCGTGGACGGTTAAAAATGTCATGTTGAAAAGATAGAGCCAGTACGCGATTTCAAGCATGGTGATTGCCCCCTGTTGCGACGCATCCACCATACCAATCGCGAGCGGTTGTTGCAAGCGTTTTGCCATGCCGTGAACTGGAAGGAAAAAGTCTTGATATCACCATGAAAACGGTGTATCGTTAAAAGCGTTTCCGCATCGGAACCATGCCCGGGGCGGTGGGATTTACCATCGGCGGCACGCGACCGTCCGTCAGGAATATTGATCAACAGCGTATGCGCAGTTTCATTCAGGCCCGGATTATCTCCACAACCGCCTGAACAACGAGAGGAGCAGATGACATACGAAGAGATGGTGCTTTTTTATGACCTGATGGCCCCGAAAAGCGCAGACGAATGGTATGCAGATGAAGCACTCCTTCCTTCGCTGAGTGAGTTCGTCTCGCTGCTCCCCGCCAGCCCATCGGTCCTGGATCTTGGCTGCGGGCAGGGGCACGAGAGCATGCGCCTGGCGCGTCTGGGCGCGCGTGTAACCGGTGTCGACATCAGCGCCCGGTCAATAGAAATCGCGGCTGAGCGCAATCCAGGTATTGTTTTTCACCACATGGATTTTTTCGACATCGCGGGGGACATTGGCGTGTTCGATGGAATTTTCGCTTCGGCGGCGATGATCCACCTCGACAAATGCGGGATCGGCCGCCTGCTCGGCGTACTCCGCACAGTACTCCGGGACCGGGGCATCATCTACGTGATTGCCCAGGAAGGCCGGGGGGCGAAGGATCGCGTGCATGAGATCGACGGTGTCAGCGTCCATCGCGTCATGTACGCCTACTGCGAGCCGGAACTGGCACAATTCTTTCAGAAAAACTGTTTTTCTTTTGTCCGGCGTGGTTTTCTGGAGCCATCGCTGAGCAGGGAAAACTGGATGAGCTGCATTTTCCAAAAGCTTCCCGATCATGTCGAAGAAAGGAGCGCACCCGGATGAAACAACAACTTTCAACACTTTTCAACGAGTTCTTTTCCAGTGAAAAATCCTCGGCCATCGTGCTGCTTGCGTGCACGGTGCTGTCCCTGGCGCTGGCGAACTCGCCGTTCGGCGGGGCGTACGCGTCGATCTGGAAACTAAGCGCCGGGCTGACCATCGAGCACTGGATCAACGACGGGCTCATGGCGGTGTTTTTTCTGCTGATCGGGCTGGAGATCGAGCGGGAACTCTACATCGGGGAGCTCAACAGCGTCCGCAAGGCCATCCTGCCCGCCATCGCCGCGATCGGCGGCATGCTGGTTCCCGCCGCCATCTACGTGTTTTTCAACGCCGGGACCGACACCATGTCGGGCTTCGGGATTCCAATGGCCACCGACATCGCCTTCGCCATCGGCATCATGGCGCTGCTGGGCGATCGCGTCCCGCCGGCGCTCAAGGTGTTTCTGGTTGCGCTCGCGATCATCGACGACATGGGCGCTATCATCATAATCGCGCTGTTCTACGCAACGGCGATCTCGCCTTTTTTCCTCGCCGCCGGGGCGCTCACCTTCGCCGTGATGCTCATCCTCAACCGCCTCGGGATCACACGCCTCGCCCCCTATCTGCTGCTCGGCGCGGCGCTGTGGTTTTTCCTCCTGAAATCCGGGATTCATGCGACCATCGCCGGCGTGCTGACCGCGTTCGCGGTGCCGTTCGGGGATGGCGGCGAATCATCGCCGTCGTACAGGCTGCAGCACTTTCTGCACCTGCCGGTGGGCTTTGTCATCATGCCCCTCTTCGCGCTGGCCAACACCTGTATCCCCGTTTCCGCTGCGCACATTCTGCCCGTGATCAACCCGCTTACGCTCGGGATCGTCGCAGGTCTCGTCGTCGGTAAGCCGCTGGGCATTGTGACGTGCTCGCTCGCGGCCGTCAAAACCGGCATAGCCCGCATGCCGGAGCGTGCGGGCGCGGCGCACATCCTCGGCGCGGGGATGCTTGCTGGCATCGGTTTCACCATGTCAATCTTCATCGCGATCCTCGCCTTCGATTCCCCGGCGCTGCTCCAGCGGGCAAAGCTGTGGATCCTTGCGGCGTCGGTGATATCGGGCGTCGCAGGGTATGTGTTCCTTTCCCTGGTAACCCGTCCGCAGAATGAAAGCGCGGCGGGCGAATAGCAATGCCTTTCCGCGGAAAAGAACACTTGACGCGCGCCGCGTTCTGTCCATTATAATTGCAAGGCGCGCAGACATGCACTGCGCGCCATCGCCGAACACCCGACACCAAGGAGTGTGCCCGCAATGAACCGGATGATTGCCGCCGCGATTGCAGCTGTTTTACTGGGCTCCATTG
>CAZPZJ010000334.1:0-2778 GCA_964591055.1 uncultured Leptospiraceae bacterium
GTCCAGTTGTCCTTGTCGGCGCCAAAGCCGTGCAGCAGAACGACGGTCTCACCCTTTCCGCCCTCAAGGTACGCTATCGTGTGATTGCCGATCCTGACACTTTTCTTCGACAGGTTCGCCATGCTCCTGTCAATTCCGTGTGACAAGCTGACGATCGTCGCGGGAATGAAGAAGTAGAGTATCAGGGGTATTGCGAAGAAAACAGCCAGTGCAATCAACAGTCTTCTGAGCCTTAACATGGTGTCCTCCTGTGGTGCGAAGCACAATAGTGTTGCTCGAAACGCCGGATATCAAGAAAATTTTCAGGCGGCTTGAAAAAGATTCCGTCCCGTTCATTATCTCTGAAGCTGTGCGCGATGACGCCCGTTGAAGATGAGCGGTGCGTTCATGTTGCGCATGGAGAGCGGCCCGTTATATTGTCGTTGACTCATGATGTGATTTGTGAGATTCTCGGGTTACGCTCGCCTGGCGCCGGTATACGCCGGTCCAATTTCGGCGTAGAGCCGATGATAAATACAATGTGGAGGGACAGTATGACATCACCCCGGAATGCCGAGGAAAAATACCGCGAGGCCGCAACCCTCATCGCACGCGCCGGAATGATTCCGTTTGCAGTCACCGATACTCTGATCAGCATAGTGAAGTTCTATCTCGACGAGGATGACGCCGCTTTTGTCGTACAAAACTTCAGCGCGAAAACGACCCTTTCCGCCGACGAGATACGCGCGACCGCCGGCATGAGTGACAATGAGATTGTGAAGAAGACCGACTCGCTCGCGAAAAAAGGAATTATCTTCAACCAGCCGAACACGAAGGGGGCGATGGTCTACCGGCTGCTTCCGCTCATTGTCGTGGGCACCTTCGAGTACACCTTCATGAAGGAGCTCCCGCAGGGGGAGAAGATCAGGGATTACGAAAAGATCGCAAACCTGTACCACAAGCTGCTGGGCGAGCTGCGGGATTTCATACAGGGCAACTACGACGGGCTCCTGCCGTTCTTCGAGCAGCAGCCGCCGGTTGACCGGACCGTCCCTGTTTTTACGAACGAAGGCGGAAAGAAAATTAATATCGTCGTGAATAAGGCGGTTCAGGCGGAAGAGGTCATCGTGCCTTCAAAAACAGTGGAAGAGATAATCGCCAAGTACGATGATATCGCCGTGGGGCACTGTTTCTGCCGCAACTACACCAGGGTGCTCGGCCACGCCTGCGCGACAAACGCACCGTCCGAGGTCTGCTTCACCTTCGGCAAGTCGGCCCGCCACACCATCAACCATGGGTTCGCACGTCGCGTGTCGAAGGACGAGGCAATGGTGATCATGAAACAGGTCGAAGAGGCGGGCCTGGTGCACAAGGCGTTTCACAACGGCTCCAACATCGAGAAGGAGGAGAACAGCATCTGCAATTGCTGCAAGGACTGCTGCGACACCTTTACGCTCTGGCGCAACGGAGCCTCGCCGATGGTGAACTCCACGATGTATCTTTCGGTGATCGACAGGGATGCCTGCACGGGGTGCTGCGTCTGCGTGGAGCGCTGTCCGGTGGACGCCATCGAGCTTGATGATGGCGGCGTCGCCGTGCGCGAGGAGAAATACTGCATCGGCTGCGGAGTGTGCGCCCGCTTCTGCCCGGCTGACGCGATCTCCCTTCAGGAGGGGATGAGGCGCGTATGCGTCCCGCCGCCAAGGCTTCGGAAGTGAACGCGATCTGCGGAAATGCAGAAAGCCGGTCCGATGTCGTGATGAGGTTATCCGCGCGGAGACGGATCATTTATGCGCCCAACGCTATGTCGGCGTGCGTTCGAGCGCCGCTTTCACGATTGAAAATGTGTCCCGCTCTTCGATCAGGTATGCGATCAGCAGAAGCTCGCTTCCGTCGAATATGGGGCCGTACTCCCGCTGCGCCATCTGCAAAAACCGGGCGCGCTCGCTGTTGGAGTGCGCCCATTTCCTGAGAGCCCCATTGTTGTCGTCCATGGCTGATGAGAGCATCTCCTGAAAGTCTGCGCGGTCGTGAGGTTTCACCGGGACGTTCCCGGCGGATATCATGTCAAGCGCACGCACGGTGAAGATATCGGTGTAGGCGTCCCTTGCCCCGATGCATGGGGTTTCGCGGAAGAAATCATCGAGTTCATCCGGGACAATGACGCTGTCCCCTTCATGTCCGATGCCTGCCAGAATGCTCGCCGCTTTTTCCCTGATGGTGTCATGCTTCATGATGGCCTCCTGATGCGGCATGGAAAAGCGCTGGGCGCTTTTTGGTTTGTCGGTTCCATGATCGTGTATAAACGCCACTGTTGGAGGATCAACCAGTATTTTGCGCGTTTCTCTCCGCAGTATTGTTACCCCCGCGGTCGCCCCGTGTGTTCCCCCTGGAATGAACACCTGACGCGAGTTTCGGTATGTGCAGCGCATGTAGTGAAATGAGACATAATTCATGACCCACATGTTTTTCATGGATGTACTGAATTGCAATGAACACTGACAGTGCAAAACGGATTTGTCAATGTGGATTCTATCCATCCGAGTGGTGCAGGCGGGCGCCTGTCGGTAAGTTCATAAAAAATTGCCGTTTGCCCGGGTACGCTGTATTATCATGGTGTTGCCGACAGTGAGTAATGGTATCCCGGGTATGATGCTGCAATACCGGGGCGCCATGCGGCATTGGCCGGGCATCCAGGAAGGAGGATTATATGAGAGAGAATCATGGCAAGCGCGTCAGTGTGCTGGTGTGCGGAGCCTTTGTAATCATGCTGTGCGGCATCGCCTCTGTGAAGGGACA
>CAZPZJ010000335.1:0-2762 GCA_964591055.1 uncultured Leptospiraceae bacterium
TCACGGCTGAGATGGATATGCCTGGCGCACCTCTCCGGCGAAAACAACACTCCGGCGCTTGCGCTCGCCGCGCACCGCGAGGCGCTTGGCTGCGGCATCGCCCTCCATGTCGCGCCTCGTGAAGGGCCGTCGCCGCTGCTTGAACTGTAGGTACTGCGCTATCGCGGGATCAGGAGGAAACGGGAAGGTGAAACGGAGAGGGCATCTCACTCTTCCTGGAAGTAATCCGAATCGATCCTCTTTATTTCGTAGGACGCGACCGTGGAAACACCAAGGTTGTAATCGATCATCAATTGGGCAAGTTCATCGCCATCGATCAACACGACCTTGTTTTCAATTTTTTCTGCATACTCTCCAGCTTCCCTTGAGAAGCTCGATGTTGTTATAAAAATGCCTTTTTTCGCCCTCTGCCCCTGCAACGCTCCCACAAACTTCTGTATCTCCGGACGGCCGACAGTCGCTTCCCATCTTTTTGCCTGGATGTAAATGATATCAAGGCCCAGCCTGTCCTCCTTGATTATTCCGTCGATCCCCTCATCCCCGGATTTTCCGATTCTTTCGGCCGCGTCCTTTCTGGAACCGCCGTAGCCCATCTTCACCAGCAACTCGATCACAAGCCTTTCAAAGAACGAGGGCGAACACGACTTTATATGTTCCAGAATATCGTCCGCAAGATTCTCCCTGAGGTTCAAGTAGGACTCCTCCAGCATCTCTTCGGGCGACTTTTCAACTATTTCCGCTTTATTTCCGCCATCATCCCTGCGCTTTTTTCTGAACTCGATGAATTCCGGGAAGCGTTCAAGGTATTTTACGTCAATTGTCTGGGGATTCGATTCGACAACCGACATTCCTGTCGCCGTTATTCGAAACACTCCCCTTGACACAGGTTCGACAAGACCGGCCTTCCCCAGATATGTCCGCGCCCATGCGACCCTGTTTGCGAATACTTCCTGCTGCCCGCTCGGCAAAAGCCTTCTCCGCTCCTCTTCCGACAGAGCAAACTGTACAGCAAGCCGATCGATGGTGCCGCGCAGAGCGTGGTTTTCCCCGTCGGATAAAACCTTTAAAAATGGCAGCATTACAGCCTGGTAATCAGGAATCGCCACAGCACGCCTCCCTCAGCACAATCCTTTTATGTGGAACGTTCATCTCTCATCTTTTTCGGTTTTTTCTCATCAAAAGATGTACGCATGATATCCAGTGGTCAACACTTTTACTCATGTATGTATCAACAGGGAAAAGCCGCGACCATTTTTCTCTGGAATTATTTCCCTTGCCCGCATATACTGCCCCTCGCGTTCACTCCTTCCTCTTGGTTATGGAGAAAAATGAAATGAGCAGAGCGACTTTCATTCTGATCCCGCTGATAATCTGTATCGCCCTCAGCGCCCACGCTTCCTGGATGGGACAGACCTGGCTGCTGGTGAAAACTGAAAGCGTTGTTCCCCATGAGAAGGGAAGCGGAAGCCGCACGGCGCGGTTGCGCATCCTCCGCCGGGCGCGCGTCGCCGGGCGCGACAGTTCCTTCGGCATGGACATGCCCGGTAAAACAGTGAGTGTCGACCTCTCGTTCCCGGACAGCAGGGCGGCCGCGGCCCTGGGGGAAAACCAGACATTCTGGGTGGAACACCAGGCGGCCACATGGATCGCCCGCGATGAAAAGACCGGGAAGCGAATCCCCGGCAGCAGTTCCAGGTGGACATACCGGGGAGACGTCGCCGGCCCCCTCCTCCCCATCGAGCGTGCGGAACAATGCCCGAAATCCCCGGAAGTGTCCCTCGTGTGGCATTTCCGGCAGAACAACATCATTTCGCTGATGCTTCGCTACCCGACATTCGGGAATTACAACCCGCGATTCAGGCTGTACCGTGAAAGCGCGCCAGGCGGCGATGACGGCACAACGATCACACTGTGCATTGCGTACTCGATGACGCAGCGCGCCGGTCAGGCGAATGCTCCCGTGAACGCCGGGAAGACCGACGAATATTTCCTGCAGTTTGACGCGAAGGAATTTGCGGGGAGGAGAGTTTCGATAACGAGCGCCGGAAAGCGTCTCGCCTTCTTTGATCCGTGATCCCCGCGGCGCGTGAACAGCGCGTCGCGAAGCCACGCGGGATGTTCCGCGGGCGCGGCGGGCGGCTGCAGCGTCTGGATGTGACGGAGACATCAGCGGGTGCTGCGAGGCGCTGATACAGAAATTTACCTGACGACGATCACCCCTCTCGCCTCGATCTCGTCGAGCGCGGAAAAGTCGCGCAGTGGATTGCCAATCACGTTGACGTACTCGAGCGCCGGCAGAAAGCGGAGCACCGAGACGTCCTCCACGCAATTGAACGAGATGTCGAGCTCGCGCAGGTTCACCAGGCCCGCGAGGCATCCGATGTCCTCAACACAGTTTTCCGAGAGGAAGAGCGACTCCAGGCGCACAAGGCCCGCGAGCGCGGAAATTTTCACCAGGTCGTTGCCCGCGAGGTTCAGCACCACCAGGTTGACGCAGTGCTCGACTCCGGAAAGGTCCTCGATCTCCAGGTCGGAGACGTCGAGCGCTCCGTCAATGTTTTTCAGGTCGTACTTCGTCACCGACGCGTCAAGTCCCCCGAAGAAGAGGCGGTTGAGCGCGTCGATGAATCCGCCGCCATCGCGCAGGTCATCGTCCGTTGCGTATTCTTCTTCATCGCATTCGCCGGTTTCGTCCTCTTCTGAATACGCCTCCTCGAAACTTTCCTCCTCGTAGCCGAAGTCGTCATCGGCGAACGCGAACT
>CAZPZJ010000336.1:0-2755 GCA_964591055.1 uncultured Leptospiraceae bacterium
AAAGACGGGCCTGAAACCGGAAAGAAATTCCCCATTTTCTGGGACCAGGTCACGATAGGCAGGGATGAGCAGAACACCATTGTCGTCAAGGATCAGGCCGTTTCACCGGGCCATGCCAGAATAAAAAAAGTTGATAAGGGCTACATCCTGATGGATCTTGCATCCGATAACGGTACATTCCTGAACGGAAAGAAGCTGCTTCGCCCCAAGCCGCTTTATGACTGGGACGAGATCAAGATCGGAAGGACGCTTTTCATTTTCCGCGGATCAAAAATGACCTGAAAACGCTGACGCGGATTTCCATCGCAATTTTCCAAGTTCCATTGTACATTTCCCCCTCTTTGTTTCCCACATCGAAAAAATGTATTTACAAAAGCCCTTCTTTCATCTCACTTTGAATACAAATTCCTTGTGGAGATATGATCTATGCCGGTATCACGCTACATCAGCGAGGCGATGGAAAAATCATCATGGATAAGGCGCATGTTTGAGGAGGGCACAGTTCTGAAAGCCAAATTCGGCGCGCAGAACGTGTTCGACTTCAGCCTCGGCAATCCCGACCTCTCACCGCCTGAAAGCTTCTTCAACGCACTCAACACCCTCTGCTCGGAGAGGCAAAACGGAAGGCACGGATACATGCCCAACTCCGGGTTTCCTGAAGTAACCGCGGCAATGGCGAAAAAGGTCCGGAATGACCACGAAGTAAACATCGAAGGCAGGCACATCGTCATGACATGCGGTGCGGCAGGCGGGCTGAATGTGGTGCTGAAAACGATACTGAACAAAGGGGACGAGGTCATTGTCCCCAGACCGTTTTTTGTCGAATACGGATTCTACGTGGAAAACCACGGGGGTGTCCTTGTTCAGGTAGACACCAACGATGACTTCAGCCTGAACATCGGGAACATCGAGCGGGCCATCAGCCCGAAAACAAGGGCCATTCTCATCAACTCTCCACACAATCCCACGGGAACGGTGTATTCCGAAACACAGATCATAGAGCTCGCGCGGCTCCTCGAAAAACAAACCGGACGAATTATATACATGGTGGCGGACGAACCCTACCGTGAGATCGTGTTCGACGGAGTTACAGTCCCCGGTATTCTGAAACACTATCGCCAGTCGATTGCGGTCACATCATTTTCAAAAACGCTGTCCCTTCCCGGAGAGCGAATCGGCTACATAGCCGTAAACCCTTCCTGCGCGGAAGTAGAAAAACTGATGGGCGGACTCATACTTTCAAACCGCATACTCGGCTTCGTCAACGCCCCCGCGCTGATGCAGCGGGCAGTGGCGTTGCTGATTGAAGCCGCCGTGGACATCGACGCCTACAGGCGGCGCAGGGACCTGCTTGTCAACGGACTTTATGGTGCGGGCTACAACTTCCCGAAGCCCAGCGGGGCGTTCTATGTCTTCTGCAAATCCCCGGCATCCGACGATGTGGCGTTTGTCCGTCACCTTCTGCGGTTTAACATCCTGGCGGTCCCCGGGGTTGGATTCGCGGGTCCCGGGTATTTCAGGCTTGCCTACTGCGTTTCCGAAGATGTCATCAGCGGTTCACTCCCGAAATTCAAGGAGGCGCTCCAGACATTCGAGGCCTGACAGGCGTCGCTAAAAAAGCGCGTTTTATCTTGACAGCAATCACCGGGATTTGTAATGCTTTTTACCGTTCTGGCGGCAGATCAGGATTTTACTGTATAACGATCCCCGCTCAGGGCGCATTTTCAAAATAATTCATGGAGGCACAATGTCAGACCAGGTACAGGAAATCGGCCAGACTTCCACCGAGTCCGCCGCATCAAAAAAGAAAAAAATCAACAGGCATACCGCGCAGGAAATCAACAGAAAGATTGAAGCGCTTGAAAGCGCCAACCAGACAAAATCGGTATACTACAAACATCTTTTAAACCGCAAAGCCGAAATGCAGGGATAGATCAGCGGTCAGGCCGGTTTGTCCCGGCTCACGTTTCCATTTCCGAAACATCGGGGTGCGCAATCCTGCACACCCCGGCAACAGAAATCCCCGGGTATTATTGTTTTATAAAAACCATGTACTCGTATTTTTGAATATCGTACACGAAATGGCGAATAATTTCATATTCATCCCGGGTCGAAGCACCGGATGTGAGGATGAAACGCAGGTGTTCATCGATGACAGGTTCAAGAAAATCGATATACTGCCCCCTCGTCGTCCGGTATCCATGCGCTGCGGCAACGGCTTTCAGATGTGAGAACTTGACTGTATACTCATCATGCCCCTTCAGGGGAATCCGTTCAGGAAAACCCGCGCCTGCTACCTCCATCAGCCCTTTCATTGCGGGTGCGGTGCGCGCTTCACAGCTGTGTTCGCTGATGAAAAAAGTGCGCGCCCCGCTCCTGCACAGCTTTTCCACCGCCTGTACTGCGCCAATATTGAAATTGAACGGCCCGTCCGTGGGAACCTCAAGAGAATATTTTCGTATAAGGGCTGTCGCTATCGAAACCACGCAGCTGCCGGCGTCAGCCCCAAGCGCTAATTCGGGAAGAACAAGATCAACCGCAACAGGAAAGTCACCGACGACTTCATTCAATATTACAAGATCGAAGCCCGCGAAAAATGATGCATTCTGCCCGAAAAAGTCGTCCCGGACATACCCTGCAGCGCTTTCACCGAGGAGAACGCGTTGTTTTTCGAGCAGCACGGGGGAAATATCCATCATGACCGGCTTGAGCAGCGGCGCACAGTTCAGCAGATCCTTCATTAAAAATCCGTAAC
>CAZPZJ010000337.1:0-2749 GCA_964591055.1 uncultured Leptospiraceae bacterium
TCCGGGCGATGCGGAAGCGCCCCTCTCCCCGGGTATTGCAAAACACATACGGCAGATCATTCACTACTGGAGGAATCGAGACGTGGAACGAATTATTGGGAAGAATGTCCTGATCACCGGCTGCACCACCGAACTCGGCTCCGCGCTCGCCATGGCGTTCGCAGAAGCGAAGGCCAACCTGGCGCTGATGTCAACCCAGCGCAGGCCGCTCGAAGATCTTGAGCGCAGCGCCGGCGTATACCGCACAAGAGTGTACGCCTATCGCTGCGATATGGCCGACCTGAAAGACGTCGACCGGATCATAAAAATCATGCGGGGGCACTTCGACAATATCGATATCGCCGTCTTTATCACCGAGAGGCTGGAGGACAGGGATTTCAGCCGGACCACGACAGCAGACCTGACCGCCGCCCTTGCGGAAACCGTCACCGCGCCCATTCACCTGCTCCAGCACCTGCTGCCCGGAATGACCGCGCGCGGCAGCGGCCATATCGTCCAGATATCCACCCCGGACGCGTACGGCGCTTCGTACGGGAGGACCATTCCCTCTGCCTGCGAAGCGGCACTGGGAGGTTTTTACCGCTCACTTCGGGCCGAGATCAAGGCCTTCAATCTCGGCGATATCGGTCTTACCACGGTGGTCTCGAACCTCACCGACCAGCGGGACATGCAGCACGGCGCGAAGAAAATAATCCACGCCATTAAAAAGGAATCGACCAGCCTCTCGCTTCCTTTTTCACTGGCATTCCGACGCATGCTTTCCTGAATAGAATGCCTGAAAAGTGTTCAATACTCAGCGCTCATGAAGGCGGCTTTGCGCCGCGTTCATGGCGGTTGCATTATTTACACATCCAATTTCCGGACATCGCGTGCACATGAAACTGATCGATTCACTCAACGACAACCAGAAGGCCGCGGTGCTGCATACCGAAGGACCGCTGTTGATTCTTGCGGGCGCGGGATCGGGCAAAACACGGGTCATCACCCACCGCATCGCTTATCTCATAACGCAAAAAATGACGCCTCCCCGGAGCATCTTCGCGGTCACCTTCACCAACAAGGCCGCCGAGGAGATGCGCACGCGCGTAGCGGGACTCATCGGCCCGACGGGCAGGGACGCCTTCATCAAGACATTCCATTCGGCGTCGGTGCACATCCTGCGCCGCCACGGATCGCGGGTCGGCATAGGCTCCAACTTTTCCATCTATGACCGCTCCGACCAGGAAGCGCTCATAAAGGAGCTGCTTGAGGAAAACCGCCTGGATTCGAAAATCATCAAGCCATCGTCCATCGCGTCGAAGATTTCGGAGATTAAGGAGAAAGCCGAATACCTCCAGGAAAGCGATCCCTCGCTGCTGTTTCCCCAGACGTACACCTTCGACTTCGCCGACTTTTTCGATCGCTACCAGCGTTCGCTGGAAAAGCACAACGCGCTCGACTTCAACGATCTCCTTATCAAGACCGTGGAGCTCTTTCGCGAACACCCGGAGTCGCTGCAGTCTCTGCAGAGCCTCTGGCGTTATTTCATGATCGACGAGTACCAGGACACCAATTACGCGCAGTACCTGATCGCGCGATTCCTCGCCTCCGAGTCGAAAAACATCTGCGTGGTGGGGGACGACGACCAGTCCATTTACTCCTGGCGGGGCGCCGACATCCGCAACATCCTGAACTTCGAGCACGATTACCGTGACGCGAAGGTGGTGGTGCTCGAGGAGAACTACCGTTCGCGCGAGCCGATCCTTGAAGCCGCCGCGCATGTGATCCGCAACAACGCCCGCCGCAAAAACAAAACCATCCGCGCCTGCCGCGGGGAAGGGGAGCCGGTGGTCGTGTGCCGCGCCAACAACGAATACGGGGAGGCCGAGTTTGCGGTCAATACGATCATCGCGCTTCGCCGCTCCGATGGATTGAAAAACGGCGATTTCGCCGTCTTCTACCGCACAAACGCACAGTCACGCGTGTTCGAGGACGTCCTCAGGCGCGAGAACATCAATTACCGGGTCATCGGCGGCCTGAAATTCTACGACCGGAAGGAGATCAAGGACGTCGTTTCCTACCTGAAATTCATCGCCAACCCCGCGAGCTCGATATCCCTCCTTCGCGTCATCAACACGCCGGCGCGCGGCATCGGCAAGGCCACAATCGACAAAATCCAGGACGCCGCCTACCGTGAGTCAGTGAGCGAATGGGAGGCAATCCGCGACGGCATGGTGCCGGGGCGCATGCCGCAGGGCCTTGCCGCGTTCAGGGAGATGATGGCCCGTCTCATCGTCAGGAAGGAGAGCGTCCCCGAAAAAGTTACACTGGCCGACTTCGTGGCGGAGGTGCTGCGGGAGTCGGGCTACATGGAAGGCCTTGAGGCGGAAAAAACTCCGGAAAGCAAGGCCCGCATCGAAAACATCGACGAGTTCCTCAACAGCGTGTTTGACTACCAGGAGCGCGACCCCTCCGCCAGCCTGGAGGGATTTCTGCAGGACATCTCGCTGCTCTCCTCCGAGGACGATCCCGAGGCTGAAGAGGCCCGCAGCGACATGGTGACGCTGATGACCGTGCACAACGCCAAGGGGCTTGAGTTCCCGGTGGTGTTTCTCACCGGACTCGAGGAGAGGCTGTTTCCCCATGCCAATTCATGTGAAAACGACGACGGGGTGGAGGAGGAGCGGCGGCTGTGCTACGTGGGCATCACCCGCGCGCGGGAGCGGCTGTACATGACCAGCGCGGAGCTTCGCCGGCGCTTCGGCGAGAT
>CAZPZJ010000338.1:0-2734 GCA_964591055.1 uncultured Leptospiraceae bacterium
GAATTTATTCAATTTCAGGTCTTCATCCATCCTTTGTATCTTAATCGCTTATTCCTCTCATGAAAAAATGGTCGCTTGATATTGATTTCAGGCCAAAGTATTTATTCTCATCAGGCCTATTTGCTCATCATGGCAGGAGCCTTTGAGCAGCTAATCAGGCCACAGAATAGGGTCGTGCACCGCGATTTGAAGGCTATGGAGCTTGAGGCCGCCAAAGAGATTCTGGCAGAGGTCTTCAAGGTCAGGCTCTCGGAGGTCGATGAGATGATCAGGTGCCGCTTCGAAGCTGAAGATATGGGCTCTAAGGGCTCTGAGGATGGCCTATGGCCTCAGGAGTTCTGCCTGGAGGGATGAGGCCCTACAATTGACATGCTTTGAATAGATCACTCTTCCTGTTTAGTCAATCCATGGATCATATACATAAATATCAATCCTGAAAACGGCTCATGGTACTCTCTTCCATTCCCTGAAACAGTGAGATTCCCCTGATTGATACCTTTAAAGTGCTGGGTCTTCTCTTTTCCCTCCCTCACAA
Organism: uncultured Leptospiraceae bacterium; assembly: GCA_964591055.1. Classification (GTDB taxonomy): domain Bacteria; phylum Spirochaetota; class UBA4802; order UBA4802; family JAGODF01; genus CAZPZJ01. Next base: position 536 of record CAZPZJ010000338.1, read on the forward strand.
TTGAGATAGCATCACTATATGGTTCAATAGATATTATTTTATTAAGGGGAATATTTACCGTCTTCTTTGCTCCTGAATACACTATTCTTTTATTGGTAAGGGTAATTATACCTTGATCCAGCACTTTAAGCTCCTCGTGGCTTTGTATTTGAAATGCACCCACTCTAAAACTCAAACCTTTCGCTACTCTTATGTTAGGTCCACCATAGCCCCCTTTCCTTACTGCTCTGGCTTCTAACAGTGAAATATTAGGCATAGAAAATATTAATTCTTCACCTTTCTTCAGTATCACTGGCGAATCTTTGCTCATCTGTGGAATTTTGCCACTTTTGAGCTGTTCAAGCCAATCGCCTATATCAGCATCTTTCTGCTTTTCATCAGATAGACCGCCATAGGCTATAGCTTTCCACTCCCTCTCCTCAAGTGTCTGGTTTCCATAATCCTGCCAAATTTGATCATCACTATTAACGACATAGGTAAGCTGGTAATTATTATTCTTTTTAGTAAATGATGCATTACAATTGACGCATTCAACTTTATTTTCTTTGGATAGGCCAAAAAGCTTCTTCTTGCTTATTGGTGATAGCTTACCTGTCTTACAGACAGGGCATTTATCAAGCCATGAGACATCAGCAGGGATGGATGGAACATTTGATTGAGAAAGAGCTGATCCACAGTTGCTGCAAAATTTACCCTCATCCTCAAATCCACATTTAGGACATTTAATTTTGGCCAATGATTCTCCTCCCTCTATGATTTTTGATGCTGATGTTTTGTAATGAAATAACTATTAGAAGCTTCTGGTGTAACCAAAATAAGAATGGTGAGGAACCTTTGCCCTCTCAGCCTGCTCCATCAACTGCCTAGCTTCAGATCTCAGATTTGAATGGCGTATTTCTCTTCCAGGGTTGCCACCATTCTATTTTTTGTCTACTCTTCGCTTAGGCTTTGTCCTAGATTAGGTGAGGTTATCTCAGACTCACCATATCTCCTGAGATCCTTATATGGCCTTCCTTTGCCAGCTCCTCAAGGATAGGCTCCAGGTCTGCAAGCCTCATGCTCACGCGCCGCCTCAAGTCGCTTCGCTTCATCTTCCCGCCGCTGTTGGAGAGAATCCATAGGATACGATCCCTCTGTGACTGTGAGGGACTCATTTCTAAAATTGCCACAAGGGGCGTTCTTCAAGCTGATCTATTTCCTTTCTTAAATTTCTGTATCGTCTGTCGGTTTCGATGCGTAACGCTTCTCTAGTAGTTGCAACTCGTTGTTTTCTTTGTTTACATTCGGTTGTATTATCAAATTGAGGGGGCCAACGATTTCCTACCATATTCCAATAAGCTTCTTTTGAATCAATATAATTTTGCAATGCGAACGATAAATCCGCGTTTCCTAAATACATATTTACTATAATTCCATCCCAAAAATCAAAATATACTTTCGAATTGAAAGTGCTATCGCTTGTACTCCGACTAGGTGGATATTCGCGCCATAAGCCAAAATAAAAATGACTGTCTTGTCTGGAGCGCAATGGTCCAACCAACAAGGTCATCTCTTTTTGCAATCGGTCTTTCTTTTGTTGCAGACGTATTTCTTTAATAGTTGAGGCTGTCATGTATGCTAAGATGAAAGTCGCAAGAGCTACCCCCAAATCTGCCAATATACCTATTTCAAGTCCCATAAGTTCCATTTAACTCCTTATCTCAGGACTTCCACCAGTGTTTGGGATTTGGCCTCTAGACTCGGTGGCAAAGATATGATTTTCTCCAAGTGCTGGCATTATCTCTTCAGCCCTTCCTTTACCTTCTGGAAAAGCTCAGGATACTTTTTCTCCAGGCCTTCCTCTAGGATCGCTCTGGCTTCTTCTGAGATAGAGAACTCTGGAGTTGTCTTCTTCAGGTACCACATTACAGCAGAGATCTTAGGGCTCCAGATAGCTATAGATCGCCTGTTGCTGTTAGCTCCTTTGACAGCTTCGCCTAAAGCCTTTGAGTTTAAGCCTTTAGCCTTAGAGTCTGATCCTTTATCCTTTAGGTCTAAGGATTTAGGCCTATCACCTTTAGGCTTAGGGTCTAAGGTTTTATCCTTATGGTTTAAGGGTTTATCATTTAGGCTTAAGCCTTCATCCTTAAGGTCTAAGCCTTCATGTTTTGATGTCTTGGATTTCACGCCGGCCATTAGGTGCTTAAGCTCTTCTCCAGC
>CAZPZJ010000339.1:0-2699 GCA_964591055.1 uncultured Leptospiraceae bacterium
GTTGTGGTTTCTCTTTTCCCCTATATTCAGCGCGACTGGGGGCTGTCGGACGCACAGTGCGGCCTCCTGGTGTCGGCGGTGTACTGGTCAATCCTGTTATTTACGCTTCCCGCCTCAATTGCGATCGACCGGTGGAGCCGGAAGAAGAGCATAGGGATCATGTCGGTGCTGTGGAGCCTTGCGACCCTGTCATGCGCCTTTGCGCAGAATTTCTTCCAGCTTTTCACGTCCCGGGCATTCATCGGCATCGGTGAAGCGGGATATGCGCCTGGAGGGACCGCCATGATATCGGCCCTCTTCCCGCATGGACTCCGCGCACGCATGCTCGGAATATGGAACGCGTCGATACCGCTCGGCAGCGCGATGGGGATTGCGCTTGGCGGCATAATAGCCGAGCATTACGGATGGCGGCATGCGTTCGGTATTGTGGCGCTTCCCGGGATGCTTGTGGCGCTTCTCTTTTTCAGGGTAAAGGACTACAAAACGGTTGATCTGGACGCTTCGGTGACAGGGAATGGGGGTGGTTCCGGAGAAAAGCCCTCATGGAAGGAGATTGCGCTCTCCCTTGTCCGGACGAAATCACTTCTTTTCAACAACCTGGCTTTTGCCGGAAATGTTTTTGTCACGACCGCGCTCCTGAGCTGGCTGCCGACATACTTCAACAGGATTCAGGGAATCCCGATGGGGCAGGCCGGTGTCAAGAGCAGTATCGTCATGCTCATGGCCATCGTCGGTGCACCCCTCGGGGGTTTTCTGGCTGACAGGTGGCTGCGGGTGACATCCAACGCACGGCTTCTGTTCTGCGTGATTTCCTCACTGATCACCGCGGGAGTGTTCTTCATGGCGTTCAGTGTTTTCAGCGGGATCATGCAGTATGGGGTCCTGATCGCGGGCGGCATATCGGCCGTTGCATTCGTACCGGCTTCCGTCGCGGTGACCCAGGACGTGGTTCACCCCGGACTGCGGGCGATATCACTGTCGATCTGTATTATCATCCAGCACGTCCTGGGCAGCTCCCTCGGCCCGCCCCTTATCGGCCATCTTTCGGATAAATATGGAATAGGGACGGCGATGCTTGCGCTGCCGGTCTTCAATGTCATTGCGGCGGGACTGTTTTTCATTGCGTCATTCTACTATAATTACGACATCGCGAAGACTGCCGCTGTCCGGTTGCAGGCTGAAGATTGAGAACGGCGATGAAGGTGGAAAACCGTCCTGACAATTAATCCTGTGACGCCGGCAGCGAGTTTGCGGTGGTGGCCGACGAAATGTCCGGCCTTGCCGGTAAAACCGTGTCGAGCACCAGGGAGAACGCCGCGGAGATCCTCCGAGGAGCCGACATTATTGCGGGCTCAGTGAACCGCGACGCCGCGGACGTGGGGCGTCGCGCCACTGAGAACATGAACGCGACCATCGGGGGATACCGGGAGGAGTGAGTGCGCCGGGCGCAATTATCGCCCGGAGGCCCTTGAAGCGGTATGTAACAGCGATTGTTCCACGTAAAGAAGGGTAGCCGCAACACCCGCCTCGGTTTTTATTTTTTTCCGCTTTTCCCAATAATTCCTTGGATTTGAATGGATTAATAATCTGCCAAAATTATTCTGGTATCGAGTAGGTACGCCTGATTTAATGAAATTTTCCTTCAATTTATAAATAAAAAATCCGTTCATAATATTGTAAAGTAGATATCGAGGAACAAGAATGAGAGCGAAATACACTGCCAGCGAAGCGCTACAGATAAAAACAACCTTCGCCTATTTTATCGCACTTTCCATGACCCTGACAATCGCCGTCAGTTTTCTGGTTGTCGCGCGGATGCCTGTGAAAGATATCCTGCCTCAATCCCTTGCGGCGTTATTCTGCATGGGGTTGGCATTCGCCCAGTACAGGCTGAAGTTGCACCGAAGGGATTCTCTCCTGATCCCGTGGATCGTCTCATTCATCACGCTTGCGGTGCCTTTCATCGCAAAAATAAAATACTCCATCACTCACGGGTGGACATTTGCTCTCGGGTCCTATAACAGTTCCGTACTCATTGTTGTTATGGTTCTCATCACCTGCCTTTTTTTACGCGAAAAACTGTTCCTGACGGTCTCCTGTGTCGCTATTGTGTGCTGGGGGGCTTTCATCTATGTTGCGCTTACGAGCGGAGCTGAATATTCGTGGGATGCAGTTGTAAACGGCCGGATATATCACGGTGTTATACCTCCCCGGGAGATATTTTTTGTCGTGTGCCAGGTTATAATCTCTTTTGTGGCGTTCCGGTTAATAAGAATTGTAAACACGTTTCAGGAACAGACGGAAAAACAGCAGATTGAAATAGAAAAAAGGATCGAACAGATGCACAACATGAATCTTGAGATCCGCGACAAGGTCAATATGCTCTTCACCGAGGTTGACTCTCAGAATAATCTTGTGATGAAGTTCAACGACAGGATGCAGAGCCAGGCCGCAACGTTTGAGGAGATATCCGCGACACTTGAGGAGCTTCGCGGCTCATCTGAAAGCATCCACAATTCGACTCTCGAACAGATTGACGGCAACGTGAAGATGGACGAGATAGTTGATGACTTCAGGCATATCAAGGATGAAACCAGGGAGAATTTGAACCTCACCTACGGCCAGATTCAGGGCATCGCGAACAGGAGCCAGGAGGCGAATGACAAGCTCATGGATGTGGAAAACACCATGAACACGAT
>CAZPZJ010000340.1:0-2684 GCA_964591055.1 uncultured Leptospiraceae bacterium
TCCATGCCGGCATACTCGCCCGCGCGGCCCAGGTGAAAGGCCTGAAAAAACTGCTGTTCAGCATGGCGATGAAAACCTCGGCCCGGAACCTGCCGTATATCTGTTACGATCTCCCCCGGAAGGGGCTCTTCGCACTGCAATACGCGCTGTTTGACCGGCTGGTCTTCTCCAAACTCCGCTCCGCGCTGGGACTGGACAGGATCAAGTTTGCGCTGTCCGGGGGCGGTCCGCTGTCCGTTTCGGACGCCGAGTTTTTCCTCGGCATGGGAGTCATGGTGCTCGAAGGGTTCGGGCTCACAGAGACCACGCCCGTCACCAACGCGAACAGGCCGGGCGAGATCAAGCCGGGATCGGTCGGCAGGCCGCTGTGCGACACGAAAAACAAAATTGCCGACGACGGAGAACTGTTGATCAAGGGGCCCGAGGTGATGGCGGGCTATTACAAGGACGCCGAAGCGACAAGGTCGGCCTTCGCGCGTGATGGCTGGTTCAAGACCGGCGACATCGGCGTGATCGATGAGCGGGGAAGGCTGTCCATCACGGGGCGCATCAAGGACATCATCGTGACTGCGGGTGGCAAGAACATCTCGCCGCAGAACATAGAAAACAGCCTGAAGGGATCAAAATACATCGAGCAGGTTGCAGTCATCGGCGATCGCCGGAAATACCTCTCGGCGCTCATCATCCCTGCGTTTGACGAGCTCGGGAAATGGGCGAAAGCCAAAAAGATACCGGCGGGTGACAGCTCCGAGCTCGTTATGAACCCGGATGTTCGCAGGCTCATCGCGCGGGAGATTGAACAATACACTCGCCAGTTCTCACGGGTGGAGCAGATACGGCAGTTTACGCTTCTCAACGAGGAGTGGACGCAGGGGGGAGGAGAGCTCACGCCGACGCTGAAAGTGAAAAGGATGGTGATCGAACGGAAATACGCCCGTGAGATCGCCCGCATGTATCCTGAAGACTAATCCGACTGGGAGAGAGACATGTTTTACAATCATACGGAAGGCGGATTTATAACGATGCTTCCCGGCATCAGCCGGAAAAACCTTGTACACGGGAACAACACGCTGCTCTGCCGGTTCTCTCTGGAAAAGGGGAGCGTGCTGCCCAGGCATCGCCATGTTCATGAGCAGACCGGATTCCTGGTATCAGGCAGGATGAGCATGACAATCGGCGGGGAAACGTTTGACGTAGGGCCCGGTGACAGCTGGTGCGTACTTCCCAACGTGGAGCACGGAGCCGAGATACTGGAGGATTCCGTGGCGATCGAGGTGTTCTCGCCGGTACGCGAGGATTACCTTTCGGGCTGAGTGAGCATCCCCCGGTTTTGCGCCAGCCTGCATGCGGGCAGGTGGCGGTGCTTTCATGAGTGAGCGTACAGCGCATCCTTTGCTGTTGGCGGGAAGGACTGACCGCCGCAGAAAGGGGTCAGAGGACACCCGTATTCAGGTTGAAATGGCCCTCAATGCCGCGGATGCAATGACCTCAACCGCTGTTTCGATGTCTGAATATCCGTGAGAGAGATACAACCGTGTATACTCCTGGCATGGACCCAGAACGATGCAGAAATAAAGCGCCGGCGGCATTGTCCTGAACACCCCGGATTGCACGTTTGCCCTGAACCAGCTTGCAACAATCGAATTGAACTCGTCGTTCAGTTCTGCAAACTCTTGCTCGGTGCTGTCCATGAATCCGGCATGGCGGTATTGCATAAGGAAGCGCGCCCAGTCTGAATTGTCCCGCACCCACTCGAGATGGAAACGGACTATCGCGTATATCCCCTCCTCCGGAGCGGGGCGTTTTTGCACTTCTTCGATCAATCCGGTTTGATAGTTTCTGATGCCCGCGAGATAGACGGCAGCGGCGAGCTGTTCCTTGGATTTGAAATGATGATAAAGGCTCCCCACACTGGCGCCTGACATTGCGCACACGTCGCTGATGGAAGTTACAATGTATCCCTTTTCAGTAAAACAGCGGAGGGCGGCCTGAATGATGCGCTGTTTGCGCGGAGCGGAGCTCTTATGAGTGGATTTTAGTCGTTTCACAGTTTTTAATGGAAAAGGATTGACATAACAGAGTCTTATTTTAGAATATTATTCTAATAGTGTCATGTCTCATTGAAGTTTCACAATCTTATCCTTTTTTTCAATTCATTTTTGCAGGAGGAGGCCATGACTGTTTTAAAAACAATGGAACGGGAAAGTGTTCGTGATTATTTCAGTAAATTATGGCTTACTCATGACGCGATGTGGTTTTATCATTGTATCAACGAAATCGGCATTGAAAAAGCCAATAAGATAAACAAGGCCGCGGTTCGATCGATGGCCCAGGCGGAAGTGAAACGCTTCAGTAAGCTGATCGGAAGGGAAAACAAAGCGTTTTCAAATTTCAGGGAAGTGCTCGATTTCTTTGAACAGGCAATCGATCTGGTAAGGACCGATTTTATGAGGGTGAACGTATCTTCACCGGAAGAGAATGTGATTCATTTTGAGTTTGAAAACGATCGTTGTTTTGCTTTCGAGGGTCTGAGCAGGATGGCGTTCATTGAATATTACGAGTGCGCCATTTTTGAAAGAATTGAGGCATGGCTGGAGGGACTCGGCGTCAGCTTTGAGATTCAGCCGCGCGTAATAAAATGCATGAAACTCGATGGGGGACGCTGTTACAGGGATTGCAGGATA
>CAZPZJ010000341.1:0-2674 GCA_964591055.1 uncultured Leptospiraceae bacterium
AGCTCGGAATTGACCCTGTTGATGAAATCGTCCATGCTCAAATCAACGTCGTCGATGGTGGCGCTGATTTTGCATGCGTAGTAGTAGCGCAGGTACGCCGGGCCGAGGTGGTTGAGATAGGTGCGGGCCATGATGAAGGTCCCGCGTGACTTGCTCATCTTTTCGCCGTTCACCGTGAGAAAGCCGTGTACAAACACGCGCGTCGGGGTCCGAAAGCCCGCCGCTTTAAGCATTGCAGGCCAGAAGAGCGTGTGGAAATAGACGATGTCCTTGCCGATGAAGTGGTAGAGCTCGCTAGACTCGCTCTGCCAGAAATCGCGGTAGTCGCGGTTGTTGCGATCGCACCAGTTTTTCGTTGATGAGATATAGCCCAGCGGCGCATCGAGCCAGACGTAGAAATACTTGTCGGAGGCGCCGGGAATGGTGAATCCGAAATACGGCGCGTCGCGCGAGATGTCCCAGTCGCGAAGCTCGTCCCCGAGCCACTCTTCAAGCTTGTTGGCGATTTCAACCGACGTGTGGTCTTTCACCCATCCGGCGAGGAAGTCGCGGAAGTCGTTGAGCCGGAAAAAAATGTGGGCGCTCTCACGCTCGACGGGCCTGTTACCGCACATAATGCAGCGCGCCTCTTTGAGCTCGGGAGGTGAATAGGTTGCGCTGCAGACGTCGCAGGAATCCCCGTACTGGTCGATGGCGCCGCATGAAGGGCAGACGCCCCTGACGAACCTGTCCGGCAAAAACATGCGGTCGTGTTCGCAGTAGAGCTGGCTGATCGATCGTTCGAAAACATGGCCGCCCTCGACCATCTTTCCGTAAAAGTACTCGGAAAACTCCCTGTTTTCGGGGCTGTTAGTCGTGTAGTAGTTGTCAAAGTTGATCTCGAAATCCGTAAAGTCCCCGAGGTGGCTTTTATGAAAGCGCTCGATAAGCTGCTCCGGCGAGATGCCCTGGTTGCGGGCGCTTATCATGATGGGAGTGCCGTGCGTGTCATCGGCGCACATGTAATGGCAGTCATGCCCGCGCATCTTCTGGAACCGGACCCAGAAGTCTGTCTGAAGGTATTCGACCAGGTGGCCGAGGTGAATCTCACCGTTTGCGTAGGGAAGCGCGGATGTGACGAGTATAGAGCGTTTGTTCTCCATTGAAATTCCTTCTGCGGTCAACGCGGCATAATGAGGTTGTTACAGGGTTTTAAAACAACAGGACGACGCGGATGTTGTCAAGAATATATTTTCGGCCCTGTATCAATATAACGGCATCGAACAACATCAGGCCGGGGTCATGCCGTTGTAATGCGAAAATGTATTTTTCAACAGTGGATCGGTCACTATGGCGTACACCACCTTCTTTTCAAACTCGTCCATGAACACGTTTTCGCCGTCAAAATAGGCTATCGCCCTTGCAGGATCGGGAAGCTCCCTGATCATGTTAACCATGAAGGATATGCGGCTCATGTCGCGCATGCCGAAGGGGAGGTCTTTCTCCTTTTCAAAATCAGTCCGCGATTTATACTTCCTTAAAAGATCGTGCATTCTGCTGAACTGGTGGATTTCATCCCGGTAACGGCTGAAAAAATCCGCCGATCCCTTCTGCTCCGTATCGGCTTCGGTCATCATGATCATGAGGTACTGGAAGAGATGATAATTGCGGGCGATGATGGAGCGAAGCACCTCGTCCGGGAGCTTCAGGAAATCGTCGATGAAGCCGGCAACGTTTTTCACGGAGGCGAAATAGCGGTTGAGCATGTCGATGTCGAACTTGGTAAGGATGAGAAACAGCAGCAGCTTGTCCCTGTAGATGAATTTGGAGCTGATGGTGAGATTGAACAGGCGGTCCCTATCAAGAAAGTAGAGGATTTCGTCAATGATGCGCTCCGTGCTGTGGTCGTGCAGGCTGCAATACCCGAATGTGAAGATGATGAACTTTTCAAGCAGTTCAAGGCTGAGCCTGTCGGAATTCAGGTACTCCTGTATGTGCTTCATGTCGCGGAACAGGAGGAGGAAGTAGAGGAACTGCTGGGTGAGCTCGTAGTCTCCCGACGCGGTGACGCGCTCGATCACCTGGATGAACTCGTCGATGGTCATCCGGTCGAATATGGGCTTGATGCTGTTGATATTCGGGAAAGAGGAGTCGTGCATGATCGCTTCGACGTAAAAAAGCTGGTAACGGTCGATCTGCATGCCTTCTTTTCTCGGTTGTTGTGGCGATTCCATGTGACCGTTCCGGATCGCGAGACAGCGGCCCGCGGATGCGGGCCGCCGGCATACGCGTCAGTTGCCTTTTGTCGCGCCGGTTTTTTCCGGCAGGCGAAGCTTCATTCCCGGGAAGATCACGTTCGCGTCCCGGATTGATTCACGGTTGCCCTCGTAGAGCACCTGTGTTTTTCCATGGTTGCCGTAGAGCTTTTTGCTGATGGACGCGAGCGTATCGCCCCGCTGCACGGTGTAAAACCATCCATTCGCGCCTTCTTCCTTGACGGGAACAGGTGTGGCGGTGGCGACGGGCGTCTTATCGCGTTGCGCCGTTGAGGCCGTTCCTGGCGCCTGTGAGGCCTTGTCCGCATCAGGCCGGGGTTCAGTAATGCTCGGAGGGCCGTAGGGCGGGATTTTCGCGATATCGCTTTCTGCTCCGGGCCCGGTCCCCGTAATGAGCTGCCTTAAGCCCGGCCATGCGA
>CAZPZJ010000342.1:0-2651 GCA_964591055.1 uncultured Leptospiraceae bacterium
CCAGCTTGCAGGCGGCGTCCAGCGCCTCCCCCCTGACCGCGCCGGGAAGCACGCACTCCAGCTTTCCGGGCAAAAACGCCGCAAGCCGCTCGCCGAAGGATGCCTTCTCGGCGGAGAGCATCACGAAATTTCCCTGGTCGATCTCGCGCGCCGCCGCCCTCAGCTCGGCAACGATCTCCCCGTTTCTTCTTCCGAGGTTGTACGAGCCCGCCGCGCTGAAGCAGTCAAGATAGCGATTGCCCTTTTCGTCGAAAAGCCAGACACCCTCGCCCCCGCTTTCAAGAAAGTCAGCGCCCCTCGATCGAAGCGCCTCAACCATTCCGCGCGACAGCACTTTTTCCGCGGTCTTCATGATGTCCCCTTTTTTCACGGCGGCCTTTTTTTTCGCTTTCACCTGCGCCATCACCCTCACCTCCCCCTCGCGGTTTTGTACATCTCTTCAAGGCTGCGCACGAAGTTGAACGCGGCAATTTGCACCTTCAGGTTGTCGAAGAGCTTCCTGAACAACGGTATCTTCGCGAGCGGCATCATCAGCGCCAGGTAGGGTTTCATCGCCCTGACGGCGGCGCGTATCTTTTCAAGCATCTCATCGATTTCCGCCGCCGTGGCGGTGGTGGGCATCTGGAAGCGCATTACCTGCGGGGCGTTGCCCGAGTACGCGGCCCAGATGTTCTGTTTGGCCAGGCAGTCGGCGATGAGCGCGCCGATGAACTCGTACTTGTACTCCACGCCGATCATCATCCCCCTGCCGCGCACCTCTTTGACGATGGACGGGTTTTCGCGCGTGATGTCCTCCAGCCCCGCCTTGAAGCGGTCCCCCATCTTCGCGGCGTTCTCCCATATCCTGTCCTCCACGATCACGTCGAGCACGGCCGACGAGACAAGGCATCCCAGGTCGGAGCACCCGTTTGAAGTCGGATGAAAGCCCGGGTTGTCCTCCACGAATTTCACCAGCGGCTTGATGTCGCGGTAGACGATCGCGGCGTTCGGGTAAAGCCCCCCGCTGATGGACTTCGCAAGCGTCATGATGTCCGGCACCACGCCTGAATGCTCGCTGGCCCAGAGCTTTCCCGTGCGGCAGAAGCCCGTCTGTATCTCGTCGAAGATCAGCATGATGCCGTGCGTGTCGCAGAGCTTGCGAAGGCCCCGCAGGTACCCGTCACCGGCCACGTGGATGCCGCCCTCTCCCTGCACCGGCTCGAGGATGATCGCCGCGGTGGAGGGCGATGCGAGTTTCTCAACGGCCGCGAGGTCCCCGAAGGGCGCGAATTTGAAGTCCGGCATCAGCGGCTCGAACAGGTGGCGGTAGTACTCCTTGCCGTTGGCGGACAGCGCGAATCCCACGTGCCCGTGGTACGCCTTGACCATCGAGATCACTTCCCTGCGGCCGGTCGCTCCCAGCGCCAGCTTGATCGCCCCGTCGATGGCGTCGCCGCCGCTGCCGGCGAAGAGCATCCTCTTCATGTCGCCCGGGCAGAGGGCGACCAGCTTCGAGGCGAACTCGATCTTGGCGCGGGAGAGCAATCCGAAGCTTCCCATGTCGTACGCGTCCAGCGCCCTCTGGAGCGCGGCGATGACGCGCGCATTGCCCCTGCCCACGTTGAAGCAGCCGGCCGAGGTGAACGCGTCGATCACAGCGCGGCCCGACTCCTTGTCGACAAACTTGATGCCCGACCTCGTCTCCTCCTGCATGTCGAGGTGCGCGCAGCGAAGATAGCGCACCTGCCCCTTTGAAATATGCCTCGCGAAGCGTTCGAGGATGCGCCGCTTCTCCCTCCTGACCGCTTGTGTATCCGACAATCCCATTGTCATCGCTCCCCCCATTGTGTGTGTTTTTTTTCGAATGGCGACCTGCGCGCCTTACCGGTGGTCAATATTAACACGCAGCATCGTTTTCCTTCAAGGATTTTTTGCCGCCCCTTTCGCGGCGCACGCACGCCATTTCATTTCGCCGTGCTCCACAATTCATATTTTCTTCACAGTTGCTTCACACTTTCCTGAAAGCCATGCGCTTACCTTCGTGGTGAAAACATGGAGAAAGAATTAATATATGAAACGACCGTTCTACAACGATATCCTGAAGGAGCTTAACGCCTATCTGACAAGGGAGGAGAACCGCTTCCCCAGGGATGAGGTGCTCACCATCGACCTGCACTGCCACGACTACAACAGCGACACGCCCGACGAGCTGCTGGGAAGAATCCTCGGCGTGCCCGAGACCTGGCTCGACTCAAAGGAGCTGATCGACACCCTCTCGCGGCACGGGTGCGACACCTTCACGGTGACCAACCACAACAACGCGCGATCGTGCTACGAGCTCAGGGAAAAGGGGATCGACGCGCTCACCGGGGCGGAGTTCAGCTGCACGGTCCCCGATTACGGGATCGGCATCCACGTGCTGACCTACGGATTCACTCCCGCGCAGGAGGAGTCCCTGTACAGGCTCCGCTCCGACCTGTACCGCTTCCTCGAGTTCACCGCGGAACACGACATCCCGACCATCTGGGCGCACCCGCTCTACCACTACAAGTCGGGGCGCGTGCCCCTGGAGTTCTTCGACAAAATGGCGCTTCTCTTTGAGCGCTTTGAGGTGATCAACGGGCAGCGCGACTCCTGGCAGAACATGCTGGTCAGGAAGTGGCTGGAGACGC
>CAZPZJ010000343.1:0-2645 GCA_964591055.1 uncultured Leptospiraceae bacterium
TTTTTTTTCGTGACATAATATTTTTTATTGACGTACTCTTCGCCGTGGGCATAGTATTTTACCCGAATTAATTCCCTTATTGAAACCGCAATTACAGTAAACACGGACACGGGCCTCTTTGCCGCGTGCTGGTAAATGTTCGTTTCGTGCCGGCGTGTTGTATTGTTCGCGGTCCTGTGGAGCCGGCAATGCACGAGTTGAGCAGTTCCCTCAGATACATCCGCAAGCGTGACGGCCGCATTGCTGCGTTTGACAACGACAAGATCACTGAAGCCGTGTTCAGGGCGGCAAAAGCCGTGGGCGGAAGCGACCGGAACACCGCGCAGGACATCGCCGCGTCGGTCTGCGGCATCCTTGAGGTCATATACAAGGACGAGAGGATTCCCACCGTTGAGAACGTCCAGGACCTCGTCGAAAAGATGCTGATTGAGCGGGGGCACGCCAGAGTCGCCAAGGCGTACATCCTCTACCGGGACCAGCACCGCAAGATCCGCGAAGGGAAAAGCCTCCTCAACGAGGGAATCAGCCTCATAGAACAGTACCTCGACCGCTCGGACTGGCGGGTCAACGAAAACAGCAACATGAGCTATTCGCTGCAGGGGCTCAACAACCACATCGCCTCGGCGGTGACCGCGAAGTACTGGCTGGAGCGCATCTATCCTCCGGAAATCCGCAACGCCCATACCAACTGCGATCTCCATCTCCACGATCTTGGACTGCTTTCCGCCTACTGCGTGGGATGGGACCTCAAGGATTTGCTTCTGCGAGGGTTCGGCGGAGTGCCGGGCAAGGTGGAAAGCTCGCCCGCCAGGCATTTCCGCACCGCGCTCGGGCAGGTGGTCAACTTCTTTTACACACTGCAGGGCGAGTCCGCAGGCGCGCAGGCGTTCGCGAATTTCGACACCTATCTCGCCCCGTTCATCAGGCATGACGGCCTCTCGTACAAGGAAGTCAAGCAGTGCCTGCAGGAATTCGTCTTCAACATGAACATCCCCACGCGCGTCGGCTTTCAGACGCCGTTCACCAACATCACGCTCGACCTCAAGGTGCCGTCGACCATCGCCGATGAGTACGTGGTCATCGGTGGCGAGTTCAGGGATGAGAAGTACGGGGATTTCCAGGAGGAGATGTACGTCTTCAACCGCGCCTTCGCCGAGTGCCTGACCGAGGGCGACGCGCGCCACCGCATCTTCACCTTCCCGATCCCCACCTACAACATCGCGAGCGATTTCGACTGGGACAATCCCGGCCTTGACAGCCTGTGGGAGATGACGGCCAAGTACGGCATCCCCTATTTCGCCAACTTCATCAACTCCGACATGAGCCCCGAGGACGCCCGCTCCATGTGCTGCCGGCTCAGGCTTGATAACCGCGAGCTTCGCAGCAGGGGGGGCGGGCTATTCGGCGCCAACCCGCTGACCGGGAGCATCGGCGTGGTGACCATCAACATGCCGAGGCTTGCGCACACCTCAAAGGACGAGGCCGACTTCATCGTCAGGCTCGCCGGGCTGATGGACATGGCCAAAAACTCCCTTGAGATCAAGCGCAAGGTGCTGGAGAATTTCACCCGTTACGACCTCTACCCCTACACCAAGCACTACCTTGCCGACATTTACGAGCGCACCGGAAGGTACTGGGTCAACCACTTCTCCACGATAGGGCTCGTCGGCATGAACGAGGCGTGCCTTAACCTGCTGGGCGCCAGCATCGCCGACGAGAAGGGCAGGGACTTTTCACTGCGCGTGCTCGATTTCATGCGGGAGACGATGATACGCTACCAGGAGGAGACGGGCAATCTCTACAACCTGGAAGCGACCCCGGCCGAGGGCGTCAGCTACCGCTTCGCCAAGCACGACAAGGAGCTCTTTCCCGACATCATCGCCGCGGGAAAAAGCGAGCCGTACTACACCAACTCCATCCACCTGCCGGTGGGCTACACCGACGACGTGTTCGAGGCGCTGGACCACCAGAACGACCTCCAGGCGCTGTTCACCGGGGGTACGGTGGTGCACTGCTACATCGGCGAGCGCATCGACGACATCAACATGGTGAAGCTTCTGGTGCGTAGGATCGCCGAGACGTACTCTATTCCGTACTTCACCATAACGCCGACGTTCAGCATCTGTCCCGTCCACGGGTACATCCCGGGCGAGCACAAGTTCTGCCCGTACCCGCACACCGACCAGGAGCTCGAAGAGTTCGGCATCAGCGTTGAAAAGAAAAATTCCGATAATGACACAAAGGCCGATCGCCTTGCGATGTAGAGGCGCGGCAATATTGCAGACTGGGGTTAAGCCATGAAAGAAAAAAAGGAAGTTCCCGTTGAAGTGTATTCCAGGGTGGTCGGCTATTTCAGGCCGGTAAACCAGTGGAACAAGGGAAAGAGGGAGGAGTTTAGCGAGCGCAAGCACTACCGCATGCAGGCGTCCGCCGGCGGAGCACTGTGTGAATGTCAAGGGAATACACAAAACCTCGCTTATTGATTATCCCGGCAAGATCTGCTCCATCATCTTCTCAGGCGGTTGCAACATGCGCTGCCTCTACTGCCACAATCCCGAGCTCGCCTGCAACAGCTCCGGGATTTCGGGCATTTCCAACGAAGAGGTGCTCGATCTCGTAAAGGCCCGGAGGCGAAGGGGGCTCAT
>CAZPZJ010000344.1:0-2612 GCA_964591055.1 uncultured Leptospiraceae bacterium
GCGACGAGGGACATGGTCAAGGGGGAGCTTTACCAGATTGAATTTTCCAACATTGATGTTATTTCAATACAGCACTACTTCAACATCATTGAACTGAAAACAGCGCGATTTCTCGCGGCATGCGCAAAGCTTGGCGGGATGAAATCGTCCCTGCCGGCGGAGGAATGCGACATCCTCTATGAGTTCGGATTGAATCTGGGATACGCGTTTCAGATCATAGACGATACGCTCGACGTCCTTGAAAACCACGAAATTACCGGAAAGGACGAGGGGAATGACTTCCTGAACGGGAAGATAACGCTGCCGTTCCTGTACTGCCTGGACTCGATGGGCGATCCGGGACGGGCAAGGGTCATTGAGCTGACGCGTAAACCGGACGAGAATGGCTGGGGGGAAGTGAAAGCGCTCATCTCGGCGTCGGGTGCCATTGAACGGTGCCTTTCAGAATCAAGGGACTACATAGACAGGGCGCTGAAAAAGCTTGATTACTTTCCCGAATCGGTGTATAAAAAGGTAATTTTCGACCTTGCGGGATTTCTCCTGGAGCGCAACTTTTAACATCACGGGGGCTCGTCATGCTAACCAAGGAAAAAGAACAGATGTTGAATTATTACAGCCTGGGGCTTACCGCCTACAAGCAGAGGAAATGGGATGAGGCGATCAACGCGTTCGAGATGGCGTTAAAGGCGACTCCGGATGATGGCCCTTCGAAATTGTATCTCGATCGCTCACGGGCGTACAAGCAGACGCCGCCGCCCGATGACTGGGATGGTGTGTTTATCATGACAACAAAATAAACCGCACCTGCCCGGCCTGCCGTAAAAGCGGTACGGGGCGGTCGAAGTGCGGACGTATCGAGAGTAGAAACGAGGATGTGATGGCAAGAAAAGTAATACAGGTAAATAAAAATCCGGTCTACGAGATCGGTATGGTCGCGACATTGTTCAGCCGGGATACGGAATTTTACGGCGAACTTTCGTTCAGCAGCTCACTGCAGATAAACGGCTATATGGAAGGGGAAATCGTGTCGGACGGGTTTCTCGTGGTTGGCGAGGATGCCACCGTCAGGGCGAACATCAAGGCGCGAACGGTCATCATACATGGAACGGTATACGGGAACATTGAGGCGCGTGACCGGCTTGAGATTCAGCACAACGGAAAGCTCTACGGAAATATCAGGACATCCAAGCTGATGATCGCTGACGGCGTGTTGTTCGAGGGTAAATGCGAAATGATCAAGCCCTACGATTCCAGCGGTGAAATCGATCCGGGCAAAACCGAAGCCGCTTCGTAAGCGGCGACGGGGCGGGATTTGAAAAAAGCGGGGCTTCCCGCTTTTTTTATGCACGCTGTGCGCTCATAATCGGGACCGCTAAATATTGTTGCTTTTCGGCATGGACGCGAATATCATTATAGTATGAAAAAGGAAGCTTTGTATTATCGTTCCGGCGGAAACGGAGCGGGCGTTGAATGCCTCCTGTGCCCTCACCATTGCTCGGTCGCTCAGGGGAAAAGCGGCATTTGCGGCGTCAGGGAGCACGACGCCGGGAAGCTCTATACCACCATCTACGGCGAAGTGACATCCATCGCCATGGACCCAATCGAGAAAAAACCGCTGTATCACTTCCATCCCGGGAGCAGGATCCTTTCCATCGGCACCAGGGGCTGCAATCTCAAGTGCCCGTATTGCCAGAACTGGACCATCTCGCAGGATAGCGCCGCCCCGTCGCGCTTTTATGATCCGAAAGCCATCGTCGAATCCGCCCTGGAGCATGATTCCATAGGCGTCGCCTACACGTACTCCGAGCCGGTGATATGGTTTGAATACGTGATGGATTGCGCGCGCATGGCGAAGGGGGCCGGGCTTCGCAATGTGATGGTGACCAACGGGTACGTGAACGAGGCGCCGCTTCGGGAGATGCTTCCGCTCATTGACGCGATGAACATCGATCTCAAATCGTTCAGGAAGGACACGTATAAAAAAGTACAGAAGGGATCTCTCGACGAAGTGCTGCGCACCATCACCATTGCCGCGGGCCGCTGCCATGTGGAACTCACGACGCTCATTGTGACGGGAATCAACGATTCCATGGATGAAATGAAGGACATTGTCGACTGGATCGCGTCGGTAGATCCGTACATTCCCTGGCATGTGTCCCGATATTACCCCGGTTACCGCCATGACGCGCCCGCCACCGACATAGACTTCATGCTTCGCGTGTTTGATATGGCGCGCGAAAAGATCCATTTCGTTTTCTGCGGCAACATCCCGGGAAGTTACGGCCACGGCGATACCCTCTGCCCTTCATGCGGGAGTATGGTCATTCGCAGAAAAGGATACGCGACGTCGATCGAGGCGCTCAACAACGGGGCCTGCGCCCGGTGCGGCGCCGCGTTGAAAATAATTCAAAAGGACACACCGTATCGCCCCTGAAAGGCCCTTTTCCCGTTGATGACGTGCGACACGCTCCGGTGCGCTCCGTTTCGAATGACAAGAGGTTCGGCATGAAGATTGATACGTGTGTCAAGGTGGGTGATTCGCTGTTTGAAATCCCGGTAACGGCGAAGAAGGGCATGCGGGTGCCGGCCCGGGTGTACGCCAGCGAGGAGAT
>CAZPZJ010000345.1:0-2591 GCA_964591055.1 uncultured Leptospiraceae bacterium
CCAGTGTGCCGTACGCCGTATCGAAATCGGGATATCCCTGCGATTCAAGCCTGTCGTTGAGATCGTCGATGGCCGGAATTGAAAGAACTCCCCCCGCCAGCCCGACCTGGATTGACCGCTCGCCTTCGGCAAAGACGAACACCGGCGCCGCGAGCACAAGCATCATCACGCCGGTTACAAGAAGATTTTTCGCAATGCGCATCATTGCACTTCCTCCATTGAATTTGTGTTTTGATTGAATCATCATGTGAAGAGAATAGCGAAGGCCGATTAAAGCAGGATTAATCGGGGATTAAGAAAAATTAATTGTTCATGTTAAATGGCGCGCATTCGAGAAAAATTCCACGACGCCGAAGACGCCCATGCATATCATGAATGTCCTCATGTCGCGGTCTCCCCGCCCGCGGCGTCCCCTTTGATGCGCTTCAGGAGCTTCTTCCAGTTTTCTGTTATGAGAAAGCTCCCTTCTGACTGCTCGCAGATTTCCCGGTACATCGCGAGCGGCATGGCGAGCGAGGTGATCTCTTTCGGGAGCGAGGGCCGTACGGCGATGTCGTGCAGTCCCCAGAAGGCCTTCATCTCGCCCTTTTCGGCGAAGCGGTGCGGGTAGGTGAAAAATGACATGCAGGCCGAAGCGAAGCCGGTCACGACCCGGTCGAGCGATTGCGGATGGGCGGCGTGGGCAAGGAAGACCAGCGCGCTCATCTGGTCGGGATCGGCGAAGAGGATCACGATCTCCGGCGTCTCGTTTGCACCGAAGCTTTCAAGGGGCTTGAAGATCACTGCGCCTTTCCGCATTTTCTCCGCCTTCATCGAGGCGACAAACTCCCTGGCGAGCGCCGGGGTCCTGAGGAACCGCTCGCACTCCCTTCCCTCCACGGGGCCGTCTGACAGGAAATTCTCGATGCCCGGGAATATCCATTCCCGGTAGCCGAGGTAGAACGCCGAACAGGGATACCCGGTCGAGTCCGCGTCGAAGGCGACAGTCTTTCCCTTCGCGGCCGAGAAGATCATGGGCGCGATGCACCCGCTCCCTTTCTTTCTGAAGCCCGTCGCCCCTTCCGGTTTTTCGTCCGCGAACATGCAGCCGACCGGCATGTACCTGAGCGCGAGCATGCCGGATAATGTCCGTGACGCCATGGCAGTTTTTTCGTTCATCGTCATGTTCCCCTTGTATTGTGGTATATCGCGGTGAGAAGCTTCGCCAGCGCTTTCGCATCGGTTCGCGAAAGTCCCCGCACGGCCGTTTTGTTGGCACGGGCCGCCAGCGGGGCGATTTGCCCGAGCAGCGATTCACCGTTTTTTGTGATGAAGAGCCTGAACGTGCGCCTGTCGTTCGGATCGTCTTTGCGCTCCACCAGCCCGCGTTTCGCCATGAGGTCCAGCATCCTTGTCACGTTCGTCCTGTCCTTCATGCTCCGTTCCGCGAGCTCGCTCTGTATGATGCCGGGCGACGAGCGTATGATGTTCAGAAGTCCCCACTGCTCGGCCGTCGCGTCGATGCCGCTTTCCCTGATGAGTTTGTTGAAATGGGCCCGCAGGGAGGAGTTCGCCCTGCTGAGCAGAAATCCCGTAGACGCGTTCAAATCAAAATCCATGGCTGTTGCGCCTCCATCATGCTGTTTCAGATATAATATACATAGCAACAGTTGTTATAGCAACTAAATATTTTTTCATTTTCCGGACGGATGGGCAAAAAAACGCGCCGTTGAGAGCGGCGCGTTTTTTGGCGAAATGACTGTATGGCGCCCGTACCGGCGCAGATGGCTACAGCATCACCTCGCAGTCGGTGATCGGATAGGCCGCGCACGAATGGATGTAGCCGTACCTGATGTCGGAGGCGCGAACCCGGGCGCCCCGCGGCTGGAAGACTTTGCCGGACACGAGCTTCACCCGGCATTTGCTGCATCCGCCCGAACGGCACAGGGAGGGGACGACGATGCCGGCCCGCTCAAGCGAGGTGAGCAGCGGCTCGCCGGCGAGCGCTTTGATGTCGCCTTTGCCCCTGACGCTGACGGTGAAGAGAGAGGACGCCTTTACGTTGTCGGGCCATCCGGGGGAGGCGGTGATGTCGAGCGGCGCGCCGAACATCTCCCGGCGCACCCTGTTCGCGGGCGCCCCGAGCTTTGCAAGCTCCGGCATGCAGAAGTCGTAGAGCTCAGCGGGGCCGCACAGGAAAAAGGTTTTGCCTTCAGCCGGACCGATCGCCTTGCCCAGCACCTCGGCGGTGATGAGGCCGCGAAGTCCCGTGTATCCCTTCGACGGTTCCGATATCACATGCGTGCAGGTGAAGCAGGAATGACGCTCCGCGCGCCAGGCGAGCTCGTCGCGGAAGATGATGTCGCTCTCGTTTCTGTTGCCGTAGACCAGGTGAATGGATCGGTCGAGCCCGCAGTCGGTGGCCTCGCGGATCATGCTCATGAAAGGAGTGATGCCGCTTCCGCCCGCGATGAAGACAAGCTCCCTGCCGTGAATGAGCGGGTTGTGGTGGAAGTGGCCTGCGGGGCCGGAAGCCTGGAAGCGGTCGCCCGCCTTCACGCGGTCGAGCAGGAAATCGGACACAAACCCGCCCTGCTGCCTGCGTATGGTGA
>CAZPZJ010000346.1:0-2579 GCA_964591055.1 uncultured Leptospiraceae bacterium
CTGCGTCAATTGCCACGCCATGAACCAGGTTTTCGAGGGGTGGAAAAGCGGCGATCACCGGCACGCGGCTGCATGTGTCGACTGCCATCTTCCCGACGGATTCTTCATGAAATGGCTTGTCAAGTCGGAAAACGGTTTCTGGCACAGCTTTGTCTTCACCTTTCTTGATGTTCCGATGAACATACGGGCGCGGGGAATCAGCCGTGACGTCGTTCGCGCGAATTGCAGGCGCTGTCACGATGGAATGGCGGCTTTTGCTGTCAGGGGGGTCGCCGGAAGCAGCGAGCCGCTTGACTGCCTCGCGTGCCATGCCCGCGTCGGGCATGCTCATCACTGAGAACGGCGGGGGGAGGTCTCAATGAAAATCAGGCAACTTGAGGGAAAGAGGCTCGTTGTTATTGCTTTCATAGCCGGGATCATAGTATCGGTCGGGCTTGCGGCCCTGCTGACCGATATTGTCGGCAAGATCCATGAAGGCCGCCGGTATCCGCTGGCCATGTACCCGATGTCCGACGATGAGATCAATCCGGAGCTCTGGGGAAGGAACTTTCCCATCCATTACGAGGATTACGCCCGCATGAAGGGCGAGAAGCGCCACACTCCGTTCGGGGGGAGCCTGCCCTACTCCAAGCTCATCCGGTATCCACAGCTCACCAGGCTGTGGGCGGGCTATCCGTTTTCCGCGGATTTCAACGAGGAGCGCACGCACTTTTACGCGCAGATCGACCAGTGCGAAACATTCCGCAACAACAGGGAGTGGCTGAACAGACACGGATTTCCCGCATTCAAGGGTCAGCCGGGCGCGTGCATGAATTGCCATTCCAGCTGGGCCCCGAAGCTTATCCGGCAAATCGGCTGGATTCCCTTCAACAACACGTCCTACATGGAGCTTGTTGCGAAGCTCGACAGCGAGCATGGCAACAGCGAGTATGGATCACAGCTCGGCGGAGCGTGCGCGGACTGCCATTCTCCCAAAGACATGTCGCTGCGCATTACAAGGCCGGCGTACATCAAGGCGATGGTCGCCCGCGGTTACCGCGAGGATCCGGTACAGGGAATCGTCGCGTCAAGGGCGGAGATGCGCTCCCATGTCTGCCAGCAGTGCCATGTCGAATATTACTTCAGGAAGGATACCAACGAGCTCACCTTCCCCTGGTCGCAGTGGCCTGCGGGGGAGTCGCTGCGCATAGAAATGATCGAAGCGTTTTACGACGCCATACGCCAGTTCTTTCCGGGCGACTGGGTGCACCGCGAAACCGGCGCCGTCATGATAAAGATACAGCATCCGGAGACCGAGCTCTTTTCCAGCGGCATTCACGCCCGAAGCGGCGTCACCTGCCCTGATTGCCACATGCCCTACAGGCGCGAGGGAGGCGTAAAGGTGACCGATCATTACATCGTATCCCCGCTGCTGCGAATTGAAGACACCTGCAGATCGTGCCATCCGCTCGATGCTGAAACGCTGAAAAACCGCGTGCTGTTCATACAGTTTAAAACGGCATCGGCGTTGAGGACCGCCGAGAAGGCAATCCTTGCGCTTGTTGACGATATTGTGAAAGCGAGGGATGTCCTGAAAGCGCATCCCCCGGTTTCGGGAAGGAGCGATGCCGAGGTGAAGGCGTTTACGGACGACGCCCTGAAGGAAGCGAGGGATTTCCACAGGCGCGCACAGATGCGGTGGGACTTCATCTTCAGTGAAAACAGCACCGGATTTCACAGCCCGCAGGAGAGCATGCGCGTACTGGCCCAGTCCGCAGAGCTCGCGAGGCGCGGGCAGCTTGCGATGCAGGCCAGGCTCGCCTCGATCAGGGCCGCCGTCGCTCCTACGGTGGGAGATGGGAAGGTGCCTCCACCCGGAGCTCCGATAGCGGAAAGAAAACGTCCGGCGGGCGATCCACCGCCCGCGGAGCTGTTGAAATATGACAGGAAGACGTGATAGCCGCGCTTCTGCGGAATCTGAAATAACGGCAACCGCCTTCCGTTCGGGAAGACTCAATCTTTGATAATCGCATTGATTGACATAGCGCTGTCAGCGATATAAAAAAACAAGACACAGAGGTGAGATTTCTCATGCCAGTCATTTATTTTGCCGGCCCGCTTTTCACCGCCGCGGAGAGGGGGTTTAACCTGGAGCTGGAGCGTCGCCTTGTCAGCAATGGATTCACGGTGTTTCTCCCGCAGCGGGAATGCGACGGGCTTGCAGAGCCTGAAAGGATATTCAGGAAGTGCCTTGAGGGCATCGATTGCGCCGACGTGGTGACAGCGATCCTCGACGGTACCGATGCGGATTCCGGAACGGCGTGGGAGACCGGATACGCGTGTGCACGCGGCATTCCTGTCGTCGGCGTGCGCACCGACTTCCGCGAGCGCGGTGACGATGGCGGACTCAACCTGATGCTTTCGCGCTCATGCCGCGCGATTGTGGCCGCACCGTCCATCGAAGGACATTCAATGGACGTCGTCGCTCAAATGATAATCAGTGAAATCAGGAAAGCGCTGGCCTGAACACGGAATACGTGCGGGCGCGTCTCAGTGCGACTGTTCTGCTTCCTCCGCGAAATTTCCCTCCGGCCGCCAGT
>CAZPZJ010000347.1:0-2535 GCA_964591055.1 uncultured Leptospiraceae bacterium
TGGAACAGACCGCGTCCGCCAGCGAGGAGATGGCCAACCAGGCGCAGGAGCTGCTCGACTCGATGGGCAGGTTCACGATTTCCGATTCGACGCAATACTCGTCTCCCACCGAAAAACACCGCGAGCTTCACCTGCGCGCCGCGTCGATCGAGCACAAGGAACGGTGAAAAAATTTCGCCCGCTCAACAGGTTCAAGGAGCCGCAATGCGGCGCCGGATGGTTGAGCGGGCGTACGTGATCAGACGCTCTCGCCCCGCCTCCGCTGAATAAAATCCTCGAGCCCGCTTTTGGCCGGCTCGGAGGAGCGGCGGGTTTTCACAAGCTCCTCCATCCCGCTCTTCCCCGCTTCCTCCGCACGCCGCTCTTCAATCAGCCTGTCCATGTCGCTGAACACGGGTTCGGCCGCACGCTTTACCGCGATCTCATCATCCAGCGCGGTCTTCCACTGCTCGCCGGCGCGCTTCATTTCAATGATACGCTCAAGGTCGCTCCTGCCGGTCTCATCGGCTTTTCTCGCTTCAATCAGCCGGTAGAGATCGGCGTGGTCCGTTTCGATGGTGCGCCTTTCCAGAATCAGCGCCTCAAGATCGGTCAGATCCCCGCCTTCCGCCATCTTCTCGTGCATGACGGTTTCAATGTCGGAAGGCTCGTCTTCGCGAATTCTCCTGTCATCAATGACCCGTTCGAGGTCGCTTGCGCTTTCCCTCTGTAGCATTTCTTCCGCCTCCTGTACGCCATAGCCGCGTCACATCTTTAAAATACAACAGGAGGCGGAAGGCGGCGAATTTTTACGCGGGCGGACGGCCCTCAATGGTCCCTGATTGTGAACTCAACAGCGATTTGCGTTCCTGCTTTTCCGGTTTCAAGGGTGAAATCCCCGTCGAGCTGGCGCTCCGCCAGCAAGCGCACCATGGTCAGCCCCAGCGTTTTCAGGCTGTCAAGGTCAAGCCCCTCGGGCAGCCCGACGCCGTCGTCGCGGATCAGCATGCGGACTTTCCTCGCCCCGAGGCCCGCCTCCCCGACGTGCTCCGACTTGAGCTCGATGTCCAGCACCCCCTTCGACCTCCCGCGAAACGCGTATTTGAAGGCGTTGGTAAGCAGCTCGTTCAAAATCAGACCCAGGGGGATCGCGCGGTCAATGCCGAGCATGACCGGCATGAAGTCGTAGCGCATCTCCACGCTTCTGCCGCTTTCAGCGTAGCTGCCGCTGATCTCGGCGGCCACGCGCCGGGCGTACACTGAAAAATCGATGCTGTCGAAGTTGTCTGACTGGTAGAGCATTTCATGGATGTGCGCCATGCTGCGGACGCGGTTCTGGCTTTCCATGAAAACCGCCCTGGTGTGCGGGTCGGAGATGTTTTCGGACTGCAGGTTGAGAAGGCTTGAGATCACCTGGAGGTTGTTTTTCACCCTGTGGTGTATCTCCTTGATCAGCAGGTCTTTTTCCTTCACCGAACGCTGGAGGGCGTCTTCGGCGCGCTTGCGCTCCGTGATATCGAGAAGCGATGCGATGCTCTTCTTCGTGTCGGGAACCATCGCAACGTGGTTGACCATGTTCCTGATCTCGCCGAACCTGTTCACAAACCTGAACTCATAGGCCCACGGGGCGCTCCCCGGCTCAACGCGCCGGGTGCGGTGATACTCCCTCATCCGCTCCAGGTCCTCCGGGACCACAAACTCCGTCCACGACATCTTCCCTTCGATCTCATCCCTTCTGTATCCGGAAATTTTCTCCCACTGGCTGTTCGCAAGGGTGATCTTGGTGTCGGCTTCGATGATGATCGACGCGTTGCCCGTGTTCTCGAAGATCGAGCGGTAAAGCGTCTCCGACTCCTTAAGCTTGCGCTCGGCGTTTTTCATGTCAGTTATATCAAGGAGGGAAACGATGCTTTTAGACGTGCCGGGTATCAGGCCCACATTGCAGATGGCGTTTCGCACCTCTCCGTTCTTGCGCCTGAAGGTGAACTCGTATTCGGAGGGAGGCAGCGAAGCGTCGATCCTGCGCTGCTGATGATAGAGCATCATCCTTTCGACATCGCCCGGATCGGCGAAGATCGTCCAGCTCATGACGCCCTCGCATTCCTCTTTGCGGTATCCCGAAAGCTCGACCCATTTCGTGTTGGCGAGGGAGATTGTTGTGTCGTCCTCTATGATGATTGAAGCGTTTCCCGTGTTTTCAAAAATCACGCGGTACATTTCCTCGCTTGTGCGAAGCGCCTCTCCGGAGCGCCGCTGCTCGGTCATGTCGATAATGACTCCCCTGGTTCCCATCGCGGGATTATCGGGATCGATGAGGCAGGAGTGTATCATGATCGGGAAAAGCGTGCCGTCCTTTTTCATCCCGTCATAGGACAGGTTCACAACAATTCCCTTTTCCAGTATCATCGTCCGCAGGCTTGCCGAACGCTCCCGCTCGTGCGGTGCGAGCATGTCGAACGTCGTCATTCCGCCCGCGGCTATTTCGTTTGCGCTGTAGCCGAACATGTCGAGTGCGGCCTCATTCGCGAATGTCAGGCGCGCCCGGTCATCGGACTC
>CAZPZJ010000348.1:0-2488 GCA_964591055.1 uncultured Leptospiraceae bacterium
ACCAGCACCATGAAAGGCTGGATGGATCCGGGTACCCTCTCGGGATAACGGGAGACGAGATGCTGATTGAGGCGAAAATCGTCAGCATCGCCGATGTCGTTGAGGCGATGATATCCCATCGGCCCTACAGGCCCGCGCTCGGGATCGAAACCGCGCTTGATGAGATCATGAGCCACCGCGGAATTCTCTATGACGCGGACGTGGTGGAGGCCTGCCGGTCGGTGATCTATGACGATGAGCTGATGCTTGTTTTCCAGGGCACACACGACAAAGCCTATCAGCGCTCATCCGAGTTTACGGCGTAAACGGGCGTTTTTCCCTTGCTAAGCGCGTTCAGGCGGCGTATCATTCATCCAATCCAAAGAATAGCACCAGCGGGATATGGGCGACTACCGGACACGGTCATTTACAATCGTAGGGACAGCGGTTTTTCTGGCGGCGGCGGCCTGGCTGGCCGACTCGTTTATTGAATACAGCATAGCCGGACATTGGACGGTGACAGGCGCGCTGTGGAGTACCGCTTCAGGGCTTGTGCTGTTCCGCAGGGTGCTGATGGCGGCTGTGCTCATAAGCGCCGGCGTCATGTATGCGTACTGGACCGCGGTGCGCCGCAGAATTGAGGGCAGCCTGAAAAAGAAGAACCTTGCGCTTGAGATGGTGATCAGGTGCAATGAGGTGCTTGTTGACGCCCGTGATGAGACGGCGCTTCTTGAAAAAGCATGCCGCATCATCCACAACCTCGGCGGATACGGCCTTGTGTGGATCGGGTTCGATTCGGGGAACGGCGAGCTGACGCCTGTCATGCACTGTGGTGACGGGTCGATTTTCGGCGTGCCTGTAATGCTTTCCGGCTGTGCGTCATCGGATATCGATCCGGCGGCGGCCGCGTTGCTTTCCCGGAAGCCGGTGGCGGTTTCGCGCATCGGGCCGGACGCTCTTGAGGGCTGCTGGAGCTCCAGGGCGTACGAGGCTGGTTTTCGCTCGGGGGTTTCATTTCCTTTTGAGGGCGGACGGGCGCTCTCGGGCGTTCTGACAATCTACTCCCGCGATCCTAACGCGTTCAGCGGGGACGACCAATCGCTTCTGGGCCAGCTTGCGCAGAATATCGCGTATGGCCTCACGCATCTGCGCGACGAGGCGCGGAGATGTGCCGCGGAAGAGGAGCTGAAAAAATCAGAAGAGCACCTCAAAGTTATTATCGAGAACACCTGCCATTCCTTTTCCCTGATTTCGTCCGACTACCGGATTATCGCGCTCAATGGAATCGCAAGGGAAAGATGGCGTTTGCTCTGCGGGGTGAACGCCGGGGCCGGCGACCGCGTGACCGATTTCATACCAGCAGAACAGATGAAAGACTTTCTGGCGTTCTTCAACCTTGCGCTTGAAGGGGAAGCGTCAATATTTGAGCAACAGGTGAAAACAGGTCCGGGCCCGGGCGCGGCAAAATGGTTTGAATTCCACTACGTTCCAATACGAAGGGACGGCGGGGCAATTTACGCGGTGCTGTTCAGCACCTACCACATTGACGAGAGAAAAAGGGCGGAGGAATCGCTCAGGGAGAGCGAGGGTAAGTACCGGACGCTTGCCGAAAACACGCCCAGCCTGATCGTTCGCATTGACACGTATATGCGGATTATATACGCGAACAACGCGTTTCTTGAACTGCTGAGCATGGAAAGGGAGGAGGCAATCGGGAAAAGGATCGGCGAGCTGGCCGATCCGGAGGAAGTGAGCATTGTCCGCTACTGGGAGGACAAGATGCGTGAAGCATTCGCGGACGGCGAAAAGGGCCATGAGGTGGTGACTCTTGACCTGGAGAGAGGGGAGGTGGTGCTCGACTGGCGCTGGACTCCCGAATATGACGGGAACGGGTCCATTATTTCAGTTCTCAACACCTCCCTTGACATCACCGATCTCCGGAACGCCTGGCGCTCGGCCGATGAGATGAAGAAGAACTACCTGAACATACTCAACTATTCAATGGACGCGCTCGCGATCCACGAGGTTGTGTATGACGAAAACGGCAAGGCGGTCGACTACGTGTTTCTCGAGGTCAACGAGTCGTTCGAGCGCCACACGGGACTCCGGAAGGATGACATCATCGGCAGGCCGGTCAGCGAGGCGATACCCGGCATCGACCAGACTGATTTCATTGATATTTACGCCGGTGTGGTTGAAAGCGGAATTTCGATGAAGTTCGAGAAGTACGCCGAGCCCCTCGGCAGGTATTATGAGATTTCGGTGTTCCCGATGCAGGGTGCGCGTTTCGGCACTATTTTTTCAGACATTACCGGAAGGAAAATCAGCGAGAAGAGGATCAAGGACTCGGAGGAGCTGCTCGGCAGCATCTTCAGGGCAATCCAGGACAGCCTGATCGTCATCGACAGGAACTACCGCGTTGTCAAAACCAATCTCTTCCGGGAGGCGACGGCAGGAGAGCCGGAGGGCGATGTCTTCTGCTACAGGTGTTTCCGGGGCAAGGAAGGGC
>CAZPZJ010000349.1:0-2481 GCA_964591055.1 uncultured Leptospiraceae bacterium
AAACGTGAGCATCGTAGTTGAACGGCTTTTCCGTGTAAAGAAAAATAGATGATTCGGGCGGAAAAAAACTATGGAGCAAGAGGAACGCTTTCAAGCGAGAGCGTTTCCCTGAAACGGCGCGCTTCGGCGGCAAAGACGGCGATTTCGGAAAGCCACAGGAGCCTCTGCTCGGGGGAAAGCTTCGTAAATTCGGTGTGCCCGTCAAAATCCGAGCAGTCGGCGCCGGCAAGGCACTGGCGGAACGGAATTGTGGATTCAGGAGTCTTTTCGCGTGAGCTCATCACTCGTCCCTTGCTTTTTCTATGATCTTTTCAAGAAGGCGGATATCAAATATATCCTTGTCGCGTGGATTTTCAATCCGTTTTTTCATTTCGAGAAGCTTTTTTTTCGAGACCACCCTGACGCTGGAATTGCTGACGCGCATTTCATCGGTGTGGTCCTTGAGCGAATCGTAGGAGATATCGTCGGTGATAAACACGTCGACCTGGCGGTAGGGGTTGGCGGTGTCGATGAAGGTGAACACCAGCGCGTTTTTCTCCTCCTTCATCATGCGGCGCTTTTCCTCGTCCAGGATGGAATCGGCGGGGACCGGGGCCCTCGGCACCAGGTTGAGCGCCTTCATAGCCCGCAGGAATTTTTTCAGGTTCTTCTCGTCGAGGTTGACCGAAAGGTCAAGATCCATGGTCATGCGCTCAATGCCGTGAAGCACCAGCGCCACGCCGCCGCAGATGATGAAATCGACCCCGTTTTCGGTGAGGGTCGCGATTATTTCCTGAAGGTAGTTCATCTTTCGACTTGACATGATGGGTTTCCGCCATGTTCGGTATTGGAGAGCGGGCGCAGTTCCCGGCGCGCTCTTCTGAAAGTATCGGCAAAAACGGGATGCAATCCGGTGAAAATACGGCTGCCGGGGAAAGGAGGTGGCGATGATGGAGCGCGATGTTCAATTCTGGATTGATACCCTCGACCTTGCAGCGCATCCTGAGGGGGGATGGTACCGCGAAATCCACCGTTCGGCCGTTCACATGCCCCTTGCAGCGCTTCCTGTCGGGTGCGAGGGAGAGCGCTCGCTTTTCACGTCCATCTATTACCTGCTTGGACAGGGTGATCGTTCGAGACTCCACCGCATCGGATCGGATGAGATATGGAACTTCCATGCCGGTGACGCGCTGCGGATCATCATCATCCACCCCGGCGGGGAACTCGAGGAGCGGCTGCTGGGCGGCGATCCCGGGTGGGGCCAGAGCTTCCAGACGGTGGTGCCCGCGGGGGCGTGGTTTGGCGCCCTGCCGGTTTCGGGCGGCCGCTATTCGCTGGTGAGCTGCATCGTGGTTCCCGGCTTCGATTTCCGGGATTTCGAAATGGCCCGTCGTGCAAACCTCCTCGCGCAGTACCCGGCGCACCGGTACGCGATTGAACTGCTCACCGGCGACGGGTGAGCCGCCTCACTTGAAGATGTCGCCGGTTTCCCGGTACCACAGCACAAAATCCAGGTGCGCCATGGGAATGCGCGTCCTTCGGGCGAAGGCGCGCATAAGGCTTTCTGTTTCAAGATAGCGTTTCGGGGTGAGGGCGGATGGGATGTCCGGAATCACGCCCATCAGCGCCAGGTTTTTCAGAATGTGGCGGTCAAGGATCGCCAGCTCATCGCCGAGGCCGATGTTGCGCAGGTAGTGGCTGGCCTCCTTGAATCCCATGCCGCGGACGCTCCCCGCCAGCCATTCGCGCATCTGCATGGCGCTGTTCCGCGCTTCGAGCTCACGGCGAAGGATGATGTCTCCGTTGAGGACCATCTGCTGACGGAGCCGGATGATGTTCGCGGCCTTGGTGTTCCGGAAGCGCACGATGTTCAGCGTCGCGCTGAGATCGTCGAAACTGCCGTTGAACACGAGATCGCGCTTCACCAGGAGCCGGAGCGCCTTTTCGCACTGGCGGGCCCTGGACTGCGGGGTGAGCAGGCAGAACACCAGCTCGCATAACAGCTCTTCGCCGCTTCCGCGGAGCCACAGGTCCCGGAATGACGCAAGCCGCACTTCAATGTCGCTTTTGATGGCGAGATGGATCGAGCGGATTTCCGGGAGGATGTCGCGGGTGTTTCGGACGCGCGGATTCACTGAATGATTGAGGCCTGCTGCTGTTTTCTGATTTTACGCAGCGCCTCCCGGAAGATCATCCATTCGTCCCTGGCCAGGTTTATCATGGCGGTTTTAATGGGCTCTTCAGCCTCGGGGGCGGCGATCATGCCGAGCGACTGCACCGCCGTTTTCCGCACCCTGGGATCGATATCGGCAAGGAGCTTCAGGAGGGGCTGAACCGCCTGGCGGCTGCCGAAGTGTCCAAGGGCGGAGGCGGCCCGGTAGCGCACCCACGCTGATTCGCTTGCCAGCCCGCCGATGAGAGGGGCGACGCTCGACGGATTGGATATCTTGATGATGGCCCAGAGCATGATGGGCATCTCCTCTTCCCGGGACGGATCGAGCA
>CAZPZJ010000350.1:0-2478 GCA_964591055.1 uncultured Leptospiraceae bacterium
CTGCTGAAACAGTGGTGGATCGATTCGATCAGGGAGGGGCTTGAGCTCAGCGGCCGGCCGGTGGATTTTTTCCGCTTTGAGCTGGCGTACTGGGCCAAGTACTTCTACGATTCCCCGCAGGACCCCGCGGTCGAGGACGAGAACGATCCGCGCTACCTGAAATGGCCTTACACGCCGTCTCCCGACAAAAAGCGCTGGCGGCCTGACATGTCCAAAATAAAGAAGAAGATCATGGACAGGATCGAGGACGGGCTCGACAACCTCTTCTTCCGCGAGGACGGGTTCATCCGTCTTGAGGCCGTGGCGGACTACATCATCCGCAACCTGTTCAGCGACCTCGACGTGTACTACCACCGTCACTGCGCCGCGGAACGCTACCGCACCATACCCGCGAAGGAGATGCTGCGGCGGGAGCTCGCCAGGATGATCCGCAGGCACCGGCGGAAGGACATCATGATCATCGCGCATTCGATGGGAACCATCATCACCTACGACGTGCTGTCGCATGAAATTCCCATGATCAACATCGACACGCTCATCACCATCGGCTCCCCGCTGGGGCTTCCCGCAATCAGGAAGAAAATTTTCGAGGAGCGCGGCATGACCTTCGACAGTAAAACCAGGGCACCTGCGCCGGAAAACATAGCGCGCAAATGGTACAACATCTCCGACCTGAACGACCGCGTCGCGTTCAACTACAGCCTTGCGGACGATTTCAGTCCGAACTCGCGGGGTGTGGGCCCCGAGGACACCGTCATTAAAAACGACTACGCGTACAAGGGAAAGAAGGATTACCACAGCGCGTTCGGCTACCTTCGATCGCCGCAGGCCGCAGATGTGATCTATGAGTTCGTTCGCGGCGAAAAGCCGGGCTTCCTTGAGCGCATCGCTGCGCTGTTGAAAAAGCTTTCATGGCGGTAGAAGATGGGCCGGCCGGGATTGCCGTTCTTCATGCGCACTCCGGGCGCGGAGGCGTGCATCGCCGCCGCGGTCGCGATCGCCGTTGCTTCCTGCGGGCCGGTGCGCTACGGGACTGATCGCTGGGAGCGGGACTGGATTGATTCCCACACCCTCAGGGTAACGGCGGTCGGGGCAGTGAGGGGCCCTGACGCGAAAATTGCCGGCGCGGGAAGGTTTCGCTGCGAGAATGCGGCCGTGGAGATGGCCAAAAAAATCATTGTCGATCGATTCACGTCGGCCAGGCTTGAGCGTCTCGAATCTCCGCCGGATTGCGACGGGGTGCGCGCCGAAACCATCAGGGAGTTCGGCGGGATTATTGAATTCGGCCGGGTGGTGGAGCGCAGTTACGGCAAAGACCGCGTGTGCCGCGTGGTATACGAGATCAGCTCCGAGAATCTGAAGCACCGCGTGCTCGCGAAAACGCCGGGGAGGCGACAGGGCAATAAAGCAATGACGTACCGAAACGCGTCTCCGGCCCCGGGGGAGAGAGGTGTGCGATGAGCGATGTGTTCAGCCGGTACAGGGCGCTTCGTGCGGAAATACCTTCGCATGTCAGCATCGTCGGGGCGGTAAAAACCAGGACGGCTGACGAGGTGCGGGCGTTTATCGAAGCGGGCGGCCGGGACATCGGGCACAACTACGTGCAGGAGGCCGAGAAACTCAGGGCCGGGCTGGGAGACGAAGCCCGGCGGGTGCGCTGGCACATGATTGGCCACCTTCAGACCAACAAGATCAACAAGTGCCTGGATCTTTTCGACATGGTGCAGACCGTCGATACCGTGGAGAAGGCCGAGGCGATAGATGAGCGGGCCGGCAGAAGGGGCGCGTCCGTGCTCCCGGTGCTCATCGAGGTGAACATCGGTTCGGAATTGTCAAAGAAGGGGGCGATGCCGGACAGCGGGGAAATCGCCCGCATCGCGGAGAGGATATCGGCCCTCAACAACATCAGGCTCGAGGGACTGATGACCATGGGGCCCGCGGGCGGAGATGAGGATGCGCTGCGGCTTTTTTTCAGGAAAACGCGTGAGATATTCGACGGCGTCGCCGCGCTCAACCTTCCGGGCGTTTCCATGCGCACGCTGTCGATGGGAATGTCGGATTCCTATCGCATTGCAATTGAAGAGGGGAGCACCATGGTGCGGCTTGGAACCGTGCTTTTCGGCGTGAGATGATATGTTACCACTTGTAGCGCTGCAGCGGAACGAAGTACACCGTTTCTTCAATGACGCCGCCGCCCTGTTCGTCCGAGGCGATTGATTGGTAGAGGCCGCGAACGTCGCCGGCGTGTCCGTCCACGAAACCGCGCGACGCGCACGCAGTAAGCGCTGCGGCGCAGCTGATGAGGAGAAAAAGGGCAAAATGTTTCATTTTTGAATCGTTCTCAGGGGGCCTTGTGAATTTTGTGGATGATGGTGCAGGCCGGGCCTCAAAGTCAACAATTTTTTATTTTTCCGGTTGCGCCCCCGCGCTCCGGTGTGGTATGAATGAGCGTGATGGACAATGAAAAAAAACGCGTAG
>CAZPZJ010000351.1:0-2463 GCA_964591055.1 uncultured Leptospiraceae bacterium
AAAGGCTGTGAGCCGCGCATTCATCAGCGTTTCCCCAGGAGGCGGTCCCTGAACGCCCGGTCAATGGGGTTGCCGCCAATCCAGATGGAAAAGAAGGCCCTGGAGAACGCAGCCCCCTCCACTGTCCCGAGCGCCCTGCCCCCGAGATAGAGCGTTGTTCCCCTAGCCGGATCGTATTCGGCCCGGTACCTGTCTCCGGGGCGCACGCTTCTGTACAGGGCGTTCATGGCGCTCACCTGCCGGCTCATTTCGTTGAACTCGCGTACCGTGGTGTTGCGCCGGATCATTTCGGCCGTGGATTCCCTGAAGTCCTCGGCGCTGATGGCGTGAAAGTAGTGCAATTCGAGAATCCTGGGCCTGTCGGCCAGGGCCTGCGAGGACGCGGCGTCAGGCGGAAGATAGAGCGCGCCGGCATACGCCCTGATGACGAGCATGTAATTGAGCACGGCAAGGCCCCGGAGATTGAGTTGTGCGCCATTTACCTCGTACCGGTCATTGAAGGGTATCCCGTCAATGACGGCGGATATGAGAGGGTGTGAGATTGCTAAAGTTACGGCCAGCACCGCCGCGCCAGCATGTCTTATTTTAACCATCATTGCATTTTCCTGTTGCATTCAAATTGCCATTATGATACTAAAAAATGAGGGAAGAGGCAAGCGATGTCATGGCGCGCGGGGCCTTACAGGGAAAAAATGAGGCCATGGCGCGCCTGCTGTGACGGGTTCTCCCGGGGGGATGCTGTTGCGTTGTTCTATCAATTGCACAACATGTCCGCTGTGGC
This sequence comes from uncultured Leptospiraceae bacterium, assembly GCA_964591055.1. GTDB lineage: Bacteria > Spirochaetota > UBA4802 > UBA4802 > JAGODF01 > CAZPZJ01. The sequence continues at coordinate 782 of CAZPZJ010000351.1, forward strand.
CGCGGTGAAGGGGCGTGTAGGAGGTTATATCATGGAACTCTTTTCTACTTCCGCATTTTTCAGGACTGCCGCCGTGTCGGTTGTCATCTTCATCCTGCTGGATATGCTCTGGCTTGCGGTGGTTGCGCGCCGCTTGTATTTTAAACACTTCAGCCATCTTGCCACCATCAGGGACGGGAAGATCGTATTCAATCTCTATGCGGGGATTGCCGCTCAGGTTGTCATTGCAGTCGGACTGGTCTGCGCGATCGTGCTGGCGCTTGCGGCGGGGAGCACGGCGCCCATCCCGGTGATCGTGGGTGCGGGCGCGGGTTTTGCGATGTACGCCGCATACGATCTCACCAACCTGTCGTTCGTCAGGGGATATCCCCTGCTGATGTCCTTCGTGGACATCGCGTGGGGAACCGCGCAGGGCGCCTGTGCGGGCGTGTACGTGCATTATCTCATGCGGTTGTGGTCATAGGAGGGCGTATGGCGAGGAAAAAGCTTTCGATCGCGGTCGTCGGTTCGGGCGTGGCGGGGCTCACCGCCGCGTACCTGCTCAACAGGGATTACAATGTGACGGTGTTTGAAAAGAACGATTATCCGGGAGGCCACACGCACACGATCGTCATCAACAGGGGGCCTGACAGCGGAACGTGCGTTGACACGGGATTCATCGTCATGAACCACCGCAACTATCCGCTTTTTACCAGGCTCCTCGACCGCCTGGGGGTGGCCTTGCGGGACAGCGACATGTCCTTCGGCTACAGCTGCCTGCAAACCGGCATCCAGTATTCAAGCCGCGGCGTGAACGGCCTGTACGCCCAGAGGGCGAATTTCGCGAAGCCCTCGTTCCAGAGGATGGTGCTCGATCTTTTCAGGTTTTACAGGTCCGCCAAAAAGGACCTGGAGAAGGGGAGCGCGGCCCATGCAACGCTTGGCGAATACCTGAAAGACAGAAAATTTTCGGAAATGTTCATCAGGCACCACATCCTGCCCATGGGCGCGGCGATCTGGTCCACGCCGGACAGCGAGATGATGGATTTTCCCGCCGATTCGTTTTTCCGCTTTTTCAGCAATCACGGGCTGCTGAGCGTCAGCGGCCAGCCCGTCTGGAAAACGGTGGCGGGCGGCAGCCATACCTACGTCAGGGTGATAAGGAAAACGCTTGACCGGGACGTGATTACGGGCCGTCCGGTGAAATCGATAAGCCGGAAAAAAGGGTCAATCAGGATAAGGATTGCCGGAAGGAAGGAAGAGTCGTTTGACAGGGTGGTCATCGCCGCGCACGCCGATGAGGCGCTTGCGCTTCTTGCCGATCCGACGCCCGACGAGAAGCGGCTGCTGGGCGCGTGGCGGTACCAGAAAAACCGCACGGTGCTCCACACCGACGATTCCTTCATGTCGGAGAACGTGAGGGCGAGGGCGTCCTGGAATTTTCTCAGGGAGCATGGAGGTGACGGATCGCCCCTGTCGCTGACGTATCACATGAACAGGCTGCAGGGGCTTCGCACGGCGAGCCAGTACTACGTTACGCTCAACAGCGTGCGGAAAATCCCCAAAGACCGGATCATCGCGGAGATGGACTACCATCACCCCACGTTCACTTTTCAGTCCATGAACACGCAGGGCAAACTGCCCGGGTTGAACGGCGTCAACAACACGTATTTCTGCGGGAGCTACTTCGGCTACGGCTTCCA
>CAZPZJ010000352.1:0-2460 GCA_964591055.1 uncultured Leptospiraceae bacterium
GCCACGCCCAGGCTCATGAAGCCGCGCTCGTCGGGGGGGGATGTCTGCACGATGGCGATATCGACGCCCACGGCCCCGGAGGAGAGGATTCCCGGTATCTCAATGAGGTTCGCCGGAATGAAATCCACCCTGCCCATCGAGAGCTCCTTGCTGATGCTCTCCCCGACATTGAAGGTCTTGAGGCGGTATTTCCGGGAACGGGTTTCGTCCTGCGAGAGGTACTTTCCCAGCGTGATGAGCTGGATGATTTCGAGGTCCTGAATGTTGTGATTGTCGGATTCGAGTATTGCGCTGATGGTCCTTGCGGGTATCGCGGGGCCGCTGCTGATGTAGATGCGCTGCCCGGGCTGTATCATGTCGCACACGCGCTGTACGCTGACCGCCTTTCCGCGGAATTTTTCCACGGCATGCGCCGATTCCGCATGAACGGATTGTATTTTGCGCCGGTTTTTCAGGTATCGTTCCAGCATTATCATGGCCTTTTACTACAGATATAATATACCGCAGCCCATGGGTTTTCAGCAAAAAACCGTCCATTCGGCCGCACCGGGGATAAATCGCCCAGGGACGATCCCCAACTCCTGAATCTTCGAGGGGAAGCGTCCGGGCAACCCGGCCGGGTAGTGGTATCCCCTATGGTATTAATAGACGAAACACTACACGGGAATGCAAGTATTACCTATTGATATATCCTGAATAGTGTTTTATCCTATTTGCGTATCAATTCATAGAATTATTCATCATCATCGTGCATTTTTTCAGATTATGAAAAGTCAGAGAGGGAACTATGGCCAATAACATCCGTTATGAAGACAAACCCTGGCTCGCCCATTACGACGAGGGAGTGCCGGCTCACATCAACTACAATGATATAACCCTGCCGCAGCTGCTATTCAACGCCGTCAAGGAGTACCCGGACAACACCGCGCTCATATTCCAGGGCTACCGTGTGACGTACCGCCAGCTCTGGGAGATGACCGGACGGTTCGCGACATGCCTGGCCTCGTTCGGGATTAAAAAGGGCGACGCGGTCGCCATACTGCTGCCCAACATGATCCCCACCGTCGTTGCGTATTACGCAGTGCTGAGGCTCGGGGCGATCGTGGTGATGAACAATCCCCTGTACACCGATAGGGAGCTCGAACACCAGTTCAACGACTCCGGCTCCACGGTGCTCATCGCAATGGACCTCCTGGCCAACCGGATGATCGACCTGCGCCCCAGGACAAAGATAAGGCAGATCGTGGTCGCGTCAATCGGCGATTACCTGCCGTTCCCCAAAAGCGCGCTCTTTCCGCTCGTGGCGAAGAAGAAAGGGCTCGCCGCCGATGTCAAGGAAGCGCCGGAAGTATACAGGTGGAAGGACTGCATGAAGCGCTTCGAAGCGACGCCTCCGACGGTCGAGCTGACAACCGACGATGTGGCCGCATACCAGTACACGGGAGGAACCACCGGCGTGTCCAAGGGCGCCATGCTCTCGCACAAAAACCTCTGCTACATGGTGCAGATGTACTGGACATGGCTCAAGCCGGAAAAGGGCAGGGAAGTCGCGCTCTCCGCGCCGCCGATCTTCCACGTGCTGGGCATGTCCGCGGCCATGAACCTTCCCCTGTCGATGGGGGCGTCGGCGGTGCTGGTGCCGAAACCCCAGCCCGCCGAGCTGCTCGAAGCGGTGAGGAAGTACCGTCCCACGATGTCGCCGCTCGTGCCCACGATGTACATCGGAATGCTCCAGCATCCGGATCTCGCCAAAACGGACATGACCTGTTTCAAGGTCATCACATCGGGAGGCGCTTCGCTCCCGGTCGAGGTGCTGCAGCAGTTCAAGGACCTGACAGGGGTCGACATCAACGAGGGTTTCGGCATGACGGAAACCTCGCCCCAGACGCACCTGAACCCGATAAAGGGCAGGAAGAAACCGGGAAGCATCGGGTTGCCGTATCCCGATACCGACGTGAAGATTGTGGATATCGAAACCGGCACAAAGGAGATGCCCGCGGGCGAGCCGGGTGAGATGATATTCCGCGGCCCGCAGATCACCAAGGGCTACCTCAACCGCCCGGACGAGACCGCGAAGTCCATCAAAGACGGCTGGCTATACTCGGGCGATATCGCGTACATGGACGAGGAAGGATATTTCTACATCGTTGACCGGAAAAAGGACCTGATCATTTCCAGCGGCTATAACGTGTATCCGCGCGACGTCGAGGAGGTGTTCTATCAGCACCCCGCGGTCGACAAAGTCGCGGTCATCGGCATCCCGGACGCGAAACGGGGTGAGAACGTCAAGGCGTTCGTCACCCTGAAGGAGGGCCAGAACGCGACACCGGACGAGTTGATGAAGTACTGCATTGAGAAGCTGGCCAAGTACAAGTGGCCGTCTGAGATTGAAATCCGCAGGGAGCTGCCGGTGTCAAACGTCGGCAAGATCCTGAAAAAGGAGCTCCGCGCCGAGGTGCT
>CAZPZJ010000353.1:0-2445 GCA_964591055.1 uncultured Leptospiraceae bacterium
GGGAATCCACCAAATATTTTTAAAATCGTGTATTGACAAAAGGGCTCAGTTCAAATATCATACCATAATGATGTAAAAAAACAGGCGTAAGCCGTTCTGATACCTGATCTCGCAAAAACGCCATCCCCCCTCAACCCCTCTGCCAAAAAAAATTAAATTTCCTCCCAAATATTTTGTCAGTCACCCCTCCCAGTCCGCACTTACTACCAGACGCGGTAAGCGCATGGCAGGATATAGATAGTCCATGACTCAATGCGTGTCCCGGTCAAACGCCAGATAGGGAGGTCGGAAATGTAGAATTCAGCTTATTGGGGATACGCACGGGTGACGTTGGGAGGCCGTGAAAATGGCCGCGGTAGTAGGGCCGTCCGGAAAGCGACGGAAAACAATTACAATAATGGAGTTTAACACAATGGCTAAAGTAAAATTCAATCCTATTTTCAGAAGCATACGTAACTCGGTAGGGGACCTGGTCCTCACTGAATATGACGGCGCTCACTTCCTGAGGATGAAAGGGGAAAACACCTCGAATACCCCCGACCAGGAGGACCAGCGCAACGCCATGAGGCAGATCGGGAAGGACTGGAAACAGCTCAAGGGCGTCATCCAGGAAGCATGGAAAAAGGCCGCGAAGGAGCGTAACAAGAAACGGATGAACGGCTATTCAACCTTCGTGGGGGACAATCTCAATCTTCAGAGGGAGGGGAAGCCGCTTGAGCTCTGCCCCGAAACGGAGATTGAGCCGCTGAAGAAGCTTACCGCGGAGCCGGGGGCCGCTCCCGGCGAGATAACCGTGGCCTTTACCCCCGCGCCTGGCGCGATGCACGTGACGTTCTTTACGCAGCAAATAGTGGAAGAGAACCTTGCCGGGGGAAAGATCGTTCGCCACGACGCGGGAGCGAACGCGGCCTCGCCCTTTACCCTCACCGGGCTTGATGCGGGAAAGGACTATTTCATCTACGCGATACTGACCGACGCGGCCTATGCCGACGCGAAGGAGCTTTCCGCTTCGGTGTCCGCGCAGAGCCCGGCGGCATAGAAGGCACGGCGTGACGTTTTAGAAAAGGAACCGGTTTTTAAGCAAAGGCTCAGGCCCTCTCCACAAAGGGAGGGCCTTTTTTTGATCAACCTCGCTCCAGCCGGTGCGTCGCTGGTATGACGCTGATATGTTGCCGGCTTGAGGAGAGTATAAAACGGGGGATAATGGAAAAGGAACTCCGAATACTGAAGGCCATAACCGGGGGACTCCAGGGCCGCGTCTACGGCCGTGTGTACTACATCGTGGAGGGGAAACAGCGGTCCCGGGCCTATACACGGCCCGACGATCCGAAAACCGGCGCACAACGCGCCTGCCGTAGCCGCATGGCGGCGCTGGTGAAGCGCTGGCACTCGTTAAATGCCTCTCAGAAAGAGTACTGGAACACCGTGGCGAAGCAGGGCGGGCGAAAACGCACCACCGGGTTCAACATGTTCATCCGGGACGGGATGCTGAAGGCGGGTTCCGAGACGGAAAAGAGAACTACGGGAGAAAGCGTAAGGGAAACACGGCGGTGTGTGAGGATTGTCCGGCCGCGCGGCGGGAACAGGACTCCGGTGAGAAGCCGGGCGGTGGCGTCGCGGGCGCCCACGTAATAGACTTGTTGCGAAACTCAGCATAAACCGTCATCGCGACCGAAGGAAGTCCCTGCGGGTTTGCGATGACGCTGTTGTGTGCACAACCGGCAATTGAGATTATGAACACAAAAGATTCCGCACCAGAACAAAGGTGAGCGAGACACGAGGTCGAGCGAAAGGGGATGCGGCCGAGGACGGTCAGGATGACACTCCGCAGGCCGCGTGCAATGCCTTTGTGATAACAGCGCCTCAGGCTCCTACACACGCAGGCGCGAAATCGTGTTCGCGCCTGCGTCATGCAACTGCTTTTGCCATCAGCCATCCCCCCTCTTCGGGGGGAGACCGAGAGGGGGGGCCGTCAGAGGCCGTGAAATCCTGCAATCAGCCAGGAAAGATCGCCACGTCGCTGCGCTCCTCGCGATGACGGTGTTATTGGCCGCCCCCAGCACCGTCGCACGGAGAGCGCCTCCCTGAATCGCGCCCCCTCCGGGGGACGGGGGGCAATATGCCGCGTTCCCCGCGGCGGCTGAGGTGGGATGTATGCCTGCAGAATTATGATATGAAATCAATGAAAGAGCAGTGCCGAAGCGGGGAATCGCTACCTGGTCAGCGAGTCGCGCGCGCTTTCGGCCTTTTTCATGACGCGAAGCACGTCGCCGGGGCCCACTTTTTTCAGCTCTTTAACGCGCTCGTCGCGGTATTCCTCGATGTGCTTGCGCGAGATGGTGATGGTCTTGCCCTTGTAGACCAGGTAGCCCATGTACACGCACAGAACCAGGCAGAGCACGGCCAGTATCTTGACGAGCTTTTTCACGATCGCGAAGATGATGA
>CAZPZJ010000354.1:0-2437 GCA_964591055.1 uncultured Leptospiraceae bacterium
CAATTGTGCTGCACCATCATGAGCGCTACGACGGCCTGGGCTATCCCGACGGCCTTTCGGGGATTGATATTCCCGTTGAGTCGCGCATCATCGCCGTCGCCGACGCGTTTGACGCGCTCTCGTCCGACAGGCCTTACCGCAAGGGGATATCGTTCGATATGGCGGGGGGAGAGATACAAAACCACTCCGGCGACCATTTCTGCCCCGGGGTGGTGAAGGCGTTCATCGCCGGCTTTCAGGAAATATGCAGCTCCATCCCCCGGATCGAGCACCGGACCGCCGCGCACTTCGCATTCGTGGGCCACGCGGACCTCATGCATTCAAGAAGGCTGATATGATCAACAAGCTGATGTCAGCCGCCGGAAACGGCGCGGAATTTTCGGTACTCCCTGATTCCAACAACCAAGCAGATAAGCAGAAACACAATGAGCGGTATGCTCAGCACTGTGAAACCGCCATGAAAGATGTCAAAAACAATTGAGCCGATTACTCCCGCGCCCCAGGCATTGTACAGCAGCAATACAACGGGGTGATGGAAGAACTTTGATAAAATGAATATCAATAACAGTGATAAGCCGAGAGAAGCATTGATGAAGCAATAAAGGGTGCCGTATTCAAGCGCGGCAAAGACTAAAAGAAGCATCACGACCGGCAGCGTCCATTTGCCCGCTTTTTCGATCACAAGCATTAAATGCTCCCCCGTCAGCGGGCCAAGCCATTCACGCACTGTCTGCACGTCATTCTTATTCAGCAAGAAGCCGCAGCGCTTCGGTGTGGTGATCACCACTAGCGGGCCGCCCGCACCTTTCTCCCGCAATAATATTTTTGTGTGATAATCATCTTTTGTAAAAACATGCTTTTCGCCTGAATCCGTGCTTTTCAGCAGCAGGGTGTCATTCTCGCGTGCAAGTGTCCATGCGCCTTTTTTCCCAACCTTCCCGGTAAGCGAAATTTCCGCTGGCGCGCCATCGCTGTTTCCCATGATTGTGCTCCATGAAGCAATATTTACATCTTGCAGAAATCCGACTATATAAATAATAACCCGTCAAGAAAATAACGCATGCTCCTTCGCGGCAGGTTTGCGCTGTTTGTCCGTATGCACAGCAGGGTTTGCAGCACAGGCGCACTCCCGCATCGGCTGCACCATACTCCTGCGCTCAAAACGGTTCAGCGATATTGCCGACATCCCGCCGCACCATCATAAGCGCTATGACGGCCCGGGCTATCCCGACGGTCTTTCTAGGAAAAACCCGGTCGAGTCGCGCATCATCGCACGTTGCCGGTGGGAGTCCCGTTTCTTCCTAAGTGAATAACTTTCAATCCGCCTGTTTCGGGAAGCGGGGCGATGGTATGGGTCGGGTTTCAACTGTACAGGGCGATTAACGCATTCCGCAGCGGATTGTCTGTGTGTTCGGCGGCCCGCGCAAGTTTCCTTTTGTCAAGATCGATGCTGATGAAATCGACGGAACAGGCGCCATGATTGGCTTCAAGAATCACATACTGCGCGCAGGCCAGAATCGTAGGCACTTTTCCCATGGCGTATTCCCTGAAGGGGAACCCGACGCTCCCGGCATTGACAATCGTGTTCCCGTGATGAAATCTCAACATCGGGATATGCGTGTGCCCTCCCGCCATGACTTTGCTCTCATGCCCGGCGATGAACCTGTCGACATCGGCGTCAGGGGTGCCCGCCAGCAGGTCGTCGGTGTTCGATTTCGGAGAGCCATGATAGAAGAGCATTTCCGTATCGCCGTCCGGCCTGATCCTGAGTTGCCTGTGGAAGCCTGCAAGGAATTTCCTGTGCGAATCGCTCAAAAGATCGATGCACCACCTGATCGAATCGCCGAGAATGGGAATTGTGATATAGCTTTCCATCAATGAAGGATCATTCATGTATTCATCATGATTGCCCGCCACGAATTCGCAGTCAATCGATTGCAGGATGTCCAGCACCCTGAGGGGCTCGGGCCCCAGCGTGGCGATATCGCCAAGGCAGATCATTTTGTCGATCCTCCTGTTCGCGATGTCGCCCAGCACTTCCTCCAGCGCCACGGCGTTGCCGTGAATATCGGACAGTATCGCCAGCCTCATGGTGTTTCATCTCCGATGATGGCAGTTGTCAGAATACCGGCATGCATTCTTTCGTGTTCCCGAATCCCCGCCTGCGGCGGCATTTGCGTCCGGATATCCGGTATTACATGCATTTGAAATTGTTTTTCAACAACTATTTCGGGGAGATGCCGGGCGTTGCCCGTGGAGAGAGCGCTCGCTCGGGTCGACACCGATATTGTATTTTTTTATTGAAATCTCCGCCCGTGGTTTTTAGTATTTGACCATCGCCGGCGCTCGCATCGGATGCCGGCGCAGAAACAGAGAAAATACGCGGATTGGCAGGCCGTTCAGGCGCGGCATGAATAAAAAAGATCTTTCCGAACGC
>CAZPZJ010000355.1:0-2410 GCA_964591055.1 uncultured Leptospiraceae bacterium
ATGAGCCCCGCCGCGCTCCACGCGGTCAGCATGAATCCGTACACCTTGCCGATGTACGCGGGACCGAATGAGTCGGCCGCAAAAGCAGGCATGGTTGCGAATCCCCCGCCGTAACAGGCCAAGAGATAGCAGGACACGACGATAAAGAGATAGTAGTTGGCCACATACCCTTTGGCGACAAGCACATACATGATCGCCTGGGTGGCGAACATAATCATGAACACCATCTTGCGCCCGATATTGTCGGACAGCTTGGCCCAGAAGAGCCGTCCGAGCCCGTTGAAAATGGCCGCGTACGCGACGACGGCGCCCCCGGCTGCCGCCACCACGGCAATCTGTTCGGGAGTGAGAGTACCCGTAAGCCCCATTGTCTTTTTGTACACATCCTGGGCCAGCGGAGAGTGCTGGGAAATCAATCCCAGACCCGCGGAAACATTGAGGCAGAGCATGGCCCAGAGCATCCACCACTGGGGCCTCTTGACCGCTTCGCCGAATATGAATGAATCTGCTGCAGACACTGCGGTCTTGGGCGGGGTAAAACCGGCCGGAAGCCATCCTTGGGGAGGATTCTTGAAGAACTGTGCTGCCCCGGTTACGAGAATGAGGAAAATAACGCCCCAGATGTACCAGGTTTTGGCTACACCGGACGCGATTACTACGCCCGCAGCGTCAACCTGCTTGAAGGCCACAATCATGGCGGGAGCGATCTTCCCCATGAAAAAAGCCCCTGCGCCAAAGCCCATCACTGCAAGGCCGGTCACAAGGCCGCGCTTGTCGGGAAACCAGCGTATCAGGGTCGCGATCGGGGTGACATATCCGAAACCGTTGCCGAGCGCCGCAATGACGCCGAAGCCCAGGTACAGAAGCGCAATGCTGCCCACCTGGTCGGCATAGCCGGCGACAAGCGTGCCGATACCGAAAAGGATACCGCCGATTGTCGCGACAAAACGGGGGCCCTTTTTATCAACAAGCGTTCCACCGAACGCCGCGGCAAGCCCTATAATTCCCATAAGGATCATGAATGTCATCTGAACAGTTTTACCATCCCATCCATGCATGTTCATTAAGGGAATTTTAAACACAGACCACGCGTACACCGTTCCGAGACAGAGCTGGATTACGACAGCAGCGATAGCGATCAGCCAGCGTTTCGACTCCAAATTCTCGTTCGCCATACTACCTCCATAGAATGTTTATTTGGTTTCCAATATCCGTATGTCAGGAACATTACTCGAACATGCCCGCACGTATGCCCCTCTCAATAATCAGAGTCAGTTACGCGATATCGGGCAGTCAGGAAAACATTCAGGACATTACGCCCGAAAGGATGTGCGATAGGATTATACCGTCAAGCCAAAATTGTGTATGACTGTTTAATACGTGAAAAATTCTTACGCCCCTCCCCCATCGTCCGGCTTCCTTACCGGGAGCTTCCAGCTCAATACACAATTCGAAATCCTTTTGCGACATAATAGCGTTATATGATGGTTCATTCACGCCTAATCCGCTCTCCGGGAGGTAAATTCATTGACAAAGTCAATTGCATGCCCCTGTAATTTTCTCCGTGTTCATCGTCTCACCGCCGGAGGATTTCCATGCTGAAACGAATACTGCTTGCTTTCGCCGCGATAGCGGTTTTGCTGACCTCCGCTCTGTTATACGTCTGGATAAGCGCCACAAGGCTTCCCCACAACAAACCCGCCAGCATGTGCGGAGGGGATTGCTCCCCCGTAGGCAAAAAAGTCCTGGTGTGCGTGGGAGACAGCATCACCCACGGCGCGGTGAGCGCCAACTACGTTGAGATGCTGGAGAAACGGCTGGGTTCGTTGAAATTCACAGTGATCAACGCCGGGGTGAACAGCGAGCTTGCGTACAATGCGCTCGCAAGAATTGACGACGTGATCCGCTGCAGGCCCGACTATGTAACTGTTCTCATCGGCACCAATGACGCCAACGCAACCCTCAGCGAAACGAACACCGCACGCTATGTTCGCGCAATGAAGCTGCCCCGCACGCCCGACAGGGAATGGTACAGGGAAAATCTCACACAAATCTGCCGCCGGCTTCGCTCGGACACAAGTGCGAAAATCGCAATCCTTTCCATCCCCCCGATCGGTGAAAAGAACGGCTCACCGGAGATGGTCCGTTCAATAGAATACGCGGCAGTGGCAAGGGAAGTGGCGAGCGCTGAAAAAACCGCCTACCTTCCCCTCAACGAAACCATGGCAGCCCACCTTGCGCAGCACAAATCCACAGCAAAACATCCCTACTCATCGATCGACAGCGTCATGTATGCGGGAGTGTTCAAGCATTTCATTTTGAGAAAGAGCTACGACACCATTTCACATGACAACGGATTTCTGCTGCTCACGGACTTCCTGCATCTCAACAGCCGCGGCGCGGGCATGGT
>CAZPZJ010000356.1:0-2402 GCA_964591055.1 uncultured Leptospiraceae bacterium
TTGATCCCGGAGCGCGCCAGGCGAAGGAACGGCGGACATGCGCGGGATTGACGACATCCGCGCCGTCGATCTTCGCGATGATATCCCCCGCACGGAAGTCCGCTCGGGCGGCCGGAGAGTTTTTGGCGAGCGAGGAGACCAGCGCGCCTGTCGGGCGGTCGTAGTACAGGGATGCCGCCATCTCCCTGGTCAGGGGCAGAAGGTTCGCGCCGATCCACCCGCGGGAGACCCTTCCCCGGTCGATGATCTCGTCGGCGATCTTCTTCACAGTATTCGCAGGGAGTGCGATGCCCGTGCCGGTGAACACGCCATTGGGGTGCTGGATCGAGAGATTGAGCCCCACCATCTCTCCTTTCATATTGACGAGCGGCCCCCCGGTGTTGCCCGGATTGATGACCGCGTCGGTGCTGATAAAGTGCTCGTAATCGGAGGGCGCCGCGGGGTGCCTCCCCATGCCGGCAACTACTCCCATCGACACATATCCCGGGTAATCGGTCAGGCTTCCCAGGGCGACGACAGGCTCGCCGAGCAGGAGGCGGTCGGTGTCCATGAACCTGATTGCGGTGAGCTTCTCGGTTCCGGATTCCATTTTAAGCACCGCAAGCCCGGTCGCGGTGTCGGCGCCGAGCAGCGAGCAGTTCACTTCCTTTTTATCAGCGAGCGTTACCGTAATCGATCGAGCGCGCTCGATGGCGATCGCGCTGGTCAGGATATGCCCCAGCCGGTCGTAGATGACGCCGCTCGCCGAGATCCTGGAGGGCGGAGACTGGTAGTCGTTTTTTCCGGTACCGGCCCAGGCGGCGTGCGGGGAATTGCGAAGCGCCGAGATAAGCACCATGGAGGGGGCCGTCTTCCCGGCGATCCCGGCGGCCTGTATGCCGGCTTTGTCAAAGGCGTCAATGCGGGCGCCCGCGGCGTCCTTTCTTTCGACCCTGGTACGGGCGTCTTTGCGCGGCGCTTTCGGCTGCCTGGCCGCCTGCCGCCTCTGCTGACGGGCGGGGGCCACACGGCGCTCCTCCTTTTTCTTCACCTGGTTGCGCGGGGGCTGCGGGGCGACTATCGGAGCGGCTGGCGCATCCTTCTTCTGCGCCTTTTCCGGCTGCGGCTGAGGAGTGACGATCAGTGCGGGAGTGGCGTCCTTTTTCAAGGCCTTGTCTGGCTCGGGCTGCGGGACGACGATCCTTGGCGCGGGCTCTTCCTTTCTCGCCTCCTTTGCGCCGTTTGTTGCGGAGGCTTTGCTGTTTGAGCCGGCGGAAGCTCCGGGCTGCTTTTTTTCAGAAGTCCCGGCATTTTTCTGTTCCTTCGCTGAGGCGGGACTGTTTTTATCGATGATCTTGGTTTCCGATGGCGCCTTTTGGGCTGCGTTCTTTTGAGCGCCCTTCTGCTCGGGAACGGAAGGCTGCGGCGACACGGCCGAACCGGCCAGCAGCGTAAACATGCACAGCATGACAACCAGTGTGTGTGCGCGCATAATCAATGCTCCGCGGGATGTGCTGGAAACGGCCGCACATGCGAATGGAGAGCGGCCGCCTCATTAATACTACGGAGAAAAACGGCGGGGGGTAAAGTAAATTTTGGGTACACCGGGTGGCGATATCGCAGGGACTAAGGTTTTACGGCGCTCGCCTTGAAGAACGTGTAGCAGAACACCCCGTCCTCTTCCGCCGTCCGGTAAAGAGCCGCAATGCCCCGCTCCCATGCCGGCCCGTCGATGAGTTTTTTCTCCAGCACCTGGTCGCGCACTCCCTCCACCATCGCCGCGAAGGTGTTGCGGGTGAACCCTTCCACCATGGCGGGCCTGCCCGCGTCCGCGTACACAAAACGGGGCGACACGGTGACGCCGGAGAATCCCGCCGAGCAGAGCAGCGGGTAAAGCTGCCTTCCGATCAGTGAATTGCCGCCCGCCATCGCCTGAAGGTCCACCAGGCAGCGGATTGCCTTCATGGCGTCGGCGTTCTCGGGATGAAAGAAGGCGGAACCGTGGTCGCCTTCGATGCAGGTGAGCGTGCCGCCGGGCTTCAAAACTTTTTTCAGCGCCTCAAGCGCCCGCCCCGGTTCAGGAAGGTGCTCCAGCACAAAGCAGAGAAACACGTGGTCAAATGAAGATTCCGGGAAGGGAAGCAAGAAAATATCGGCCCGGAGCATCTCCACGTTTACAAGTTCGGCGCTGCGAATTCTCTCCCTCGCTTTTTCGAGCGACTGCTCCGAGATGTCGATGCTCACGAATCGGCAGCCGGGGTTCTGCCCGGCGATGATGGCGGTCTGCGCGCCGATACCGCATCCTGCTTCGAGGATGACGGATCCGTCCGGAAAGAGCGTATCGTGATGGAGCAGGTGTCTGAGCGTTCCGGCCTGGTCCGACAGCCGCGTGGATTCGCGCTCGGAATAGCCGTGGACATACT
>CAZPZJ010000357.1:0-2397 GCA_964591055.1 uncultured Leptospiraceae bacterium
GGGGTGAGCTTGTCGGCGCCCACGATCACGTCAAGCGCCTTGGCGGCCGCGAGGTGGTGGCTTACCGGGCAGATGCCGCAGAGGCGCTGCACCAGCACGGGCATTTCCCAGTACGGGCGGCCCTGTGCGAAACGCTCAAATCCCCTGAATTCAACAATGTGGAGCCTGCTGTCCGACACATTGTTTTTATCGTCCATGTGAATGGTCACTTTGCCGTGGCCTTCAACTCTTGTGACCGGCTCTATCGTAATTTTGCGTCCCATAGTATCTCCTCCGTTTTTAATCGTACTTGACGAGTTCGTAGGGCAGATTGAGCTCCTTGCCCGTAACGAGCGCGACCAGCGCTTCCCAGATCAGGTCCGCCCTGGGCGGGCATCCGGGCAGAAAGTAATCAATCTTGACGATGTGATGGCAGGGATACACCTTGTCGAGAATCATGGGAATTTCATCGTCGTTGGGAATGATGTTGTCATCAACCGTGGGGCAGTTGAGGTACGCTTCCCTGAGGCACTCCTCGACGGGGATGTCGTTTCTCATCGCCGGGAGGCCGCCCATGATGGCGCATTCTCCGAGCGAGATGAGGATTTTGCAGTTTTTGCGGAAGGCCCGGAGGTTTTCCACGTTCTCGCTGTTGCAGCACCCGCCCTCGATGATTCCGATATCGCACTGTTTGGAGAACGTCTTGATGTCGTCCACCGGCGATTTATGGAACTCAACCAGATCGATGAGCTGAAGGATCCTGTCATCTATATCGAGCAAAGACATGTGGCATCCGAAACATCCGGCCAGAGAGGCCGTCGCTACTACTGGTTTACTCATTGTTTTCCTCCGTTTCTGGTCTCAGTCAGGGCCATCGTGCTATGCCCGTTTTTCGATGTCGCTGCCGATAGGGGCGGAATCGAATTTTCTCCTGCCGATAGGGTCTTTGTAACCCGTCTCCTTTTTGAGAATCGCTCCTACCGGGCACATGTCCATCGCCTGTGCGGCATCCTCGTCCGACAGTTTCGCCGCGAGATCGTGGTCGATTTCGATCGCAGTGTGATTTCCGCGGTTCACGAGGCCAAACACCGCTTTCCCGTCCTTGCGAACGCCGCGGACGCAGCGCAGGCACTGCACGCACCTGTTTTTATCCAGGTATATTTTGGGTGTTTTAGCGTCAACGCTGCACACCGGAAACATGTAGGGGAAGCGGGGCACCATCATCCGGTAACGGTAACCCAGCGCCTGCAGTTCACAGTTGCCGCTCTTTTCGCAGGTGGGGCACATGTGGTTGCCTTCCACAAACAGCATCTCGACGATCGCCTTACGGAAGTCCTCGAGCTCGGCTGTCTGGTTTTCGATAACCATTCCCTCCGACACCGGCGTAGTGCAGGCCGCCATCGGACGCCCGTTTATCTTGACCGTACAGATGCGGCATGTTCCCGCCGGCTTGAGACCCTCGAAGTGGCACAGCACCGGAATGTAAATGCCATTTTCTTTTGCGGCCTCAACGATGGTCTGGCCGCTTTTCGCCTTTATTTCCTTCCCATCAATGGTAATTTTGATGTCGCTCATTGCTGGCTCCTTGTTCTTTTAGTGATGTTCTTCGAACTTGGGGGTTCTCCCCGCGGCCTTACAGGACGCCTGAACGGCTTTTTCGAGATCGAACGAGGGGACAAATAACCCGTCCTTCTGGACTTTGGCGTCGTAGATTTCCCTGAAATTCTGGATTGTCGTCAGGATCGGGTTCGGAGATGTCTGCCCGAGACCGCAGCGGCTCATTGTCTTGACGATCCTGCACCATGATTCAAGGTCGCTGATGTCGCTCTGGGTTCCTGCGCCTTCGATGATGGTTTCAAGCTTGTTCAGGAGAATGGCGTTTCCGGCCCTGCAGGGAACGCACCATCCGCAGGATTCCTCGACAAAGAACTCCATAAAATTCTTTACCACATCGAGGAGATCGCGCCCGGCGTTGAAGATCATCATTGAACCGCCGGTGGCGAGGTCGTTGAAGCATATCTTCCGGCCGTAGTCCTTCCTGCCGATGAACGTTCCCGAGGGACCGCCCACCATGACGCATTTGGCGTCTTTGCCGTCAACCATGTCGAGAAGCTGCTGGATGGTGGTGCCGTATTCCACTTCGTAGACGCCCGGCTTTCCGCAGTCACCTGAAACCGAAAGCACCTTGGTGCCGGCCGACTGTTCGGTGCCTATCGCTTTGAACCACGCAGCCCCTTCCTTCATGATGCGGGCTGCGGCGGCATAGGTTTCAACGTTGTTCACCGAAGTTGGAAGCCCCATAAACCCCTTCTGGACGGGGAATGGCGGTCGGTTGCGCGGCTCGCCGCGTTTGCCTTCCGCGGATTCGATGAGTGCGGATTCCTCGCCGCACACGTACGCGCCCGCGCCGATCTGTAT
>CAZPZJ010000358.1:0-2375 GCA_964591055.1 uncultured Leptospiraceae bacterium
ACCGGCCCGCCGAAAAAACCCGCGATGCTCAGAACAATCGACCTGCCGTCAAAAATGATCCCCGGCAGCAGGTGGAAGGGGAGCGTCATGCCGATTACTGCGATGAGTCCGTAGAGGATGCCGGAAAGCACCTGGTACTTCATTGAGCGGACGGCGAAGTTTCTATACAGAAAACTGTACACGACGCTCATCACGAGAACAAGCGCGATATTGTGAAATATCTCCAGGAAAATTGTCATATCGCACCCATGGTCGTCCGGCACTCACTCATGCGGCCGCTCCTCTCAGCATCCCGCCGGCGGTAAAAGAATTGAACCATACCCGAGCGTGAGTCCCCTGTCAACATCAATGCATTATAAACTTGCGTTAATTCGACCGGTATCGGAAGAAGGAAGAATTAATTACCATGCGGCCATGCGGGTATCGCGGGTGGGGCCGCCGGAGCGGCGCCTCCCGTCAAGTGTGGATGAAAGGAGATTCTGATGAAAAAAATGGGAAGTCCGGGAACACGATGGCTGAAAACAATCCATCTCTTTTTCGTCTGCTCGTGGGTCGGCGGGGCGCTCAGCCTGCTGCTCGTGTTTTTTCTCTCCGGCTCCATGATCGGCAGGGGAGTGTATGCTGTTGACGCGGCCCTGAAGATTATCGATGATTGTGTCATTATTCCAGGGGCGCTTGGATGCCTGCTGACGGGGTTGATATACGGGATATGGACAAAGTGGGGCTTCTTCAGGTCGAAATGGCTCACGGTGAAATGGGTGATGACTGTCGTGCAGATTCTGTTCGGGACATTCTTCCTGGGGCCCTGGCTCAACGGCAGTGTGGAAATTTCCCGCTCCCTGGGCGAAGGTTCATTGCGCAGCCCCGACTACCTGCACAACGGCCTGATGAACAGCATATGGGGGCCTGTCCAGGTGTTTTTTCTGCTTGCCATGGTGTGGATATCGGTCGCCAGGCCCTGGAGGAAATAAACCGCCCGGAAACGATGCGCCTGCGATATCATATTCCGAAGCGCAGTGCCGCGTACTCCCCGGCGCTGATGATGTGCAGATGGGCTTTTTCATCGCCCGCGATCGACCGGTCGAAGCCCGCCGACAGCGATTCGTGTCCCGTCGATGGTGATTCCGTGACGAGCGCTACGCGGATGCGATTATACCCGTGCGAATCGCGGTCCTCTATTCCCATGCGGGCGATTTCTTCCATGGAATCGCTGTCGATTCTGTTCCGGCCGGCGTCAATGAAGTAGACCAGGAGCCTTTCGCCCACAACAATGCGCTTGCAGCCGCGCAGCGCGCTGCCCGGCGCGATTTCATCTTCGATGTCAATCCTGTTGAATACCTCGACAGGGCAGCCGCATCCCAGAACGTCCTGAATGAATTGTTTCAGCTCCATCAGCAAATCTCCGGCAGGGTGATTGGAAAATGCATTGAAAGGCAGGGTAGTGTACCCCTCCGCCCGTATCAATTGTTTTTTTGGAGCAGGTTGATCGTTTCCGAAGCTTCTGGGCGGCTGATGACAGGATTTTCACTGAATGGAGCGCTCGCAGTTCACAGCCTTACGGTGATGCAGTTGCCGAGGTCGTTCCACGAAACCTGTGCGAGGTTGCGCAGGATGAAGAGCCCGCGACCGCCTGGTTTGCACAGGTTCTGGTTCCCGCGGGGGTCCTGCAGGTGGTTCGGGGAAAATCCCGGGCCTTCGTCCTTCACTGTGATGATGAGGTTGTTGGGCAGGGGGATTATTTTAAGGGCTATTTTCTTCTCGGGATTGTTCTGATTTCCGTGGACAATGGCATTGGAGATCACTTCGTCGATAACGAGCTGAAATGTGATGAAATCGACTCCTGAAGCCAGCCCGGAGTCGTGCAGTCCTGAAAGGTAAAGCCGTGCGTCATCGATCAGCCTGACGGCGTCGTTGGTGCTCGTGCTGATGATGCGCCTGAACTGGTTTGTTGGTGTAAGGTTTGTGTTCATACCGTTTTGCGTTTATTTTCACGGAAAAATTTTCAAGCAGAACGATACGTTGGAAGCATTGTAATGCTGTGGTCGACAATAGTCAATAAAAAAATAAAGCAGTAATCACAAAAACATGACCATTAAGAGGCTGGCTTCACAGGCTTTGCATATTGATGCGGCAGGGGGAGCGATTGAAGAAAATCAGACAAATTCTTCTTCATTGTTTATAATTGAGAAAAAATCGTCAAGTGCGACAAGCTGAAGAAGAAACAGCACGTTTTTGTTGGGCTGAAGGAGCGCCATGCGCCCGCCCCGGGACTCTATATCCTTCTTGCATGCTATGAAAACGCTGATGCCCGCGCTGTCCATGTAGCTGAGGTCCTTGAGGTCGAGAATAATCCCGGGAGTGTTTTGCTCGATGAG
>CAZPZJ010000359.1:0-2365 GCA_964591055.1 uncultured Leptospiraceae bacterium
GCGATAGCCCTGAACAGGTGCGCAATCTGCGGCAGCCCCTCCTTCTCCGCTTTGTCCGCGTAGGCCAGCAGGCGCTGGTACGCTTTGGCTTCTCCCACGAACGCTTCGTGGACGTTCTTTGCCGTTCTTTCCTTCATCATCCCCTCCATGATGCGCGCGACCTTCCGGCCGCCGTGTTCGTTTATATCACCGTCTCGATATTATAAATTGTGCATACGATTTTGATGATAAAATACGCGATCAGGCAAAACAGCAGCACCGATAAAAACAGGTACGCCCGGTGCACGAAGTTGTCCGGCAGCGACTTCTTGGCCCTGTACACAACGTGCCCGATAAAGAAAAGATATCCTCCCAGTCCCGCGCACCCGGAGATGACAAACAAAATCCTGACTCCAAGCGGCACGTGGACGAAAAGCCCTGTATCGAGAAAGAGCTTGTATCCCACCAGCCACCAGATGATCATGCCGGGATTGGTGATGGCGATTGTGAATCCCTTGATGAATGCGTAGCGCTTTTTATAGGTGATCAGCTCGTCGGTCTGAAGCATCACGGCCCTTTCCCGGATGGTCCGGTACAGGATGTAAGCCAGCACCAGCACTCCCACGGAGTAGGTCAAGATCTGGAAATCCCGGTTGTGCAGAAATGACCCGAACCCGAACAGCGTAAGTGCGCCGTAGATAAAATCCGACGTCATCGAGCCGCAGGCCACCGCGATGGCGGGTTTGATCTGGTGGTTGAGCGCTTTCTTGATCACCACGAGCTGCACCGCACCCACCGGAATGGAGGAGATTGCCCCCAGTACAAGCCCGAAGAGGACCGTCAGCGCCAGTTTCAACAGATAGTATAAATCCATGAATATCCAATCCGCCTTGTGTATTACTTCCGCGTCCCCGCACCGGCAATGCGATCGCGCGCAACAGCCATGGCGCATGCCTTCCCGCAATTCAATAACACTCACCTTATACCACAAGAAAATTTTTACCGGGGCTGCAAAAAAGGCTGTTGCCGTGAAAAGACATCACACAGAATGCGCCCTGTGGCATGCGGGTCGCGATCCAGTGTTTCGACGGACCCGGATGCCGCGACCACTGCAACCGGGAGATTCCAATGGAAAACAGTTCAGGCATTCGCACCATCGAGGAGATGGACAGCAATCAGCTCGCCGCGCTCGCCATAGACCTGCTGCACAGGATGATGATGCACTACGCCATGTGGTTCAGCGAAACAGAGCACCAGATGGGCACGGACAGGGCGTACGCGCTTCTGGAAAGCGCATCACCCTCCATCATCACAACATGCGTCGAGCGCCTGTGCGCCTTCGCGGGCATTGAAAGCATCGGGGGAATCCCCTCGCCCCTCTCCGGGATGCCCGAACACAGGCTTCTTGAGCTCACCTCGGAGATCGCAAAATGCTGGCTGGCCGCCGACGGCATCTGGTTCCAGGCGGTGGAGCGCGAATACGGCATGAACGACGCCAAGCGCTGCAATGACACCTGCTGGGCGCATTTTTCACCCTTCGAGGCCTGGTCGATCAAGCGCTTCCTCGGCCTGGGGGACCGGCCGGGGCTTGACGGGCTTGAGCGGGCTCTGCGCTTCAGGCTCTACGCGAGAATCAATGTTCAGAGCATCATCCGGGAGGATGACAATACGCTCGTGTTCAGAATGGACGACTGCCGCGTGCAGTCGGCGCGCAAGCGAAAGGGCATGCCCGACTACTCCTGCAAGTCGGCTGGGCTTGTGGAATACTCGCGGTTCGCAGAAACGATCGATCCGGGAATTAAAACAGAATGCATCGGCTGCCCTCCCGACTCACACCCGGACGAGTGGTTCTGCGCCTGGCGGTTTTACATGCGATGAGCTCCTTTTCCCGTTAAAAGCGGAAGGCCGTCGCGGAATGCGTCGGCAAGCTCGCGCCTGACCAGCGCCGAATCGACCGCCCGCCCGAGCTCGCGCGAGAGGGTTGTCATTTCCACATCCCTTATCCCGCACGCCACGACCAACTTAAATCCCTCCAGCGTATTCGACACGTTGAGCGCGATCCCGTGCATGCTTACACCGCCGGTCATGTCGAACCCGCACGAGCAGATTTTTCGCCCCTCGATCCAGAGGCCGGGACGCTCATGGTCGATTCTTACCGCCGGAATGTGGCGCCTCATCGCCTTTTCTACGATGCCAAGCACCGCCCCGGCGAACGACGCCCCGCGCTTGGGTGAAACGGGCAGCACAAAATACGCGACCACCTGGCCGGGCTCATGCACTGTCACATCGCCTCCGCGGCCGGTGCTTCTCACCAGGTATCCGCGCCTCAGTATCTCATCCTCGCCCGCAAGGAAATTCTCCCTGCCGCCGCGCCTCCCGATGGTGA
>CAZPZJ010000360.1:0-2333 GCA_964591055.1 uncultured Leptospiraceae bacterium
GCTACCGCCGGATGCCGCTTGCGGGCAGGTGCAACCGGTGCGGCGGCAACATCATCCCGACCGTCCACGAGGGGTCGGTGAAGAAGTACCTGGAGATGTCAAGGGAAATCTGCAGGAAGTACCGGGTGTCGGAGTATACCCGCCAGCGGGTACAGGTCCTCGACATGGCAATCGAGTCCACGTTTGGCCAGGAGAAGAGCCAGCAGATGGGCCTCGCGGATTTCATGTAGGCAGGGGCGGGCACGTCCGGCCAGGAGAATGCATTTCATACTGGAAGGACAATTACGTCTCACCAATGTATGACCTTTCTTGCCTCCGCGATGAGTTCCCGGTCCTCTCCGGCTGCATCTACCTTGATTCCGCGTCTACGAGCCAGACCCCGAAAAGGGCGGTCGAGGCGATGTGCGCCTATTTTTACGAGTATGCCGCAAACCACGGGAGGGGTTCCCACCACCTTGCGAGGAGGACCACCGAAGAGTACGAACGGACCCGCGAGGCACTGGGGAGATTCCTTGGGGTGGATCCCGGGCACCTCGTCTTTGCGAAGAACGCGACAGATGCGATCAACATGGTCGCCTGCGGGACCTGCTGGGAGCAGGGCGACGAGGTCATCACCACGGCGGTCGAGCACCATGCGAACCTGCTGCCCTGGATGGCACTCCGGGGCAAGGGGGTCCGTGTAAAGATACTCCCGCAACAGAACGGAATCGTCGACCCTGCAGACCTGCAGGATGCGCTCTCCCAACGGACAAGGCTTGTTGCGGTCACGCATGTCACGAACGTGCTCGGGACCGTCCAGCCAGTCGAAGAGATGACAAAGATCGCGCACGATGCCGGGGCGCACATCCTCCTCGACGCGGCCCAGTCCGCAGGGCACATGCCGCTCGATGTGCGCGGGTTCGACTTCGTGGCCCTCCCGGGCCACAAGGGCCTCCTCGGACCGCAGGGGACGGGTGCACTGTACGTGGCAGATTACTCGGACCTCTCGGTCACCTGCCATGGCGGGGGTATCGTCGGGGAGGTCACGCTCGAAGGGTTCTCCCTCCTCCCCCCGCCTGCAAGGTTCGAGGCCGGCACCCCGAACATCCCGGGGGTGATCGGCCTTGGCGCGGCGATAGGGCTCGTCGGGGAGCTTGGCGTCGGGGAGATCCATCGCCACGAGACCCGGCTGGGCGAGCAGGCCTGGGACGGGCTCTCATCCATCGAAGGAGTGGTCGTTTACAGTCCGAAGGGCTCCCCGGTGGTCTCGTTCAACATCACGGGGATGAACCCGGACGACTGCGCATCTGCACTTGACCTGCGGAAAGGGATCTGCGTCCGCAGCGGCCTGCACTGCGCCCACCCCCTGGCATCCTCTCTCAACCCCCTTGGAACGGTCAGGGCCTCGATGGGGTGCTACACCACCCCTGAAGAGGTCGCCGTGTTCGTGGAGACCGTGGAGGAGATTGCGGGCTCGCGGTAACGGTGGATGAACGGAAGGAATATCGGGGAAAAAATTATTCGGGCTGCTTCACTTCAGGTTTTTTGCCCTTTTTTCCCTTTCCACCACCTGTATACCGCATAGGCAACGAGCGCGAGGATTACCAGCGGGATAACCGAGATCAGGATGATCACGAGTGCGGCAGTGACACCAAGGAACCCGGCGATGCCCTCGTTGATCACCGAAGTGACCGACGGCCCGCCGCTCGGGCCCACGGGTTCCGGCTCCCGGAAGGAGACAGAGATCGTTGCATAATCGATCCGGCTGTCGAGGTATTTGAGACGCCCGTCAATCCGATCGATCTCGACCTGAATCCGCTCGATCTGCCCCTGCACCTCCAGGATCTCGGAGACGTTCTCAGCTTTCTCCATGATGCGCTGGTACTGGGCGAGCTGGTGTGCGAGCGCGGTTCTCCTGGCCTGGAGGTCGACGTACTCCTCTGTGACATCCTTTGTGTCGATTGACTGGGACTTAAGCGTCCCCAGTGATATTATGGAGGAGATTGCCTGGTCGAATGCCGATGCCGGGACTCGCATCACGAGAGAAGCAGAGAGCCTGTCCCCGCTGTAGCGGTTTATGGAAAGGGATCCCACATACCCTCCGTTGGCGGCCGCAATTGCCTGGAGGGCATCCCTGGTGGCAGGGACATCCTTGACCTCGAGGTTGATCTGGGCTGTCCTGATGATCTTCTGATCGTCGCCAGCCCATGCCCCGGAATATATCTCAGAAGAAGTCGCGGGATAGGGCTCACGATACTCCTCTGTAATATATGCTGAACCCCCGCTTGAACCACCATAATAGCCCCCTTAACAACTCACCATTCAGCGAGCCTCTGTAAATCGATTTTTTTGTC
>CAZPZJ010000361.1:0-2324 GCA_964591055.1 uncultured Leptospiraceae bacterium
AGCTTTCTCTCGATCGCCCTGGTGCGCACTTTCGTTTTATCGATCGTCTCCGACGCGCTTGAAAGCTGCTGCTGGACCTTTTCGAGCACCTCGCCGAATTTCCCGAATTCCGTCTTCACCGCGGAAAGGATCTGCCACACCTCGCCCGATCTCTTCTCGATGGCGAGGGTGTTGAAGCCGACGCGCAGGCTGTTCAGCATGGCCGAGAGCGTGGTGGGACCCGCGGGCAGCACCCTGAACTCCTGCTGAAGCCGGTCGTGCAGGCCGGGCTCGCGCAACACCTCGGCGTAGAGCCCCTCCGTGGGCAGGAACATGATGGCGAAATTGGTGGTTGCCGGGGGCTCGACGTACTTTTTGCTGATATCTCCCGCGCTCTTCACGATGTCCCTGACAAGCGCCGCCTGCGAGACCCGCACGCCGTCCGTGTCGCCGGTCTGGGACGCCTCGATTAGGCGCTCGTACGATTCCTTGGGGAACTTGGAGTCGATGGGAAGCCACACCGCGCTTTTGTCCCCGTCCCGGCCCGGCAGCTTTACCGCGAACTCCACCGACTCCGCGCTACCGCTTTTCACCTTCACGTTTTTCTCGTACTGGTCGCGCGTCAACAGCTGCTCGAGGATGGCCTCGAGCTGCATCTCGCCCCACGTGCCCCGCGTTTTGACATTGGTGAGCACCCGCTTGAGATCGCCCACCCCGCTGGCGAGGCTCGTCATCTCTCCCAGGCCCTTCTGCACCGCCTCGAGCTGGGTGCTCACCAGGTGGAATGATTCGCCCAGCCTCTTTTCGAGCGTGGTGTGGAGCTTTTCGTCGACGGTACGCCGCATCTCCTCCAGCTTTTTCTCGTTGCTGGCCTGTATGTCCCGAAACTGCGCCTCAAGCCTGTCGCGAAGCTTCCCGGTTTCCTCCCTGTTGGAGTTGAGCAGCTGGTCGAGTCGCCCCTGCATGGCGGAGAACACCTTGAGCTGTCCTTCGGCGCTGTTCCTGAAGTGGGCGGCAAGCTCGCCCTTGATCCTGTCAAGCTCCTGCTTCTGCGTCACCTCAAGCTCCCGGCCCGCCTTCGCCACGGCGTCGAGCCGCGCCTGCTGGTCGGAGCTCATCTGCCCGAACCCCCTGATCATGGTATCCAGAAAGTCCTTGAGCCTGCGGTCAACCTCCTCCCGGAAAATGCCGAGCTCGCGCGCGACTCCCGCATCCGAGGCGCCGCTTTTCGCATGCTGTATCACAAGGTAGAGCAGGATCAAAATATTGAGCACGCCAATCATGATGAGCAATGCCGATATACTCATGTGCTACTCCCTGAAGCGCTTTTATGGCAACGAAATCCCGACCGGGGCCATTGCAGGTGTTGCAGCCTGTCAATCCGCGGAAATGCGCATGTCTGTCTGTATGAAGCCGCAGCGACAGTCTCCATCGCAGCGTACTGGGCGGCGCTCATTAATCAATCACAAAACGGCATGGTCACTGATTGGGATGTTCACTTCATACATCGCCGGAGCAGGAACATGTACAGACACTTCCCCTCGAAACAGCGGCGCATGACATCAGTCGTGAGGTCCCGCAGTATCCCGCGCCGTCACCCGGGGAGCGCCCCTGTGCGCGCCGGTTGAAGTAGATCGTTCCCCGAGTGTTTCAAGCACCGCGAGAAATGTACCGAGAGGAACTCTGCCGCCCTTACCGCACCTGCGCCATGCAACTCGTTCCGGTTACCAGTCATCTCCCCCCCTTCGTAGGTAAACCGGAGGGGGGCCGTCAGATGCCGTGAAATCCTGCACTCAGCCAGGAAAGATCGCCGCGTCGCTATGCTCCTCGCGATGACGGAGATATTGGACCCCGCCGCGCACGCGCCCTCACCGACGCTTCATGAGCCGCTGCACGTTGGCGTCGGTCAGGACCTCTCCGTCGGGAACGGCGTCGACGCCGTACAGGCAGCGGAGAAGCTCCATGATGTCGAACTCGCAGATGCCGAGGGCCGATCCCGACCGCGCCATGCGCGTTTTCAGGGAGGCGGCATCGGGCAGCCCGTCCCTGCCGCAGAGGATGATGCGGTTGCCCGACTGCTCTGGATTGGCGAGCTCGCAGTAGCGGCCGAAGACGGCGTGGTAGGTGCGCCGCTCGTGCTCGTCGCTGCCGACGTCCATGTGCGTGTTCGCGATCAGCAGCCCTCCGGGCGAGAGGCGCGTTTTCACAAGCTGGAAAAACTCGCGCGTCACCAGCTCGCGGGGTATGTAGTCCTCGCCGAATGCGTCGAGGAGGATGATGTCGTACATGTGGCGCACTTCCGAGAGGAAGGCCCTCCCGTCCGCGATGTGCACCTCGACCTTCGG
>CAZPZJ010000362.1:0-2310 GCA_964591055.1 uncultured Leptospiraceae bacterium
GCATGATACGCACGATGGTGGGCGCCACCAAACCCGAGGACGCCGCGCCCGGCTCCATCCGAGGCGATTACGTTTCGTACATGGGAAAAAACATCATCCACGCCTCCGATTCCGCTGAAAGCGCGAAACGCGAACTCGCGCTGTGGTTCGGCGATGACGAGCTCATCGAGTACCGCCGCGACATCGACGGGTGGGTCTTTAAATAAGGGAGCTTACCGGCATCACACCAATCGCTTCCCTCGGGCCATAACGCACCACTGCCCGAGGGAAAGAAGAATTTGAAGACGAAGATCGCCCCGAAGGGCACTTATCCCCGGCTGTTTTTTCAGACGTTTCACGGAAGGAGAAATGCGATTCGCGCAACACTCAGTGCCGGGGCAGCGAGCCGTAGAGCTTCCTGACGTGAATCGCGCAATCTTCCATGCCCGCCTCGCCGGCCACGATGTCCTCGGCGAGCGCGAAACAGCTCGGGGAGCCGCACGCCGAGCAATCGAGGCCCGGCAGCCGGTTGCGCACCTGCTGTATCCGGCGTATGCGCTCAAGCGCGCCCTTGATGTCGCCGTTCATCTGCATGAGCGGTCTGGGTTCGAGGAGCGGCATGGCGAACTCGCCGCGAAGGTAGCGATCGAACAGAGCATCATCGCGGGGACAGCATGCGTCTTCACAGGACACAAGCTCCCTGATCCGCGAGGCCGATATGAAGGGATTTTTCACGTTGAGAGAATCGCCCACCCCTCCCAGAAGGCCCGAGTGGAGCGTGATGTAGTCGAAGGGGTCATGCTGGTGGTGGTCAAGCTGGTCAAGCACGTCGATGATGTTCCGCAGCCCGCTCACCGAGAGGGTCTTCATGCCGTCGCCCGCCACCATCATCGCCTCGCCGTCCGCCAGCGCCCACAGAAGGCCGCCCGGATGGGTCTCGATGTCAGCGCTGCCGGAGCAGCCCAGATCCTCACAGCGCGCCCTCACGGCCCGGTAGATGAGGCTGAACGGCACGGCCGCGTCGAAGAGGTGACGGTAAAGGCCGTCGGGCCGGTACACTTCGGCGATCTGGGACACGCACGAGGCGACGAGATACACTCCCACCATGTCCGGGGCGCAGTTGTGCTGCGCCGCGGCCCGCTCACGGGCCACGCGCGCTGCGATCGCGAGCGGGGGCTCAACCCGCGCAACATGGGGCAGAAGCGACGGGAAGCGCATCTGTATGAGGCGCGTCACTGACGGGCTTGCGCACGAGATCACCGGACGCAGCTCCGGGTTTGACTTCAGGTAATGCCGCAGCATTCTCGCCGTTGAAGGCGCGACCATCGCCTCCTCCACAACCGTGGAAAACCCGAGCAGGTGAAGCGCTTTTTTCGAGCAGGCGTAGTCAATTGGATCTGAGAACTGGAGCGGATACGAGGCGGGGACAACCGCGGCCCGGCACGCGAAGCGACCGCTGTCGGTGAGGCCCTCGCCTACGGGCACAATGGCCTCTTCCGGACACACCTCAAGGCAGCGGCCGCAGTTGATGCATCGCTCCTCCCGTATGCGCACTACGCCGTTCCTGACACGCAGCGCCTCTGTGGGGCATATCCTCACGCATCTCACGCAGCCGGAGCAGTGTTCGGAAACAAGTCTGATGGAAATGTGCCTGTGTTCAGAATCCCGCATCCACCCTCACGTCTTCATACTTCCCAGTATATCAACCCGCGCCATGGGACGCGAGGCAGCCTTCATCAACGACTTTCTCTTTATTAAGCCACCGGCGGCGCTTTCGCAATCAGCACCACTCATCATTGTAACACACTTATCAGCAATTTCAATGAAAGAAATCCTGTTTTATAGTGAAGAGATGTGGCCCGCCTGCGCAATCACCGGAGTGCCCGCCGAAAATACCTGACATTGCAGGCATGTGTGTATGAACTCGATAATTTATTCTCGTTTTTTAATAATTTTATCTTGTTATACGATAATTGTATTTGACAACGATTCATCCCGCCCTACAGTGGTGGAATCATACAGGAGGTTTCCGAATGGACAACATAATGAAAATCAAAAAAACGGCCGGAAAATTCCGCGTGGTGTTTCTGGCGCTCATGGTTGTAAGCCCCTTTGTGCCCGTCATCGTCTGGATGTGCTATAACGGGCTCCCCTCCGTCATGAAGCTTCAGATGTTCGCGGACCTGCACGTTCCCATGACCGTTGAGCTTTCGCTTCGCACCAGGATCCTGGCGGGTGCGGCAAGCCTTATCCCGGGCGCGGTTTTGATGGCGGGACTTTTGTACCTTGTCAGGCTGTTCGGCCTCTACGCGCGGGGAATGATCTTTACCG
>CAZPZJ010000363.1:0-2299 GCA_964591055.1 uncultured Leptospiraceae bacterium
CGACAGGAAATTGGAGGGAAAAAACGTCACCGGCAAGTGGTGCGCCGTAAGGGCCCCCTCCGGGCAGGAGGGATTCATCCCGCTGGATCTGCTGTTGCGTGAATCACCCCGCCCTGCAGTGCGATCTGACAAAAACAGGGGCGGAAGGCCGATGGTGAAATCGTCGATGCCGGTTCTCCGTGACGGGGCGACGGGGCGGATGGTGGTGAGCGCAGATTCCCTGAATATCCGTACCGAACCGGACCAGAGCTCGGATATCATGGGCTCGTTGCCAAGGAACACTGTCGTTGAGGTGCTCTCCTACAGCGATCATCAGGACACCATCGACGGTTCAACTGCGCGTTGGGCGAGAATAAGGTATTACCAGAACGAAGGCTGGGTTTTCAGCGCGTACCTGAGGGCGGAGGGGGAAAAGCGAGGGGGATCACCCGCTGAATCTCCGGAGGAACTGCAAAAAGGTGATACATGGTATGTGAAATCCGAAATACTCAGGGTCAGGGACAACCCTTCCCCGGAAGGCACGGTGCTTTTCAGCATACCTTCCCACGAGCGAGTCAGGATAACGGATACCGTTGATGAAATAATTACACTCGCGGGGAACCGCTCCAAGTGGGTGGAAATATCGTACAACGACTACTCCGGATGGGTGTTCGGCTCATTTTTAAGCAGAAGCAGGGGCGCCTCAATGGAAAGCGATGACATCGACAAGCTGTTCAACTTCCCGCTGAACGATCCGAACACGCCCGTTACCAGCAATTTCGGCTGGAGAACACTGCGCGGGCAGAAGAACCTTCACCGCGGCATTGATCTGGGCGCGCCGCAGGGCACGCCGGTGCTTGCCGCCGCCGACGGGACAGTGATCAACATACGCAGGGACAGCAGGAACTGCTCGTCCTGCGGTTATGGCAACTGCGTTTTCCTGGAACACAGAAACGGCTACAGGTCGGTGTATGCGCACCTCAGTGAAATCGGGGCCGTTGAGGGGAAGAAGTACAGCGCAGGGGAAATTATCGGAAGGGTCGGCAACACGGGGCACTCGTACGGGGCTCACCTCCATTTTGAGATCATATCCAATGAAGAGAACGTGGATCCGCTTACGTACATACACGCGCTCATCCAGATAGTAACTGACGCGATCGTTGCACAGGTTTCACCTTGACAGGCGGACGTAGAGAAAAGTGACAGGGAAGGGCCATGGAAAAGAAATCATTCATAACCATGATTGCCGTAATCATTGCGCTCATCGCCGTTCCGGTGATCGCGGATGCGAGTGAAAAAGATTTGCTCACCGCCGCGAAAAGGGGCAATCTCAAGCAGGTGAAAAAGCTCCTTGAGCAGGGTTTCAGCCAGGAAGTTGTCGATGACAACGGGCGTAATCTACTTATGGTCGCGGCCGCGAACAACAGGCTGAACGTGGTGGACTTTCTGGTGAAGAACAGGGCGAACGTCAACAAGCGCGACAACAAGGGCCAGACGGTGCTGCACCTGCTGGCGGGAAACCGCTCAAAAACCGCGCCTGAACTGATTGCCGAGGCGGTACGGATGGGAGCGTATCCCAAAACGGCGGATTACGAGGGATTTACCCCTGCAGGCGTCGCCATAAAAAAGGGCTCGTCCGCGGCGTTCAAGGTGCTTCTGCAAAGCGGACTGGACAAGAACGACATGGAGCGCAATCAGCCGCTTGTGCTCTTCGCCTACAGCGAGAGGAAGTACGATATTGTGAAGCTGCTTGTGGACTCGGGTGCGGATCTCAACAGGAAGGGGACGGACGGCTCAACGCTGCTGCACCTGGCGTCCGCGAAAAACGACAGGAAGCTTGTCGATACGCTCCTCGGTGGAAATCCCGACATCAACC
Source organism: uncultured Leptospiraceae bacterium (assembly GCA_964591055.1). Taxonomy (GTDB): domain Bacteria; phylum Spirochaetota; class UBA4802; order UBA4802; family JAGODF01; genus CAZPZJ01. Next base: position 1,856 of record CAZPZJ010000363.1, read on the forward strand.
AGCAGAATGCGGAGGGGAAAACTCCCCTGATGGTTGCGATTGAGAATGGAAACGGAAAAATCGCGGAGACCTTTATTGAGCGCGGCCCCAATTACAGGATTTCAGATCGCTCCGGCCAGGGGATAGCACACTACCTGGCGTCGATGAAGAACGCGACGTCGCTGCTTGAAAAAATTCCGGAAGCTGACCTCAAAATCAACTCGAAGGACAACAATTCAAGGACGCCTCTCTCTCTCGCAATTGCCGCGAAGAGGTGGGAAAACCTGAAGTTCTTTGCGGACAAGGGAGCCGATCTCAATATCAGGGACGCGGCCGGTAAAACACCGGTGATGACCGCGGCGGAATCAGCGCACCTTGCTTCGGTCAGGCTTCTCCTTGACGCCGGGGCTAAAACGGATATCAGGGATTCCAACTCGCGGACGATTCTGCACTACCTGGCCGCGA
>CAZPZJ010000364.1:0-2297 GCA_964591055.1 uncultured Leptospiraceae bacterium
GTTCCGCCTCGCAGGAATGAAGGCGGGCCATGATATCCCGGGATTCACTTTCCCCGACAGGATCCTGCGCGGGGGGACCGGCAACAGGATTTTCCTTTTCCTGCTCTGGGCCGCTCAGCTCTCTGCGTTTTTAGCCGTCAACCTCAAGGCGCTCGGCGGCATCGCGCAATCGCATTACGGCATGGAAACCCCTGCAGCGGCGCTTCACCATCTCATGCACGGATTCCTGCCCTCCGGAACCGGGATCATCGATTCTCTCAACAGCGAATCTGCGTCCCTTGCCCTGATGGTGGTCTCGGGGATCGTATCGCTCGGATTTCAGCTGTCAGGAAGAGGCAAGAGCTCAAACGATGCGATCTACGTGTTCATTGCAAAGCCCCTTGTCAGAATCATGGCGATGAGCCTTGTGTTGGGGTGCGCAATGGCATTTTCGTCCTACCGCCTTCCCGCATTAGCGACAGTCGTTGTGATGGCCCTGGCCATGGCCCTCATCGACCAGCGCGTCGAGCTTATAGGGCATGATTACGCATCCGGGAAAAAGCGCAACGCCCGGTTCGCAACACCGCAGGGAGCGCTTGTGAATTTCGCGTTACGGATACTCATCATCATTGTGAGCGCCCACTGTCTGGTTTCACATTTTTACACCAGGCACATGCTTGAACGCGTTTTGAGAAATCCGGCGGTGTCAAACGGCATCATCATTCACGCCCGTGCATCCGATAATGAGGGCGATGTCAGCGCTTCAGGAATGAACCGGTGGATCGTCGACGCGCGCTACGCCCCGGAGCGTGATCCGTCCCGCAGCTACGTTATCAGGAATGTGGCGGTGCAGCTTCCCTACGCGGCGGACCCGAATGACCTGACTGTCAGGATACTCCACGAGGCATCCGATCCGCGCAATGCCCTTGCCGACACGCCGGAGGAGCGGAACATCGATGCGAGCATGCTCGTGTACGGGATCATCCTGCTCGTGCTCGGCCTGCCGGCGCAGTGGGCGATAGCAAGGATCTTTCACGACTGAAACGGCCACGATCCCGGATTCTGCATGGAAAAAAAATTTTAAAAGCTTGACCTGCGAAATGCATTACTATACTTTTGTATAGCTTTTAAGGCGGGTAAATACCTTACTTTACAGATATGTACGCATGAGGATGCCATGGATGAAGACCGACAGTTCGAATGCTGCCCCAGGTTCGATCCCGCACCGTGGGACGATAAAATCTTCGATTGGAACAACAGAAAATTCATGAGGGACCGCGTATTCACGCTCTTCCACATCCCCGTGAATTTCGGGAAGGTGATCACCCGGATGATGGCGAAGGTTGAGAAGGCCGGGGCCTCCGTGCCGGACTGGCTGTGCCTTTCCGATCACACCTCGAAGTGGAACATGGACCTGTACCTCGCCGTCGACCGGGACATCGGGGACGCGGAAATGGCGCCACTCTCGGGTAAATTCTACAGCCGGGTCTACGAGGGAAGCTTCAGCAACACCGGCAAGTGGTGTGCGGACTATGAAAAGCAGGCCGCCGGGAAGGGCATGTCCGTGAAGAAGTGGTTCATGTGGTACACCACCTGCCCCAAGTGCGCGAAGAAGTACGGAAAAAATTACGTCGTGATCATGGCGCGGGTATGAAACAGATACTGCACACAATCAGGGACGAGCTGAAGAGCGGCGCCGATGAGGCGATCAGGGAGAGCGGCAGGAGGTTCTTCAAAGAGGAAGTCAAACTCCATGGGATGAAAACCGCGACGGTCAGCCGGATGGCGAAACAGCACTTCAGGGAGATTCGCGGCCTTGGCAAGGAGGAAGTGCTGGCCCTGTGCGAGGAGCTGTGGAAATCGGGGTGGATGGAGGAATCGTTCATCGCCTGCGAATGGGCCTATGCGCTCAGAAAGGATTACGCGCCCGATGACTTCACCGTGTTCGAGCGATGGGTGCAGCGGTACGTGAGCAACTGGGCGGCGTGCGACACCCTCTGCAACCACACCGTCGGTGCGTTTATCGAAATGCACCCACGCTTCCTTGAAAACCTGAAATTATGGACCGCCTCTGACAACCGCTGGATGAGGCGCGCCGCCGCCGTCTCCCTCATAATACCCGCGAGGAACGGCAAATTTCTTGAGGATGTGTTTGAAATCGCAGACCGCCTGCTCACCGACAGGGACGACCTGGTGCAGAAGGGATACGGATGGATGCTCAAGGCCGCGAGCCAGGCGCACCGCGATGATGTGTTCAAATACGTGATGCGCAACAAACACGCGATGCCGCGCACCGCGCTGCGCTACGCGATAGAGAA
>CAZPZJ010000365.1:0-2259 GCA_964591055.1 uncultured Leptospiraceae bacterium
TTTTAATTTTGTCAATTGTTTAATGAATAACATTGTGTTGTTATTATAAAAAACATAGGGACATGTTGTTTCGCCCGGCACTCCGAAAATCCCATCCTGATGGATTATCCGCGCCGGGTTTCAGAAAAAGTGTTGCACAATGCGTTTTCCCGCACTATTCTGCACGCCGCACATCCTCCGAGGGGGCAGGGAACTGAATTCATGCTGAAAGCGGTCCTTTTTGACATCGACAACACGCTGATTCTCTACGACGAATACCGTTTCTTCACGCATTACCTGCCCCTGGTGACCGGGTATTTCGACGACCTGATTGCACCCGGGGAATTCCCTTCCAAACTCATCGCCTCCACACAGGAGCTGATGCGAAACGACGGAAGCCGCCTCAACATTGACCTGTTCCTCGACGCGTTTTCGCGGGGGATAGAACAGCACCGGGAGTCGATATGGCCGCGTTTCATGGCGTTTTACGACAGGGAGTTCGAGGCGTTCAAGTCGCTGGTGGTCGCTCCGGAAGGCGTCCGCGGGGTGTTCGAGCGCCTTAAAAGTCTCGACCTGGCGCTTGTCCTGGCGTCGAATCCAGTCTGGCCGGAGTCGGTGCAGCTGCGCCGCGCGGCGTGGGCGGGCATTGGCGACGTGAAGTTCGGCTTCGTCACCCACATCGCAAACATGTCGTTCTGCAAGCCCGACGAGAACTACTACCGGGAAATCTGCCACACAATCGGCCTGCCGCCTGAGTCCTGCCTGATGGTCGGCAACGATCCCGTCAATGACATGGTTGCGGGTGCGACAGGCATGAAAACCTACCTGACGTCCGACTGGCGATCAATCGACCAGTCCACATTCGCCCTGAGCAGAAAAATACGCGAGGGACGAGCGTGGGAGGCGACGAGGTGCGACTACAGCGGCCTCATCGCGGCCCTCCCGAACGCCGTTGAGGAGCTCATGAAACCGGAAATCAAAACAGGAACGCACTGACCATGGAAGATACAGTGATCATCTACGGAAAGCCGGGATGCCCGTATACCCGGCGCGCCCTGCGGGCGTACGGAGACAGGGCGGTGCTGATCAACGTGATCGAGGACCCTTCCAAAATCCCAGACATGCTGGCGTTGTCGGGCGGGCAGCGTAAAATTCCGGTCATCGTCGACGGCGACACGGTGACGGTGGGATACGGCGGCAATTGAAGAATCTGACGCTGCCGTGATCGCAGCGCGAATGAATACGCAGGCAAACAATGGAAACACCCCTACGCTACGTTGACTCGGAAAACGCTCTTGAAATCGAGATGGAGCGCATCATCTCCTCCGGCATACGGGAAATCGCCTTCGACCTTGAAGGCGAGTACAACCTCCACCGCTATGGAATGCACCTGTGCCTGGTGCAGCTCTTTGACGGGCAGCAGTGCGTGCTCGTTGACACGGTGAAAATCAAAAGGCTTGACGCGCTCGACCTGCTCTTTCGCTCTCCCGTCGAAAAGGTGATGTACAGCCCCGGCAACGACCTCATGCTGCTGGATCATCTCTTCGGCTTTCACCCGTCTCCCGTATGCGACCTTCAGAGCGCCGCGAAGCTGCTGGGCCACGAGAAGCTCTCGCTCGCCACCGTCACGCGGGAGGAGCTGGGCGTGGAGCTCCGGAAAAGCAAAACCAGGCAGCGCGCCAACTGGAACGCGCGCCCGCTGCGCCGCTCGCTGGTCGAGTACGCCATGGACGACGTAACGTACCTTCTCGAGCTAAAAAAGGTATTGCTCGGCAAGCTCGCGCAGAGAAAACTGCTGGAGGAGTTCGGAAGCATCAACAGGCACTTCGAGGAAGTCCGCTACGCGCCCGCACGCAATCCGTACATGAACATTAAAAACGCCCGCACGCTCAACCGCATACAGCGCGTGTACCTGAAGTATTTCTACTACGCGCGCGACGAAATCGCGAAAACGACCGACATGTGCCCTAACAGCGTGATCAGCAACGAGGCGATTATCCGGATGGCGAAAGCCGCTCCCCTTCCCGGCGACGGATGGCGCGGGTTCATGGAGATGGGCCGAAGGGCCGCTCCCTACACCGGCAGGATGGTCGCGGCCAAGGAAAACGCCGACGCTGCCGTTGGTGAGGACGCGGCGAAAGCCTAGAACTTGATGTTTTTCGTGGTCGAGTGGATGAAGAACCTGGCGAGCATGATGGTGACCACGAAGCCGATGAGCAGCGAGATGGATAGCAGCAGGTACGAGCCGAAGATTACCATCCTCGCGTCGGCGGCCATGTT
>CAZPZJ010000366.1:0-2251 GCA_964591055.1 uncultured Leptospiraceae bacterium
ACAGGGAGAAGATCAAGATCAAGAAGGAGGCTGTCGCGGTGCGGAACCTCGTGACAATCTTCAATGCGACACTGAGGCTCAGCAACTCAAAGGGATTCCAGGCGATGAGCCTGCGCGACCTTTCGGCGGAGTCGCAGCTCAGCATGGGAGCGCTCTATTCGTACTTCGACAGCAAGGACGATCTGCTCGACATCATCCAGGAGCAGGGAAGGCGCATTGCGACCGTGGTGCTCAACGAGCAGATCGATTCCCTCAGCGATCCATGGCAAAAGCTGGTCACCTTCATACGTTCGCACCTCTATCTGACCGAGGTGATCCAGCCATGGTTCTACTTCTCCTACATGGAAACAAAGAACCTGACAAGGGCGCAGCAGAAGAGGGCGATTGAAAGCGAGCTCTATACGGAAAAGGTGTTCGAGGAGATTCTGTTGAATGGCGAGGACTCGGGCCGCTTCGCCGTCGTCAACCGGCTGCTCACCGCGTCGGTGATCAAGGCGATGCTTCAGGACTGGTACCTCAAGCGATGGAAGTACACGCGAAGAAACATATCCGTAGAAGAATACGCGGATTTTCTCGTCACGCTTGTCGGGCGCTTCGTGCTCAGGGCGTGAAAATACAATGAAGGGGGATGCTATGGGAGTAACCGATGAACCTGTGGGAATAAGGAACGGCGAAGAGCTTGACGCGGGCCGGATCGGGGAGTACCTGCGGCAGAACATTCCGGGCCTGTCCGGAGATATTGAAATACGGCAGTTCCCCAGCGGATTTTCCAACCTCACCTACCTGGTAAAGGCCGGGGCGAGGGAGATGGTGCTTCGGCGCCCGCCCTTCGGCAAGAAGGCGAAAACCGCCCATGACATGGGACGTGAATACCGCATGCTCAAAGCGCTCAAGCCCGTGTTTGCGTACTGCCCCGACCCGCTGGTGTACTGCGAGGACGAGGCGGTCATGGGATGCCCCTTTTACGTGATGGAGCGCATTCACGGCATCATCCTCCGCAAGGACCTGCCGAAGGGCATGGAGCTTTCACCCGCCGGAGCCAGGACGCTGTGCGAGCGGCTTGTGGAAGTGCAGTACCGTCTCCACACCGTCGATTACGCGGCCGTGGGGCTTTCGGATTATGGGAAGCCGGAAGGCTATGTGCGCCGCCAGGTGGACGGATGGAGCGGGCGGTACCGCGCGGCCCGCACACCGGATGCTCCCGACTTCGAGAAGGTGATGGCATGGCTCCACGACCGCATGCCGGCTGACAGCGCCGTGCCAGGGGTGATTCACAACGATTACAAGTTTGACAACGTGGTGCTCGACCCGGCAAATCCGCTGGAGATCATCGGCGTGCTCGACTGGGAGATGGCCACCATAGGCGATCCGCTGATGGACCTGGGCAATTCACTGGCGTACTGGGTCAACCACGACGACCCTGACGGCTTCAGGGTGGTGCGCCAGATGCCCACCAGCGAGCCGGGAATGATGACCCGCGACGAGTATGTTGCCCACTATGAAAAGCTCTCGGGCAGGAAAATCGATTCATTCGATTATTACTACTGTTTCGGACTGTTCAGGCTGGCGGTGATTGCGCAGCAGATATATTACCGCTTCTATCACGGGCAGACAAAGGACGAGCGGTTTAAAATGCTTGTGTTCTACGTCAAGATACTGGAAGACGCCGCGATGAAGGTGACCGCGAGGTCATGAGGCAGGGCGGCGAAAAATAATTTTATTGAGGAAACAGTCATGGCAGAGAAATTCTTAAGTGAACGCAATTTAAGATTCATGCTCTACGAGGTGCTCGATGCCGAGTCGCTCACCGGTTATCCCTATTTCAGCGATCACAACCGGGAGAGCTTCGAGATGGTGCTGACAACCGCGTATAAAATGGCGGTCGAGATGCTGCGCCCCTGCTTTACCGAAATGGACCGCAATCCCCCTGTATGGGACAACGGGAAAGTGAAGGTGAACCCCGCGGTGAAAAAGTTCATGCGGGAGTGCGGCGAGGGGGGATGGATTTCAGCCGGATTTCCGGCCGATCACGGCGGGCAGCAGATTCCCAATCTGGTGCTGAGCGCGTGCCGCTTCACATTCGCCGCCGCGAATTACTCCGGCAGCGTGTATCCCATTCTCACGTCGGGCGCATCGCACCTGATCCTCTCGTTCGGCAGCAAGGATCTCGTCCACACCTACACGCCGAAGATGTTCTCCGGCGAATGGCAGGGCACCATGGCGCTCACCGAGCCGCAGGCCGGCAGCTCGC
>CAZPZJ010000367.1:0-2232 GCA_964591055.1 uncultured Leptospiraceae bacterium
GCGATTTTGAATGGTCCAAAGGATTATCGCCACCAGATTGCTGATGACCGCCCGGTTTATGCCTGGGCGATCTTACGGGAGTTACGATTTTTAAAATAAAAAGCGGCTCACCCTGGGCCTTGATTTCAATTTCACCTACTGCATTTCAGCAGCAGCTAGGACACTCTACGAATGACCGGGGTCACCAGGCTTTATGATACCACTCAACTTGATTGTAGCAAGAACAACCCATAAGAGGCATTTACATGAGCGAACAACAACCCGAACTCTATCAACAGGCAAGCAACGACATTTCTCCCGAAGACCAAGCCAAACGCGAGGAATACCGCCGGCGGCTGGCAGAATACCTCAAAGATCCGGCCTTCCGTGCCATCGAGGGCTTCCCCATTGGTACGGATGAGGATATCCTGGCGCTCTCGGACCCGCCGTATTATACCGCCTGCCCCAATCCATTCCTGCCGGAGATACTCTCACAATGGCAGCAGGAACGCAAAGAAATTCGCCAAAAACTCGGATTGAAGGATGATAGCTACCAGCGTGAGCCCTTTGCGGCGGATGTCTCCGAAGGTAAGAACGACCCGATTTACAATGCCCATTCCTACCATACCAAGGTGCCGCATAAAGCCATCATGCGCTATATCCTGCATTACACCGACCCCGGTGACATCGTCTTTGACGGGTTTTGCGGCACCGGCATGACCGGCGTAGCCGCGCAACTGTGCGGTGATAAAAAGACTGTGGAGAGCCTGGGCTACCGCGTGGATGAAAATGGCGTAATCTGGGAAGGAGAGAAAGCCATCTCGCGCCTGGGAGCGCGCAAGGCTGTATTGAACGACCTCTCGCCGGCTGCCACCTTTATTGCCTACAACTACAACAACCCGGTAGATGCGGATGCTTTCGAACGCGAAGCCAGACGGATTTTGAAAGAAGTGGAGCAGGAATGCGGCTGGATGTACGAAACCTGGCACCCACACTGCGACGCTCCCAACCGGGTGAAGGGCAAGATCAATTACACCGTCTGGTCGGATGTATTTCTTTGCCCCAATTGCGGTGCCGAAATGGTCTTTTGGGACTTGGCTGTAGACCAAAAAAACGGGATAATTAGCAATGATTGGCATTGCCCAGCTTGCGGCACGCTTGTAGCGAAGAGCCCGCAGAAAGCCAGCGGCGCTTTAAGGGCTGAGCGCGCTTGGGAGACGCATTTTGACCGCGAACTGAAGCAAACAGTCCGCCAAGCGAGGCAAGTGCCCGTGTTGATTAATTACAGCGTGGGCAAAAAGCGCTATGAAAAAAAACCGGATGCCGAAGACCTAACCCTCATTCAAAAGATTGAGGAGATGGATATTCCCTACTGGGTGCCAACGAATAAAATGCCGGAAGGATTTAACACAGAACAGCCCAAAATAAGCCACGGCTTGACGCATGTGCACCATTTTTACTCTCGCAGAAACCTTTATGCAATAAGTGCATTAATTAGCTCTCAACATTCTTTTTCTGAAACAAATTCCAAATTGTTTTTGGATGGAATTCAAACAATTTCTACTTCGTTAGTATCTAAATTAACAAGGTATAAGTATAAGAAAAGTGGAAATAGTATGTTATCAGGAACCTTGTATGTTGCTTCTACTATTGCTGAACAAAATGTATTTAAGGTTATTCTTGCCAAGTTAGAAGATATATTTATCGCTAAACGATCTATTAGTCCAAACCAAAGTAGTATTCTAACGAGATCGAGCACGCATTTTAACATCGATGAATATAAAATAAACTATATTTTCATCGATCCCCCCTTTGGTGGAAACCTGATGTATTCAGAACTCAATTTCCTTTGGGAAGCTTGGCTCCGAGTCTTTACCAATAATCAACCAGAAGCTGTCATCAATGCGGTTCAACATAAGGGCTTATATGAATATCAAGCACTTATGCAAGGATGCTTTGATGAGTTTTTCCGCGTTCTCAAGCCTGGGCGTTGGATGACGGTCGAATTCCATAACTCCCAAAATGCGGTTTGGAATGCCATTCAGGAAGCATTGCAACGCGCTGGTTTTGTGATTGCAGATGTACGCATCTTAGATAAGAAACAACAAACTTTCAAGCAAGTGACCACAACGGCAGCGGTCAAGCAGGATCTCATTATCTCAGCCTATAAACCCAACGGCAACCTCGAAGAGAACTTCCGTTTGAAGGCTGGAACAGAGGACGGCGCCTGGGAGTTCGTGCGTTACCACCTGG
>CAZPZJ010000368.1:0-2213 GCA_964591055.1 uncultured Leptospiraceae bacterium
GAAAAGGTGCATACTGTCGCCAGGCTCGTGTGTTTCCAGGACGGGCTTGACAGGCTTCCCCTGCCGCAGCATGAACTGGACCGCCTGTATGACGCGGTAGAGAAAACGGCCGCCGGCGGATTCGATGAGCTGCAGCTCGATTACATACGATTCAGGGACGGGGGCTATCCCTATCCCCTGGGCGTGAAATACCGCTTCATCGAGGTGCTCCTGGCGAAGTGCCGCGAAATCACCGGGCGCCACGGCATGAAGCTGTCCGCAGACATCTTCGGGCGCATCGTGTACAACAGGGACGATTACGTGGGCCAGAAAGTGGAAGTATTCGCGAAATACACGGATTTCATCTACCCGATGCTCTACCCGAGCCACTTCAGCGGCGACAGCAAAAAAAACTCCAATCCCGGGCCCACGATGCTCGAAGGAACCATCAAGGGACTCAACAGGCTTCATGGAACAGGGGTAGGCCTGGTCCCCTACATTCAGGCTTTTGATTACCTTGTCCGCAAGGCCAACATGAGCCTCGATCGCTATGTTGAGGAACAGATTCGCGCGGTGGAATCGACGGAAGCCCGGGGATGGGTCGCATGGCACGCCGCCGGCAATTACTCAAGCGTCATGAAAGCGCTTGACGCCATTTCAAACAATACGAAAATCACGTGCAATCCCCCGGGCGCATCCACCCGGTGATCTGAACCCTGCTATATCCTGCCCTGGCCGACAAGCCGCGCGAAGTGGGCATAGGATCGGTCGTACGTGCGCTCAACCTCTGCGGGGAAAAAACACGCAGGCAGCTCACGTGACCTTCTGTGGTACGCAATGCATTCGCAGCATTTCCCTTTCCTGGAGCAGGGTTCGTATGAGCAGTTGCAGTTTTTCATGTTGGTCTCTGTTGTGCATTCCATTCCTTTCACCTGCCTGTTGTCGATTATTGAAAAGGCCTTCCCGATTATCAGGAAGGCCTTTCATCGCGGCTGTCATCCACTTTTTCCCGGCCGTATCAGCTGTCCTTGTACACGGGCTTTCTCTTCTCAATAAACGCGTTTACCGCCTCGGTGAGGTCCTCCGATCCGAAGCAGTAGGTTGACTGAGCCTGCTCGAAGAGGAGCCCCGCTGCGGTGCTGTTCTCGTGGGCGAGGTTGATGCCTTTTTTAGCGAAGCGAACGGCCGCGGGAGGCATCCCCGCAATCTTTTTTGCAAGCTTCAGCATCCTCTCGTCGAGATCCGCGGCCGGCACGAGGTATTCGATAAGACCTATGCGCAGCGCCTCGGCTGCGTCGATTTCATCGCACGCCAGAATGAGCCGCTTCGCCTGTCCCAGCCCCACAAGCTTGGTGAGCCGCGTGGTCCCTCCCTGGTCGGCGCTCAATCCCAGGCGAACCTCGGGAATCGCAAAGCGCGCTCCCTCCGCTGCGATGCGGAGATCGCAGCCGAGAATGAGCTCCATGCCGGCGCCGTAGCAAAGCCCCCTGATGCCGACAATGACCGGCATCTGGAGATCCTGCCAGCGCCCGAAGGTCCTCTGTAAAAAGATAAGGTTGTCCTTGATAAACCGGGGATTCACGGTTTTCAGGAAGGCGAGGTCAACCCCGGCCGAAAAATGGTCGTTTCCGGAACGGAGGACAACGGAGCGTATCTGCTTGTCATCGTCGATCTCATCCTGGACCCGCGCGAGGCCACGGACTATCTCCTCGTTGAACAGATTCAATCCCGATGCGTCCTTCATGGTGATGATCGCGATTGCATCCTGTTTTTCAAGCGTAATGGCGTCATGTGCATTCATATCGTGCTCCTGCTGTCAGGTATGGATACCCATTCTTAACTTAACTTCGAGTTAAATATTTATTCTCCGGATTTTTTGTCAATAACAATGGGCGATAGCGGTAAAAAAACCCCGGCGCAGGCCGGGGCTCGTATGCAATGCGTCACTCCGGTCACGGATTCTGAACATATACGTCAATCAGTGAATACACATGCTCACTGATGACCTTTTCATATTCCTCCGGATTGGCGACAGGATATCTGTACACTTTTTCGCATGCCGCCCGCTGTTCCGGGGAGTTGCTGGACTTGGATGCGAGCGTCATGGCGTAGCGGGAAAAATCCCTGACGTACACGTCGAACATCTGGTTGAGCACCGCGTCATCGATTTTTTCCATGTTGGCGCTCTCGATTATCAGCTGGCCGTACGCCACCAGCGTGAAGAGCTCGCCGAC
>CAZPZJ010000369.1:0-2206 GCA_964591055.1 uncultured Leptospiraceae bacterium
TTGGCCGCCTGCCCGCACCGTCGCACGGACAGCGCCCCTGTGAATCGCGCCCCCTCCGGGGGACGGGGGGAAACATGCCGCGCCGCCCGCCCGCACCGCCACTCGTGGATCGCCCCTGTGAGCGCCGGTTAAAGTGGATCGTTCCCCGAGTGTTTCGAGCACCGCGAGAAACGGAACGCTACCGCCCTTACCGCGCCTGCGCATGCACCCACTTCCCTCATCCGGGAAGTAACGCCGGGAGCGCAGGCCTCCCTGTTTCAGCCTTTTCCCGCGGCAAAAAAAACTGTAAATCCCCGCCGCCAGCTCCGGAAAATCATTGAAACATGAAGCGCACAGCGTTAATACTATATTAGTGAGCTGTACTGGAATAATGGCTTCAATGGCGGGTGACAATGAGCAGCAAGCGCATCCTGATCGTGGAGGATGAGGCCCTCATCGGCCTCGACGTCAGGGAAATTCTCATCAGCATCGGGTACGAGGTGCCGGCGATCGTCACGACCGGCGAAGAGGCCGTCGAGCGCATCGATGAAATCGCGCCCGACCTGATCCTGATGGACATCATCCTCGCCGGCGAAATGGACGGCATCGACGCCGCGCAAAGCATCCGGGAGCGGCGCGACATCCCGGTGGTGTACCTGACCAGCAACGCCGACATCACGACGGTCAAGAGGGCCCGCGCCACCGATCCCTACGGATACGTGCTCAAGCCGGTTGAAATACGCAATCTCTTCTCCACCATCGACACCGCGCTTTCCCGGCACCGGCTTGAAACAAGGCTCAGGGAGAGCGAGGAGCGCTACCGCAAAATCTACGAGCACGCCATCGAGGGCGTCTACCAGACCACGCCCGAAGGGCGCTACCTCAGCGTCAATCCCGCATTCGCCGCCATGTTCGGTTACGACTCGCCCGACGAGATGATCGGGATGGTCCGCGACATCCACACCCAGGTGTACGTGAATCCTGAAGACCGCGAGCGGTTCAAGGCGCTTCTGTCCACGCGCGGCATCGTGACGGGATTCGAGGCGCAGGTCAGGAAGAAGGACGGCACGCCCTTCTGGATAGCCATCAACGGGCGGGCGGTCCGCGGCGGTGACGGCAAAATCCTCTACTACGAAGGCACCAACGTCGACATCACGCGCCGCAGGGAGGCCGAGCACTCGCTCCGCGAGCACGAGAAGCTGCTCTTCCTGATCACCGAGAACATGTACGACCTGATATCGCAGACCGACGTGGAGGGCCGCTTCGTGTACGTAAGCCCCTCCAACAAAGCAGTCCTGGGATACGAGCCGGAAGAGATGCTCGGCGCCCACATCCTCGAAAACGTCCACCCGGACGACATCGAGCGCGTCGCCGAGGCGGTCGCGAAAGCGCTGACCGAAAAATCCGGAGGCAGGATCGAATACCGCTACCGGCACCGAAACGGGCATTACCTGTGGCTTGAAACGGTGGGGACGCTGATCTTCGGCGATGACGGATCGATCACAGGCGCGGTGTTCACCGCACGCGATGTCACCGAGCGCAGGCAGGCCGAGGACGCGCTCAGGGCCAGCGAGGAGAAGTACAAGACGCTCGCCAAAAACATCCCCGACACGATCTACTCGCTGGACATCGGCGGCATCATCACCGAGGTGAACAGCGAGGCGCAGAGGATTTACGGCGTTTCGCCGCAGGAGATCGTGGGGAAGCCCTTTGCCGAAATCATCCACCCGATCGACAGGAAGATGGTGCTGGACTCGTTCCAGCAGGCCATGCGCGACCACCGCGAATACACCAGGGGGCTCGAGTTCAGAATCCAGGACATCCACGGCAACACGCGCTGGGTGGACCTGCACTCGCACATGCACTTCAACGAGCGGGGGGAGTTTGCCGGCGAGGAGGGAGTGATACGCGACATCACCGACCGGCGGGAGGCCGAGGACGCGCTGCGGCAGAGCCGCGAGCAGATCCAGGCGATCTTCGAGGCGTCGCAGGCCGGCATCATCCTGGTCAGGCCCGACGGCGTCATCGCGCTTGCCAACGCGAGGATGGCCGAGATGTTCGGCCTTCCGCTTGACGAGCTGATCGGCTCGCCCTACATGCGCTTCATCCACGAAAGCGAAAAGGACATCACCCGGACCACCTTCGACGGCCTCGTCGCAAGCCGCAACGGCATGGTCCACACGGAGCGGCACTACCTGCGCGCCGACGGCGGGGATTTCTGGGGCTA
>CAZPZJ010000370.1:0-2192 GCA_964591055.1 uncultured Leptospiraceae bacterium
GCGCTGCAGTCGTCCACCGTCGCCATTGTCACCACCATCACCGCTGTCAACGCCGGGGCGATCACACTGGAGCAGGCGACGCTGCTGATCATCGGGCAGAACATCGGCAAGCTCTACTACGGGGTCATCGCCTCGATAGGGGTATCCGTGTCGGCGAAGCGGCTTGCGGTGGTCCACATCATGTTCAATGTCCTCACGGGGCTTGTAATCTTCGCGCTCCATTCCCACTTCACCCGCACGGTGGTCGCGATGTGCGATATCGCGGGAGTAACCAATCCCGCCATCATCCTCTCGGCGTTTCACACGTCATTTAATTTCTTCGGCATCGTGCTGTTCCTTCCTCTCATAGGGCAGGTGAGAAAGGTTGCCGAATCGCTGGTGCCCGAAAAGGTCTCACCGCTTATACGGCGTCTTGATTTCTCAACCACGAAAATACCATCGGTGGCGATTGAAACGGTGCGGATTACGCTGGAGGAGATCGCCGCGCTGATCCTCTCGGCCATGAAGGACCTCATCCTTGCCGACAGGCCGTTTTCAGAAATAGTGGAGAAGATCGACGAAGCCGATGATGCGCTGGTCCATACCGGCGCCTTTCTCTCGCACATACGATCCGAGCCGGAGTCGGCGCTGGTGCGCAACCAGCACCTCGACGTGCTGCACGCCGCCGAGCACCTGACGAGGCTGGCCGAAGCGTGCAGGGAGATCGACGTCGTGCGCACCACGGCGAAGACGTCCTACCTGCGCCAGCTCGCGCTCGACCACATTCAGGAGATTGACGATACGATTCTCTGGATGCAGGGGAAACGCAAGGAGGCGCCGACTGAATCAATTGAGCAGATATCCATGCAGTTCGCTGAAATCAGGAAGAAGATGAGAACAGAGATACTGGACCAGACTGCCCAGTGCGAAGTGCAGGCGGACGAGGCGTTCAGACTCCTTGAGGCCATGAGGTGGATTGACAGGCTGGCGTATCATGTGTGGCGGGCCACTTTTCACCTGAGCGGGCACCGGAGACGGCTCCCTGTAGCATAGGGGAAATGCCTATGAAAAAAAAATGATTCTCACTATGCCGCGATGCTACCAATGCCTATTGCCAGAAAAACGTTTTTATGGTTAACTGTAGCAAGATTTTCTTAAGCGTAACTTAATCCAATGTTATAATATGTATACTACCCATAGGGGTATGGGTAGTATACATATTACTCTTTTCCTTCCCCTCCAACATCGCAAACTGGCGTTACCTTGCAAGACCATGCAGCAGCTTTTCGACGACGTCTCCCACGTCCTTCATCAATCCGACGATTTTTCCCGTGTTCCTGTCCGGCAGCTTGTTGTACGCGACCACAATGCCGGTGAGCGCGGAGAACAGGAACCTGGCCATCAGCCGCGGATTGTCGGTGTAGTGGATTTTTGCCAGCAGCCGCTCGAGGACGTCAAGCGTGTCATTCATAACGGGTATGATTTTGTGCGATGTCTCGCGGTTAAGGCTTCCCTGCGACATCAGAATCGTCATCATCCTGAAATACGTGTCGTTCTCGGCGATGAAGGTGATAAAGGTGCGCACGAGATTGCCGGGGGCGTTTTCCACGTCGGATTTCTCGATGCTGCGGTCGAGAAGGCGGTTGAGCCCGACCTGGTTGCGCATGACAATTTCGGTGAAGAGCGCTTCCTGATTGGGAAAATACCGGTAGATGGAGGATGGGGCCATTCCCGCTTCCTTGGCGATTTCCCGCATGCTCGCCCTGTCGAAGGGGGTTGTGGCGAACACGCGCTCGGCGGCGTCCATGATCATTTGTATTCTGGCTTCGCGTTCCCTGGTTTTCAGCGTTTTCAGCGTGGTTTTCTCTTTCATTCCCATGACCGGTTGAAACCCTCTCTGGATTTCGAACAGAGTAACAGGAGCCCTTCAGGCGCGCAAGAAAAAAGCGAAATATGTTTGACAAAAAGAACAATGTTCGCAAATTAGATTTGAATTCGCAAATAATTCTTGTTCCGGCGGCATATTGTATTTATACTTGAACATTATATCGAGGTGATGCCATGCTTTTATTGAATCCAAAAAAATACGATGTCAGCTTCCCTGACGAAAAAACGAAGAACCTGATGCTGAAGACTATCGAGTTTTTCGAAAAGAAAGGGCTGAAGAAGATCAAAGAGGACTTCCACAACAGGACGTGGCCCAAGGACTTCGT
>CAZPZJ010000371.1:0-2186 GCA_964591055.1 uncultured Leptospiraceae bacterium
ACTCCTATTCCATCCTCAACAGCATAGGGGCGCTGAGCGATATCGCACTGATAGCAGCACACCACCATGAGCGGATCGACGGCTCCGGCTACCCCAAATCGCTCCGGGGCGACGAGATCAGCCTTGCGGCGCAGATTATCGCGGTCGCAGACACCTACGACGCCATCACCTCCACCCGCACATACAGGCAGGGCCGCCCGCCGGAAAAGGCCTACGAGATCATACGGACCTCGCTGGATTCCAAGTTCAACCGCGAGGTGGGACTGGCGCTGCTCGACACGCCGCCGAAGTACATCCGCGCGCTGTTCGACATGTACATCGATTGAGTGCGCACCCCGCGACAGGCAGGTCACCGAATCTGAAACCGCACACCTTTCCATTCACTTTTGTTCCCGCGCCCATGGCGGAAATCACGCACGCCGGCTTCAGGCGCCTGCTCAAGGAATTTTCACCCGGCCTCGTTCTGTGGTCCGAGATGCTGAGCGCCGCGGCGGTGGTTGGCGGCGCGTTCAACAACGAGACATTCGTTGAGCGCCACCCGTTCGACGATCCTTTCGTCTACCAGATCGCGGGCAACTCGCCCGACATCATGGCGCGCGCGGCTGAACGCCTTGCTGCGACAGGGTGCTTCGCGGTCGAGATCAACATGGGCTGCTCCGCGCCCGACATTTTGAAAAAAGGCTGGTGCGCGCGCCTGCTTGCCGACTTCGACCTGGCAAGATGCATCGTGCGCGAATGCAGGGCGGCATGCCGCACGCTCCTTGCCGTGAAGATGAGGAGCGGATTCGCCGAAAACGACGCGGATTACCTGGCGCGCTTCGCGGGGATGCTGGCGGACGAAGGCGTCGATTTCATCACGCTCCACCCGCGCTTCGCCAAACTATCCTTCCGCAGGAGTGCCGAGTGGGGCCTGGTTCAAACGCTCGCCGGAAAGCTACCCGTGCCGGTGATCGGCAACGGCGACATCACCTCCCCGCAGCTCGCGCTGAAGCGTCTGCGCGAATCCGGTGCAACAGCGGTGATGATCGGAAGGGAGGCGGTGAAAAGCCCCTGGATATTCAGCGTCTGCGACGCGCTCCGGGAGGAATCTGCGCTGGACCTGGTGATTGACGTCGAGGAAACGTTCGTCAGGGGGCTGGAGTACGTAAGGCTGTACCTGCCGGAGCACATGCACAAAAGCAGGGGCCACCGGTACTGCTTTTACTTTTCAAAAAACGCCCGCTTCTCCCACGAGCTCTACACGAAGCTGCGCCGCGCCGCCCGGATTGACGACATGATCGGGATTGTGCGCTCGCACTACATCGCAAGCCCGCGCGAGCGCACCATGAGGATACAGGCGCGCGGCGGCGCCATCGTGGAAGGGAATTCCCCGTAACGCCGCATCCTCACTCGTACGAGTGCTCCTGCGAGGGGAAAATTTTGCCCTTGACCTCGCGGTCGTATTCCGCCACCGCGTTTTTGGCCAACTCAAACAGATTTGCGTACTTCTTCAGGAATTTCGGCTTGAATCCTTCGCTCAGTCCCAGCAGGTCGTTGATGACCAGCACCTGCCCGTCGGTGAAGCGCCCCGCGCCGATGCCGATTGTAGGAATAGCAACGCTTTCCGATATCTCCCTCGCAAGGCTTTCCGGCACCTTCTCCAGCACCAGCGAAAACGCGCCGGCCTCCTCGATGATCTTCGCGTCCTCGATGATCCTCCTGCGGTCGTCCTCCCTCCTGCCCTGCACGCCGTACCCGCCGAATTTGTGCACCGACTGGGGGGTGAGCCCGAGATGCCCCATCACGGGAATGGACGCCCTCGTGTACGCACGGACGATTTCAGCGAAATCCCTCCCGCCCTCCAGCTTGACGGCGTTTGCGCCGGTCTCCTTCATGATCCGGCCGGCGTTTCGAAGCGAATCCTCGATCGACACGTGGTAACTCAAAAAGGGCATATCGGCAATCAGGAACTTTGACGGAGCCCCGCGCCTGACGATCTCGGTGTGGTAGATCATCTGGTCCACTGTGACAGGAATCGTGCTGGAGTACCCGGCCACGACGTTTCCCAGGGAATCTCCCACTAGGATCGCGTCAATCTCGGTCTGCTCAAGCATGAGCGCAAACGAGTGCTCGTAGCAGGTGATCACCGATATCGGCTTCTTCTCCTCCTTGCGGATTCTGAAATCGTTTATCGTGAATGGCGCTTT
>CAZPZJ010000372.1:0-2153 GCA_964591055.1 uncultured Leptospiraceae bacterium
GGCTGAACACGGCGAACTGAGCGCCTCCCCTGAAAAGCGTCGCTCCGAGAGGGTGAGGGAGGCCTGGCAATGTGGTGCGAACATTCATATGTTTTTCATTCCTGCACCATGTACGCATTCATACGCAAATGCAAAACTATCGTTCGCTGATACGGGCTTTCAGCCTGAGCATGATAAGCTCATGTGAGTGATCGTTTGTGTACACGTACACCGTCCTCACAACTTTACCGGGCCTGTTTCCCGTGTGAAGCGTTGTTTCGATTCGTCCCTCGCCGCCGGCTGGGATGTCCTTTTGTGAAAGGAGCGCTCCCGCGCAACTTCATCCGGCCTCAATCTTTTCAATGACCAGCGTTGAGGAGCCGGCGTTTCGTATGATGAACACGTGTTTGGCGCTGGTCCTCGCTTTCAAATCACCGAAATCGTGCGTATCCTGCGGCGTAGATGCGATCGGGTTTGCAAAACACGCAGCTGCGACAAGGATTGAGACTGACATAACCAATTTAATACACACTGTTGCTAATGCTTTATGTGACACTTCCATTCATCTCTCCTCTGCTTGTCACCTGGTCAAACTGATCCATGAATAAAATATCCACGGAACTATCAATTTAAGAATTATCCATGTAATAGAATTTGCAGTAAATCATTTTGATATCTCATCTTCAAGACGAACATCCAGAATGTACCAATCCCTCGTGGTTGAAACCGGCGTGAACGCCATCAGCGTTCCCGTAAAGCTTAATACGCTGTTGACGGCGGCACGCCGGACGACTGCCTCGCTTCCGGTAAAGAGGTAGAACGTCACGGTCATTCCGTCGGCGTTCATGGTGCCCGTCAGACGGTATGCGCCTTCATAGCGCCGTACATTTTCAGAGGCGACTATAAGGCATTCTCCCTTGACTTCGGAATAAAGCTTTGCGGCGATTATGCCGTCACGGTTTATTCTGTGTGCGCCGGACAGCGCTGCGACGAAATCCGGATCAAGCATGACCGTGCGCCCCGTCTCCTGCGCGGAGAGGATCGCCGACGCCATGATCATCGCAAGGGCCGTAACTCCCTTCGCAAAAGAAGCATGATTCTTTCGTTTTGTTTCAGTCAATGTCTTCAAGAAAATCCACCGTAAAACGGACGCTGTTTCTCTTCAGCTCCATGTCGCGTATCTCTCCCTGCGTGCGGTCGTAGGAGGTGAGAAAGTCCTCAATTCCTGATATCGCATTCCCGTTGAGGGAGGATATTATATCTCCCCTTTTCAGGCCGTTCTGGTAGCCTTTTTTCATGGGAAGGAGATATGATACGACAACCTCTCCCGTGTCGGCGTTTTCATCGAGTTCAATGCCATAGCGGGTAAGCAGCGAGTTCATCTGCCTGCGCATGCTGCGGTACATGTCCTTCTCTCTCAGGACGAGATTGAATGGTATGAGCTGGCCTTCGCGTGACACGCTTATTTTCAGTGACGCCCCCACGGGCTTCGAGCTGATTATTTTCACCATCTCGCCGAGCGAACCTATCTCTTTCCTGTTGATTGATCGTATGATATCATTGACTTTCATTCCTACGGCTTCCGCGGGCGAGTTCCTTACCACGGATATCACTTCCACGATGCAGCGCTCGCCACGGCTGTACACCTTTCTCTCGCGAGCGATGAAGCCGAGCCAGCCCCTGCGCACCCGTCCGTGAGATATCAATTCGCGGGCCACGCGCTGTACAATATTTGAAGGAATCGCGAAGCTGATTCCCTGGTAACCGCCGGACATGGTCCTTATCGCGGTGTTGATGCCTACCAGCTTGCCTTCAAGGTTTATAAGCGGTCCGCCGGAATTTCCCGGGTTTATCGGCACATCAGTCTGGATGAAATCCTCAATATCAGCGAACCCGATGTCGCTTCTCCCTTTTGATGACACAATCCCCGATGTGACCGACTGCCGCAGCCCGTAAGGATTCCCTATCGCGAGCACCCACTCTCCCTCGGAGAGGGCGTTGGAGTCCGCGAACTGGAGAGGACGGAGTTTCCCGTCATTATCATCGATGCGCATCACCGCGATATCGGTCTTCTCATCGCTCAGACTGTGTTTTCCGTTTCTGAACAACTTCGCTTCAAATTCCCTTCCGTCATAACTGATGATCTGGTAGTAATCGCCCTTCGATATGACGTG
>CAZPZJ010000373.1:0-2141 GCA_964591055.1 uncultured Leptospiraceae bacterium
GCCGCGGGAAGGTCGTAGCGAAGCGTCTGGCCGTTTTTATCGAGCTTCATGAGATCAGCCAGAATGCCGGCGCCAAGCCCATTTGTCGCCATGCCTTCTCCATCAGTCACCGAAACGGTGCGCCTGTTGGTTGAGTACTCAAACTCCATGCGGGTGACCGTCTCATAGCGAAGCCCGATGTTCAGGTTTTGGAGCGGACGGATGTTGATGCCGAAGATGGCCCCGTAACCATCGGCTTCATACTCGAAATCGGATGCGAGGTCGACAGTAGTCGTGTCCGGAGCAATTGTAATGTCCGCATTAAACCGCGCGCTTGCCTTCACTTCCCGTTTTGACGTGATATAGCGGCCGGCGACCGACAGCGACAGCCAGTCAGTCAGCTTATAAGCGCCTCCAAGGGTTAATCCGATGTAGAGGCTGCTTGCCTCAATCGATTGGTTGTAAATGGTGATCGGTCCGGACGCTGCATTGCCCGCCGCCAGCGCTCTCGCCCCCGCAACAATTTTATCGATCATCTGCGCCGTCGTCGCGCTTCCACCGTCCCAGTCGACGCTGCCGGTCCCGGCGGGCGGATTGACGATGAAAAAACCAGCCCATTCGTCGTGGTGGTACACCAGGGAGAGCGAGGGCACGTACGAGGGCTTGTCCTGCTCGTAGGTGTTACCCGCGTACTCGTTCTCGAACTCTTTCCATACAAACTGCGTTGTAAAGCTGATGAAAAGCCCGTTATTGGGAAGAAACACCGTTCCCGCGGGATTGTACATCGCGATATCGGCTGCATCGGTTGCGCCCGTCCTCGCCGACGTCATCGCGTATTCGGCGCTCAGGCAGTTCACGTTCTCCACGTGCCCCGCGAACGCTGAGCCCGCGGCCATCAGGAAAGCGGCCGTGAGCAAGAGCATTGAAAGCCTTTTCATGACATTCCTCCTTCCAAAATTATCCTATAAATATTCCGGTAATGCCCTTAGCGGCAGGCATCCCCGGATGTATTCCCCCGGTTTAAAACGCCATCAGCACGTACGCCAGCATCTCATGGCTTCCACGGTCCTCGGTTGCCTCGTGCGCGTTGTTTCTCTGCGCGTCGATGCCGTAGGCGTAGGAGGCGAAGAACGGCAGCACGTCCCCGAGTTTGAGGCTGAAGCCAAGCGAAACGCTGCGATAGAGCGTGCGGGGATACCCGTCGTCGCCGATGCCTCCCACCACACGGTTTTTTTCGGGCATGTACAGAACGTTGAACCCTGGCTGGATGCGCGCCGACCAGAAGAACAGCGGAATGCCGAGCTGGATCTTGCCGATCGCATAGCGGTCATGTAAAAACTCGCCGTAGAAATATCCCGGCATCGCGGCGTGCTCCACCACGTTGCTCCCGATCATTTCGGCGTTGTTGCGGTCGATGTTGCGCTGGTATGAGCCGATCGCGTCCAGCAGGATGTTAAACTCACCGGGCAGGCGGTAATAAAATCCAAGGTTGCCGTAGAGCTTGTGCGTGGAGCGTATGGTGGATTCTTGGCTGACGTCCTCGAATGTGCCGTAGCCGACCCTGCGGGCGTAGCGGTAGCGGACCTTCACCATCGCGCCGTGCTTGACCCGTGTCAGGTTGGTCGTCTCGACGCTGGAAAGCTCGAGTATCAGCGCGCCAATGTGCTCCCAGTGGTTGTCGGGGAGCGCGATGGTGGTTTCGTCGTTTTCAGAAATGATCGTATCGCTCTCGCTGTTCTTTCGGTAGAAGTAGTAGGACGGAAGATACGATGCCGTGGCCGACAGCGCTTTCACCGGAGAGTAGCTGAAGAACGTTTCAATGCCGGTGAAATTGCCCTGATACACCCTGCCCTCGTCGGGAACACCGCGGTCGTAGAATGTGTACGCGCCGTAGACGCTGTGCGCCAGGACCGGCTTTACGCCGAAAAAGACGCCCTGGGACCTGTAACCGATGACCGTGGACACGCTCGTGGTCAGCAGGGTGAACTGCCCGTACGCTCCGTCGCCCGGTGCCGTGATGTTGTACTGGTAGAGAATGACGGGCGAGAGGGGGTGCCGGTAGGCGTTGCTGAACGAGCGGTCGCCTCCCAGCACAATGATGTGACGGTAATTAGGGCTTCCTGAAAAACAAAAAAGCCCGTAAAACACTGGACAGGATGAGT
>CAZPZJ010000374.1:0-2135 GCA_964591055.1 uncultured Leptospiraceae bacterium
TCAAATCATGGCGCTGCTTGAGGCCGGGACCGTGGAGACCGACGAGATCATCCGCCGCCTCGCGATGCCTCCCGGAGTGGTGAGCCAGGCGATCAGCGTCATGGAGCTCGCGGGCGCGGTGACGCGCTCGGGAAACCGGGTGGTAGCTTTGCGCTGAGCGCCGCACCGCCCGCCCATGCAGGCGCGCCCCGAAAAAAAATCTTACACCCGTCCAAAACGCGCTTTACTAATAGCATCGCCGCTTTACGCTGCATCCGCCCGCCTGCACAGCGCACAATCCCCGCTTCAGGCGTTCACGCATGAAAGGACCATGATCACAGTTGAAAATATCTCCAAAAGCTACGGTGCGCAGACGCTTTTTGAAAACGTCAGCTTCCGCGTCAATCCTCGCGAACGCGTCGGTCTCGTCGGGCGCAACGGCCACGGCAAGACCACGCTGTTTCGCCTGATAACGGGCGAGGAGCATCCCGACGACGGCAGGATCACCTGGCCCAAAAACTACCGCGTGGGCTACCTGCAGCAGCACCTCGCGTTTTCGGGCGCGAGCGCGATCGGGGAGGCGGCGTCCGCCCTCCCCGCCGGCGAGCAGGGGAATGTCTGGGAGGCCGAGAAGATCCTCACCGGGCTCGGATTTTCGCGCGGGCAGATGGAAGGCCCGCCCTCGCTGCTCTCCGGCGGCTACCAGATGAGGCTCTCGCTCGCGAGGGTGCTTGTGGCCGGCCCCGACATGCTGCTGCTGGACGAGCCCAACAACTACCTTGACATCACATCAATCCGCTGGCTTCAGCGCTTTCTCCGGGAGTGGAGGGGAGAGCTGATGCTGATCACCCATGACCGCGGATTTATGGACAGCGTGGTGACGCACACTGTCGGAATCCACCGCCGCAAGGCGCGCAAGGTCGAAGGAAGCACCGACAAGCTCTACGCCCAGATCGCACAGGAGGAGGAAGTCTATGAGCAGACGCGGGTGAACGACGAGCGCCGCCGCAAGGAGATAGAGCTCTTTGTCAACCGCTTCCGCGCCAAGGCGCGGCTCGCCAACATGGTGCAGTCGCGCGTCAAGATGCTCGCAAAGATGGAAAAGCGCGACAGGCTGGCCGAGGTGAAAAACCTGGAGTTCTCGTTCGTCTACCGACACTCGCACTCCAAATACCTGATGAACGCCGACGGCATCACCTTCTCGTGGCCGGGAAGCGAGCGGGCCCTGATCCGGGATTTTTCGCTGAGCGTCCGCTCGCGCGACCGCATCTGCGTGATCGGCAAAAACGGCAAGGGCAAGACCACCCTCCTGAAACTGCTCGCCGGCGTCCTCGACCCCTCGAAGGGCTCTGTCATGCTCCAGCAGAACACGGCGCCGGGCTACTACGAGCAGAGCAACGTGCAGTCCCTGAGCCCCACGGCGACTGTCGTCGACGAAATCGTCATGTCCCAGGCGTCGGTCGACCGCCAGCAGGCCCGCTCGATCGCCGGAGCGATGATGTTCGAGGGCGACGACGCGCTCAAAAAAATCGAAGTGCTCTCCGGCGGGGAGAAGAGCCGCGTGATCCTGGGCAAGCTGCTGGTGACGCCGCTCAACCTGCTGCTGCTCGACGAGCCGACCAACCACCTTGACATGCAGTCATGCGACTCGCTGCTTGAGGCGCTCGACAGCTTCGACGGCGCCATCATCATGGTGACCCACAACGAGATGTTTCTCAACGCCCTTGCGGAACGGCTCATTGTGTTTCAGGACGATACGCCGCGCGTGTTCGAAGGCGCCTATTCCGATTTCCTGGCCAGGGTGGGATGGCGCGAGGATGACGACCGCAGCGAGTGCGCTCCGGCGGATGCTCAGACCCGCAGGGCCGACCGGAAGGAGCTGCGCCGCCGCCGTTCCGAGCTCATCGCCGAGCGTTCCCGCGAGCTGCGACCGCTGGAGCAGCGCCTTCGCGACATTGAGGACGCCATCCATTCCCGGGAAGAAGAGCTGAAAAAGCTCAACGGTGAAATGGTCGAGGCTTCCGGCGGGATGGACGGCAGGCGGATCGCCGATCTCTCGCGGGAAATCCACCGTTTGAACCATGACATCGAAGCGCTCTTCGACGAGCTCGCGGAGAAAACCAGGCTTTTCGATGAACGATCGGCGCATTTCGACA
>CAZPZJ010000375.1:0-2117 GCA_964591055.1 uncultured Leptospiraceae bacterium
TGTTAAACCAGTGCACCGGCGTGGCGATCACCCAGGCTTGCGCCTCGATCAGCTTCGGGTACACTTCCTGCATGTCATCTTTGATCACGCACCCCGGCGCGTCGGACGCCTGGCACTTCCAGCACGCCTGGCAGGGCCTTATGTTCATGCCGTGAATGAAGAGCGACTCCACCTCCGCGCCCGCCGACATCGCCCCGTCGGCGATGCGCCCGGCCAGGATCGCGCTGTTTCCCTTTTTACGTGGACTTCCCTGAAGTATCAGTATTTTTTTTGAACCCTTGTCTGCGCTCATGCGTAACCCCGCTTAAAGGCATGTATCATGCCCTGATAATCACATCCCGGCGTCAAGGATATCCGAAACGACAGTTCTTTCAATCTCTTTTCACTGTTGATCCATGCCTGATATCCCTCCCACCTCAGGCAAGCCGGAAATGAATACGGAGAACAGCGGCACAGTCCCTCTGCTCCGACCAGGTAAATCCTCCTTCCGGCAATTCCCGTACGGGCGCACCAACAACACATGAAGCCCGGTGCATTGCACAAACCGTAAAATGCATTAATTTCATCTTGAATTTTATCCGGACGCCTTATATAGTGCGTTCGTGTACCTGTGATGAACGCGGCGCAGATAAATCGGGGCGGCCGCCTGAACACCATCTGCTATTGAAATCAAGCTGGTCGGTTCTGTTCGGGGCGAACCGCTATTAATCACATCAATGGAATTCGGAGGCATTAATGAAACGCACACTGCCCATCCTGTTGATTCTTGCCTGCTGCCTGTGCTCCTGTAAAAGCTTCGACAACGGAATTTACATGAGGAAAGCGTCGTTTCACAGCGACGTCAAGCCAATGCGCGTGATTGTAAACACCGCGAGCATTGAGAAATGCCTGCGAAACATATACTCGGAACGAGAGTTCAACGCCGGCGATTACATCAGCGTCATCAGGAACAACCTGACCTTTGAAGCCGAACCTGGAGATTATTACCTGAGCATCATCGTGCGAAAGGCGGAGACAAACCGCGGCATTCTCGGAATGATCTTCCACATTTGCACTCTTAATATTACCGCCATTCTTGGTGTGCCGTACGTATCGGCGACGAGCGATATCGAGCTTGAAGCCGCGATCATGAGCCCCGCCGGAAGGGTTCTCAAGACATACACGGCGCGGGGGCGGGATACGGAGTACATGGCCGCATGGTGGGGATACAACCCGCCCGATGACATGAACACCGCGAAACTTGAGGCGCTGACAAACGCGTGCGGGGAGCTCAGAACCCAGATGAAAAACGACGTCGCCGCCATAAACAGGATTGCAAGGTAAGGAGAGACCGGATGAACCACAGGAAATATTTACAAGCCGCCATGTTCTGCGTGATGCTGACAGCTGCGTGCGCATTCTGCTCGCAGTCCTTTGTGTATACCGGATCGCACAGCCTGGATCAGGAGCGCGGCGCACTGTCAATCGCCGCCGACCAGAGAATTCCCCAGGGAAGACAGCGGGGCGTGCGCCAGTTTTCCGGTGTTAAGGAGATCATCGCAGTCACCGATTTTGCCGCGAAAGACATCCCCTCAAATGTCGCGATGAACGTGTCCGAGCTGATAAGGACGGAGCTCATCAATTCCGGAAGGTACACGGTAATCGAGCGCTCCCAGATGAAGGAAATCCTCAAGGAGCAGGGATTCCAACAGACCGGGTGCACCGACGTGAACTGCGCAGTCAAGATGGGAAAACTGCTCTCTGCCAAAAAAATCCTGGTCGGCTCAGTAATGAAACTGGGCTCGAAGCTGATCATATCCGGCAGGGTGGTCGACGTGGAAAGAGGTGTGGGAGAAAGGGCCGCGAAAGGGAACGCGAATTCTCTCGACCAGCTGGACCGCGGCGTCACCGAATTTGTGGATGCGCTTTAAGCCGCCATTATCCCTTTCAGGTTGTCGGCGAGCGATTTCAGCTTGTCGTAACTTTCCCTGAGCACCTGGGGGTTCACGGCGTTTTCCTGCACAAGACTGTTCGTGTTCTCAATCGATTTGGCAATCTCCTGTATGGCGATCGACTGCTCGCCCGATGACACCTTGATAAAATCCGAATGCTTCCTGACATCGCCGGCGCCGTCCAGC
>CAZPZJ010000376.1:0-2094 GCA_964591055.1 uncultured Leptospiraceae bacterium
AAACTCCTTCTTGTGTCGCTAGTCTTAGAAATCTAAAAAGGTCTTAGAAAGCTCACATCGGGTTCACACGAAGGATCTCCATCATACTGGCATGGAAACAATAAGCTAGTCTATGTTGCCAGAGTCTCAGGTGAGACAGATTTGTATGTGCTCGACCTGAGTAACGGGAAATCATCTAGACTGCTAGATCTCCCCGGAAGCATAGAAAGAGAGCCGGCAGTTTCTCCCGATGGTAGATATATCACTTATATATCGGCAAAACCAGACTCCCTGTGGATCTTAAATGTATATGACTCAAGGACAAAGCGCACGCGGGCATTCACTGAGATACAGGGCTCCTGTATGACGCCGTCTTTCTCACTAGACAGCGGTACTATACTTTTCTCCAACGATCGTGGTGGGGATTGGGACATATACAGCATAGAAGTAAACGGAAAGAATCTAAAACAGATAAAACTTCCAGGAAATCAGAAGAATCCTGTTGAGACAAGAACCGGCATCTTCTATCTCGACAACCAGAGTGGAAAGTACGAGATTTACCGGAGAAGCTCAGACAACAGAAGTATTAGAATGACAATGGAAGGCAGAGATCATACCGGACTTGGCTATGACTTCAATGAAGGAATCCTATACTTTGCAAAGGAAGATATTCTGTCTACAATCTGGGTAGCGGATGAAGACTTTATAAGACAGGAACAAATAACCTTTGTAGGAAGCGACTCATTTCCAACCTACGACAGCGAGAATGGAGATCTATACTTCGAATCTGATCGTGAAACTTCTACTAACATATGGAGCATATCCTATTCCAAAACAAGACTGGAAAACATCGCATCTAGCGTTGTAGAAGACGTTGAGATCAAGTTGTTCGAAGAGAATCTACTCAATCTTGCTTTTCTTGAAACGGAAAATCTATCGCTGGTAGAAGACGAAGTCTTCGCCGAATTCGCCGAAATGATGATTTCGAAGCTCGTTGACAGACAGAGCGCATTGATAATTGACCGTAACCGCCTCGAACAAGTCTTAAAAGAGCTAAGTTACAACCAGAGTGATATGATCAATCCCGAAAAACGTAAGGAAGTAGGTAGAATACTTAAAATTGAAGGTTTTGCCTATGCCACCGCGATTGACTTGTTGAATCCAGACGGGAGTAATTCCACCTTGCTTCTTATGAAACTCGTGGATGCCGATTCATCCAGATTGATATGGTCGAATGTATATGTCGTAAAAGGAAACCAAAATCCATTACTTTTCTCAAGCAGATTGAGCTTCAAAAACTTCGGACATAAGGCTCTCACAGATGGATTTGCCCCTGGGAATACCGTCTTCTGGAATGTAGAAGCGAAAGGAAACCTGCCGGAGTCATACATAAGGGCGCTTACGGAATTTGGGCTCTCCACAAGCGAATACATGACTGCCCTGGATAGAGATACTGTGGAAGAAATACTGAAAGAGAAACGTCTTGAAATGAGCGGTTGGCTCGACCCTTACAGTGTTCTAAGCCAGGAAGAGATCGCAGGTGTTCAATCTGTTGTGTACGGTCATGCTTATACACTTGATTCAGAGCAAATAGTTACGCTTCATCTATTGAGCGTTCGAGATGGCAGACTACTGGATACTGTAATATTCAGAACGAATGAAACCGGTTATATGATCGTTGAATCTGCGAGCGAGATAATAGATGAACTTAGGGCTAAAAGCGCTGGTAAAAAGACTGCAGGATTCACATTGAATGTCCCCGCAGATGTCAAGAAAGAACTCGTACAGCTCTTTGAAGATTCTATCATGTCGGAACTCTCTCTCGCAGGAATATATCCAGTAAATAGGGATCTGATGAACAAATACGTTCAGACCGAGATAAGAGCCGGGAGAGAAATCGGTCTGGAAGAAGCGGCAAGAATCGGCCGACAGGTCGGGCTCGACCTATTTCTCGACGTAAAGATAAACACCATAAGCGACAACAGCTTCGATGCCATTGTAAAACTCATAGACGTTGAAACAACTGCCTATGTAGCTAACGTCCAATTCAGAAAATCGGTAAGAGATGAAGATACTCCCGACTCTCTGTTTGTCAAAGCAGAAACAAACTATGCC
>CAZPZJ010000377.1:0-2081 GCA_964591055.1 uncultured Leptospiraceae bacterium
GCAACTACCTGCGCCGCTTCCGGGAAAACGTGCTGCCCGCGAGCAGGTAGGGGCGGCGAGAGGGGCAGCGACCGTTTCCCCTTTGGACTGATTTACCCCCTGTCGAGCTCAAGGTACGGGTCGGGGAAGGCGGCGCTGCCGTAGTACTGCTCTGAAGCCGCCCGGCAGCCGCCGCGACACGTTTCGTAGTGCGCGCAGCCCGCGCAGAGATCAGGCACCGCCTCCCATTCAGGAAGTTTCCGCCCGTAGATTGAATCAATATTCTCCCGGAAAATGTTGCCCAGCACCGCGGGCGAGTGGTTGCACTTTCTCACGTCGCCCAGGTAATCGATTGTAAGCGGAAGCTTCAGCGGGTCGGCGGAGCAGTGCGTGAAGCCGATGTGGGGATAGCGCGAGGGGTCAAGCAGGCATACCGGCGTACAGACATTGGAGGTGATGGCGAGCCTTCCCGCGGCGCCAAGCTCCTCCGCCTCCGCGTAGATTTTGCCGAGCTCTCCGCTTCGCACGATCAGCGTCCGCGCGTCGGCGAGCCCCGCCCCGCCGATGTTGTAGCGCAGCAGCAGCACCCTTCTGACGCCCAGCGATTCGATGAACTCCAGGCAGGAGCGCGCGCCGGAAACGTTGATCGAGGTGAGGACGATGACGGCGAAGGGATCGCCCCCCAGCTCCCTCACCTGGCGGATGGAATTGACCGAGCGCTCCCACGATCCCTTCACGCCGGTAATGCTGTCGTGGACAGCCGGGTCGGCGGAGTGGACGGGAAACTGGAAGTACACCTCCTTCATCGCCATGAGCTCGCGGTAGTCCCCGAAGGCGGCGGCGCAGCCGTTGGTGATGATCTTGACGCGCGACCCCTTCATCCGGCAGAAGAGCACCATCTCGGCGATGCGCTCCGCGAGGAACGGCTCGCCTCCCGACATGGTGATCGTCCGTATCCTCGCGAGCGAGTACAGTCGGCGGAGCGTTTTCATGGCGCGCGCGTACGAAGATGGTTCCGGCGCGGGGGCGCCGGGCGCCTTGTAGTGGTTGTAGCAGAAGCGGCAGCGCAGGTTGCAGCGGCTGGTGGTCTCGAAGACGGCGAAGGGGATATCGATCATACGCGGCAGGCCGGGATTCCACACGCCGGGCCTAGCGAGCGCCGGGCGGTTCCACCCTCTTTTTCAGGTCTTTTGCCTTTGTTTCGAATACGATGGAGCACGAGTCTCCCTCCTCGTATTTTGCAGCGATCACGGTGCCGCCTTTCACGGCCCCCCTGATTTCCGCGGTCAGGTCCATTTCCAGGCCTGTCGAATAGATCGAGTAGCAGCACCCGTCCATCATCCGTGCGCTTCTGAACCGCTCTATCGTACGGTACTGGGCGTTGAGGACCGCCGCCCTTCTCGCACTCTCCTTTCTCGCCGTTCTGTTGGTCAGGGTTTTGGCCGGCTCGCCGGAGGAGATGACGCGGTACGTGTCGCCGTCCACCCAGCCCTCGCCGCTCCACACGTCGCGCGCGGACGTCGTGCTTTTGCACGAAACGAGCGAGAGCGCCGGCCCCGCCAGCGACAGGATGAGCGTACCCACGGCGATCTTGCGCTTCACGAACCGTCGGTTGCCGGCGGTGAGGAACACGAGCAGCGTGATCGCTCCGAAGAGGAGGTAAAGCCATGCGAAGTAAAGCGCGTGTGCGGACCGTATCATCCCGTTCTCCCCCGTCCGGCGCTCCCGGGCGGAATTTCCAGCAGCATAGCGCGGGCGGGGGCGCCGGGCAACCACTTTTTCCCCGCGACTGCCATGCCGGATCAACCGGGGGGACCAATCCAAAAATCCACTCAATGTTGCGCAGTCGCAGAAAAATAGGTTGCTGTGAGCGGGAAGCCGATTATTGTGGACTTTCCTTATGCAATTATACAATTTTACAATACGCGAATAGCGTAACGGCGATCCGCATCGGCTCCCGGCGACTGGCGCGGCTTCGCGGTATCGATATTCCGTCATGAAACACCAGGAGGCGGCACATGGGACTCTCTCACACCATCAATGCGGCGCTTTTTTCCCGGTACGACGACAGGGACGTGTTTATCCGCTCGTTCGCCAAGTTC
>CAZPZJ010000378.1:0-2062 GCA_964591055.1 uncultured Leptospiraceae bacterium
TCCCCGGCGTGCCCGTCATCATCGGGGGCATCGAGGCGTCGATGCGCCGCCTGCCGTACTTTGACTTCTGGGACAACCGCCTCCGCCGCTCGATCCTGCTGGATTCGAAAGCGGACCTGCTGGTGTACGGAATGGGGGAACGGCAGGTGGCCGAGATCGCCCTTCGCCTTGATGCGCGCCGTGGCCTCTCGGGAATTCCCGGCACGGTGGAAATCGCCTCCTCACCGCCGGAAGGCGCGGTGATGCTCCCGTCCGGGGAGGGTGTGCTCGGCGGGCGGGGAGACTTCATTGAGCAGTACCGCGCACTTTTCCGTGACGGGGAAAAGGTCCTCGCGCAGCCCACCGCGCGCCGTTTCCTCATCCACCATCCTCCGCCGCACATGTCCGCTGATGAGCTTGACGCTGTGTGTGCGCTTCCTTTCACGCGCCTTCCCCACCCCTCGTACGGAAAGGCGGCGATACCGGCGTTTGTGATGATCCGCTGCTCGGTCACCTCTCACCGGGGGTGCGTGTCGGGATGCTCGTTCTGCTCGCTGGCCCTGCACCAGGGAAAGCGCGTCATCAGCCGCAGCGTCGGCTCAATCCTCGCCGAGGTTGAAACGATCGCATCGATGCCGTACTTCCGCGGGCACATCACCGATATCGGCGGTCCTTCGGCGAACATGTACGGTGCGCGTTGCCGCAGGGACTGGCGCTGTTCGCGCGAAAGCTGTCTCTTTCCGAAACGCTGCCCCAACCTCGAAATCAACGCGGGCCAGTGGATCGATGCGATGGATGCGGCCGCTCGCGTAAAGGGCGTAAAGCGCGTGACCGTCGGTTCGGGCGTGCGCTTCGATCTCCTCGACGACACTGCGGCTTTCGAGCGGCTGGTGAAAGATCACGTGAGCGGCCAGCTTAAGATCGCTCCCGAGCACACCGCGCCCGGGACGCTTCGCGCCATGCGCAAAGCGCCGGTGAGGCCGCTTGCGGAATTTGTGCAGCGATTCAACGAGGCGAGCGCTCGGGCGGGCAAACGACAGTACCTCATCCCCTACCTGATGTCGTGCCACCCGGGAAGCTCCACCGCGGACATGAAGAGGATGAGGGACGACATCGGCGCGCTCTTCCGCTTCATGCCGCAACAGGTGCAGGCGTTCATTCCGCTGCCCATGACCGTCTCATCGGTAATGTACTATACCGGAGTCGATCCGCTGACAGGCGAGGAGTTTTTCGTGGAGAGGACGCCTGCGGGAAGGCGGAGGCAGCACGACGCCTTTTTCAGGTAGGAAAGAGGCGGCGATGGTAACCGCCGCCTTTCCGCAAGGGCCGTATCAACGCGCCGTGTGTGCGTCCAGAAACTTCAGGTAGATTCCGGCAGTCTCGGCGGGGCGTTCCACCATCGGCACGTGCCCGCACTCCTTCATGACGACCGTGGTGCTGTTTTTGATCCCCGCGGCAAAGACCCCGGCAGCAGAAACGTCAATCAGCCTGTCGCTGTCGCCCCAGAGGATGAGAACCGGCATGGAGAGCTCTTTCAGCCGTGATTCCAGCGGGAATGGATTGTTTCTGTAATCCAGCATTATTTTTTCATTGAACGCCCTGTGCCGGATGCTCTGTGCGGCCAGGTATCTTTTCACCGGCGAGGGAATCTGCGGCGACTTGACAAACAGCATCCCGAGCATGCGGTCGAAATCGCGCGCGTTTTCCACCAGGAGCGGATTTTTCCCCTGCTCCATCATTTTGATGAGCTCGCTCTTGCGCGGACTTGTCACGCCGCCCGCGTTGAAAAGGCCGAGAGTCGCGACCCTGTCGTGGTGCAGGAGCGAAAAGACGCCTGCGATGGCGCCGCCCATTGAATTGCCGGCGATGTGGATTTTCCCGACTCCCAGCGCGTCGATGAATTGTTTCATTCTGGACGCCTGCGAAGCGATGTCGTATGTCGAGTTTCCATCCCTGGTGCTCTCACCGAAGCCGGGAATGTCAGGGATGAGCACATGGTAAACGGGAGTCAGATGCGCGGCGAATTTGGTCCAGTTGTCCTTGTCGGCGCCAAAGCCGTGCAGCAGAACGACGGTCTCACCCT
>CAZPZJ010000379.1:0-2032 GCA_964591055.1 uncultured Leptospiraceae bacterium
ATCATCATCGTAAGCATCGTGCTGGCGCGCTTCAGCGATTCGCTGGTGTGGATGAACGCCTACTTCGGGATGAACCTCGAGGTTCCCTTCAACATTGTGCTGGGGATACTGCTCACCGTCTATTCCTCGGTGTTCATCGGCACGCACATGAAAGAGATCAAGGGCTTCATCGAACGGTACCGGCTTCGCGATTTTTAATGCGCCTCCTCCCAGCTCGCCCCCCAGCCGATGTCCACGGTGACGGGCACGGCGAGCTCGAGCGCGTGCTCCATTTCACGACGCACCGTCGTTTCAGCCACCCCCCTCTCCTCCTCCGGCACCTCGAACACCAGCTCGTCATGAACCTGCATGATCATTGAAGTTTTCATCCCGGCTTCGCACATGGCCCTGCTGATCCGCGCCATGGCGATCTTGATGAGGTCGGCCGACGTCCCCTGGATGGGCGTGTTGATGGCGATGCGCTCGGCGCCTTCCCTGCGGAACGAGGTGGTCGAGTTTATTTCCGGCAGGCGGCGTTTCCTTCCCAGAAGCGTCTGCACGTAGCCGCGGGTGCGGGCGAACTCGATCGTTTCGTCAACGTAGCGGCGGAAGCCGGGGTATGTCTCGAAGTAGCGGCGGATGAACTCGGCCGCGTCCCGGATCGAGATGTCGGCCTGCTGCGAGAGGCCGAACGGCGAAACGCCGTAGATCGTGGCGAAGTTGATGATCTTGGCCTGCCTGCGCATGTCGGGCGTGACCGCGTCGATGGCGACGCCGAACACCGACGAGGCCGTCATGCGATGGATGTCGATGCCCTCGCGGAAGGCGCGGATCATGTTTTCGTCGCCCGAGAGGTGCGCCGCGATGCGAAGCTCAATCTGCGAGTAGTCGGCCGCCATCATGACGCGCCCCTTTTCGGGCACGAATCCCCTGCGGATCGTGCGCCCGAACTCGTCGCGCACCGGAATGTTCTGCAAATTGGGCGATGACGACGACAGCCGCCCCGTCGCCACGATGGTCTGGTTGTACGAGGTGTGAATGCGCCCGGTGCGCTCCGACACGAGCCTGGGCAGCGTATCGATGTAGGTGCTCTTGAGCTTGACGAGCGTGCGGTAGGCGATCAGGTGGTCGATGATCTCATGGCGCCCCCGGAGCTCCTCGAGCACCTGGATGTCGGTGGAGAATCCCGTCTTGGTCTTCTTGACCGGCTTGAGGGCCAGCTTTTCAAAGAGCACCGACGCGAGCTCGCGCGTGGAGTTGATGTTGAACCGCCCGCCCGCGATATCGTACACGCGCTGCTCCTCCTCCGCCAGCATGCGGCTGTTTTCCGCGCCCAGTGCGGCAAAATGCGCGGTGTCGATCCGCACCCCCTTCCACTCCATCTCCGCAAGCACGTCGACCAGCGGCATTTCGATATCGAAAAAAAGCATCTCCAGATTTTCCGAGGCGAGCATGGGCGCAAGGACGCGGTGCAGGCGCAGCGTCACATCGGCGTCCTCGATTGCGTACTCAGCCACGCGCTCCACGGCAACTTCGGTGATGGGTACTGCGTTTTTCCCCTTCCCGACAAGCTCCCCGTAGGTGATGGTTTTGTAGTTCAGAAATTTCTCAGCCATGTCGTCGAGATTGTGGTTGCGCGCGGCGGGGTCCAGCAGGTACGAGGCGATCATCGTGTCGAAGTGCACGCCGCGCACCTCCACGCCGTATTTTTTCAGCACCACGATGTCGTACTTGATGTTCTGCCCGATCTTCTTCACCGATACGTCGGCAAGCACCGGCGAGACGATCGCGAGCGCCTCGTCTACGCCGAGGACGCCGCTTTCAAAAAGCCCGCCACATGCGACGGGAACGTAGCAGCCGGAATGCTCCCTGACCGAAAACGACATGCCCACCAGCTCGGCCTCGACGGGATCGACCGACGTGGTTTCGGTGTCGAAGGAGACCATCCCCGCTTCGCGGACAACGCGCATCGCCTCCCTGAACTCGGATGCGGTGCGCACGATGCGGTAGTCCTTTTCCCGCGTTTCCCCCGTTTCGGGCGCGGGCGATGCGG
>CAZPZJ010000380.1:0-2021 GCA_964591055.1 uncultured Leptospiraceae bacterium
TCCCAATCCTTTTACAAAATATCCGATTAAATAACAAAAAGATAGGGAAAGCGCAACCGGTTCGTTTTTTCCCTCTCCGCCCCTACCAATTTCAGGCCTTTCCACGGGGACTTCCTCCCAACCCCACCAACCCGCCACTCTTGCCCGGAGGTTTCACCCTTCAGGCCGCGCACAGCAGTCCAGTGGTCACCTCTGACTTGCCCTTACCTTGCCAAACCGGGGTAAAATCCACTACCATTCTTTCACCCAGCCGGCCCAAAACTTTCGCCTTGATCCGTTAGCCGGAGAGAGAGTTCCAGCGGCCAACTTCCCGGGACCGAAAATGCAAGAGCCGTTTTCCTGGGAGTTTAGAAGGTGGAAAATTGAGAATCCCGATTACCGTTTTTCTCCTTTTCCTGCTTTCCTTTCTTGCCTGGCGTATTGCATCGCGCCGGCACTCGCTCCCCTGTCCCGCTTGGCTCAGATTGACTGGTCCAGTCTAACTTAATTTCTGGACCAGTTTTCCGGGGCTAGGTCAACCTTGACCTGCCCCCATTGTTTGTACCAGAAATAAAATGAGTCCTTCAGCTTGCCACCGGTTCCATCTCTGGACCCCAGGATGGCAGCGCCGGCAGGATCGCTTCCGGTGCCGGTGGGCGATAGCCCAGGGAGCTGTGGGGCCGCACCTGGTTGTACTCCCTCCGCCATGCCTCGATAATGGCCTTTGCCTCGGCTAGGGTGTCGAAACTCTCCCGGTTCAGGACCTCGTCCCTCAGTTTCCCGTTGAACGACTCGATGTAGCCATTCTCCCACGGACTGCCCGGCTCGATGAAGAGCGTCTTCACGCCCAGCCTTTTCAACCAGTTTCTCACGATCTTCGCTGCAAACTCACTCCCGTTGTCGCTCCTGATGTGACAGGGAACCCCTTTCCTGAAAAACAGCTCTGCTAGAGTGTCCAGGACATCGTTGCTGTTCAGCCTCCTGGCCACCTTGATCGCCAGGCACTCCCTCGTGTATTCGTCCAGGACGGTGAGCATCCTAAAAGCCCGGCCGTCATGGGTCCGGTCATAAACAAAGTCATAGGTCCAGACATGGTTGCGCCGTTCCGGCCTCAGCCTGACGCAGGAGCCGTCGTTCAGCCAGAGGCGCTTCCTCTTCGGCTGGCGTGAAGGGACTTTCAATCCTTCCCGCCTCCAGAGTCTCTCCACCCGCTTGTGGTTCACCTTCCAGCCCTCAGACTTGAGCAGGGCGGTGATCCTCCGGTATCCGTAGCGTCCGTACTGGCAGGCCAGTTCCACCATTCGTTTCACCAGTATGGTTTCCCCATCCCGAGTTTGTTCCCGGTATCGTTGTGTCGACCGAAGCTGCGCAAGAACTCCGCATGCCCGACGCTGCGATATCTCCAGAAAGGAACAGACATGAACCACCGTCCGCCTCCGCTTCGCCGGGCTCAGCCGTTTTTTGACTCGTAATCCAGCGCTTCCTTCAGGATATGGATGTCCAGTTCCTTGTCCGCCACCAGCCGCTTCAGACGGGCGTTCTCCTTCTCCAAGTCCTTCAGCCGCTTCGCCTGGTCCACCCTCAGCCCGCCATACTCCCTCCGCCATTTGTAGAAGGTTTGTTCGCTGACACCGATACGGCGCACAGCTTCCTTTGTCGTCGAGCCTTCCCCGATGAGGATCTCCGCTTCCTTCAGAAGCCTGATGATTTGTTCCGAGGTGAAACCTTTTCGTGGCATCTCCACTTGCCCCCTCGCTCAGGTTGACCGGTCCAGTCTAACTTAATTTATGGACCAGTTTTCCGGGGCTGGGTCAAAAAATAGACATTAAACCGATTCGGAGAGGGGAGGTGGGAATCAGGGTAGCTTTGCGGGTCTTCGCGTGAAGAGTGGGGCATTTAAACTTACGAGACAGAAGAGGAGGAGACAGGCATGTCGAGGATGAATCCTTACGAAATGTTCCTCAAGCAGGTGGATGAAGCCACACCGTACCTGAATGTCGAGCAGGAATTCATCGACATCCTCAAGGAACCCAAGGAAGTCC
>CAZPZJ010000381.1:0-2020 GCA_964591055.1 uncultured Leptospiraceae bacterium
TGTCGGCGGCGTTCGAGTGCGGGTACATGGTGCCCGCCAGCTACACGCAGACGCGTTTCAAGTATGTCAGTGGGAGCTCCCTGGCCGAAGAGCAGACCGTCAGAGTGGATGATGACGCCACCTACGTGTTCAGGGCGGGCGTCTCGCTCACGGCCTCGCCCTGTCTGGTGTTCTCGGCGGGGGCAACGTACATCGACATCACGCGAAACCGGCTTGAGGAGGGCGTTCCCTCCGACGACGGCGACGAGAGGAAAGAGGAGAAAATCCATATACTGCTTGCGACGATGGGCCTGGATTATTCTCCGGGAGAGCGCCTCACCTTCACGCTCGGGACCTTTGTCACGAGCAGCGCCGCGGAAAGCGACCAGAACGGCTCCGATTCGGCTCTGTCGACCGACGCGACGGTGATCGCAGTTGACATCGCGGCCGGCGTCACCTGGCGTTTTTAGCCCTGGTTTTCCGCTTCGTCGAAGCGCTCGTCCAGAAAGTTCTTCACCCTCCGGAACACGGTCGTCGACTCCTCTCCGTTGACGATCCCGTGGCGGTCCGAGTGTATCATGCATATCTCCTTGCGAATGGGGCCCATCTTCCTGAAAATCTCAAAGGCGCTTTCCGAATTGACGACCGGATCGTTGGACGCCTGCACGATCAGCACGGGGATTTTGAAGTGGGGCAGCCTGTGCTCGACCACCTGCATCATCTTCTCAAGCTCGTTGACCCCGTGGATCGGGTTGCGGAAGTAATTGATGTGCGGGTTTTCGGGATGGTTTTCAACGAACTCGTATCTGCCCTTTTTGATGCGCATTTTGGAGAGGAGGCTGTTCCACAGCACCACGGTGGAAGCGAAGCGGGAGGTGATGTTCTTGAGCCGCAGGGGGGCGCTGATGGACACGGCGCAGACCAGGTTGTCGGCCTTGGTGATGCCCGTGTAGAGCGCGAGCCCGGCCCCCGTGGAAAACCCCACCACGGCCATTTTCCCGACGGTGTTTTTGAGCGCCACATATCCCCGGTTCACAGATTCGTACCACTGCTCCCAGGTCCTGCCCGCAAGGTCCTCCGGGGAGGTGCCATGCCCGCGAAGCCGCACGAGGTACACCGTGTAGCCGTGGCGGCGCAGGTAGCGGCCCAGGTTCCGCACCTCCTCGGGCGCGGCGAGATAGCCGTGCACAAGCAGCACGCCCCGCCGGTTTCGCAGAAAGCGCTTCAGCATTTCGGGCTTGCCGATGTTCCGGGGTTTTGAGTCGTCCTCGCGGAAGTGATCGGCGTAATCGCGCTCAAACATCTCCCCGTCGCTTTTGATCGCATATTTCCTGATTGAGCGCCGGATCAGCGCGGATGGCGTTAGCATGACGAAATCGAGTGTTCGGGTGAGCCGCCTCATGGGCTCGATCTCGTTTCGGAGCACCTCGACGATGTTGTCGCGGCGTATGGTGTGAAACTCCCGCGGCCCGGAGAAACGGTCGCGGTTTTTTGTGATGATGCCGTTTTTCACCGAGATGAGCCCGTCCGACTCGGCCGCCTCGATGAAGCTGGCGTAACGCCCGTGGATGT
Organism: uncultured Leptospiraceae bacterium; assembly: GCA_964591055.1. Taxonomy (GTDB): domain Bacteria; phylum Spirochaetota; class UBA4802; order UBA4802; family JAGODF01; genus CAZPZJ01. The sequence continues at coordinate 1,552 of CAZPZJ010000381.1, forward strand.
CGTCGGTGAGGAGGTATCCCTGCCGGTGCATCAGGTTGGTGTGGTGCGACACGAGCGGGATGTCGCGGATTTTATTGATGGCCGCAAAGGCCCTGTTCCGGAAGTCGGTTTCACGGATGACGGTGCGCCTGTAGCGCGTGAGCAGGTAGGAGAACACGTGGTCGTGGTTGACTGTCGTCATTTCGTAGATTGAGCTCATGTAACGGAACATCAGCTTGATTGCCTGCTTTTTCAACGGCACGGCCCCGACTATCCCGCTTTCGGGGATGTAGAGCTTTTCGTCCCTGACAAGGCGGCGCAGTTTCCGGGACTCCAGGAAGGGGGCCGTTTCGATCGTCCTGCCGAAGTTGATGTCGATGTCGACGCCCTCGACCAGCATGGTGCCCTCGACCTCTATCTCCTCTTCAAAGCGCTCGGGCACTTTGTCCATGAACTTTTTTGCGAGCCGGTTCAGGATGTTGTTTTTCGC
>CAZPZJ010000382.1:0-1998 GCA_964591055.1 uncultured Leptospiraceae bacterium
GCACCTCCTGTGTCCTTCCGTTTTCAAACTCAAGGTTGGTCGTGTACACGCCCTCCTCGTCCTTGTGGAAATTGATTTTGAATTCCGTCGCGATCGCCGCAATAAATCCATCGAACACTTCCATACCGTCCTCCAGCTTTCCTGTAATAGCCAAGCTTTTCTTTTGTCACGCGCACTCCGGTGCACGGAACCGTCAGTTCTTAAACATCCGGGTTGCAGGCTGCATGTCTCTTGATTACGACAATACTGCCTGCACGGTTTCCCGCTGAAGCGGCAGATGAAGGCCCGCGGCGGCGTCGGGTTGGTTGCGCAGAAACGATTGCACCGCGCCCATCGCCTGTTCCGGGTTGAAGTCGGCTCCTGCGCCGGTTCTGCCGACGACGCCGATTTCCCGCTCGACCGCTTCACGGTACGCATGGACTCTCCGCTCCCTGTCCGCAAGGGCGGCGTCAATGCGATCAAAGCGCTCCTGCACCACGGGACGCCCCGAGCGCATGTCCTCTGCGATGTCCCCCAGAAGCTCGATCTCGTGGGTCGGGCTCACGTCCTGAGCAGCGCCCTGCGCGAGGGGCGGGAGCACCAGCGGTTGAACGCTCCTCCCCGGAGAAGAGGCGATCGCCGTTTTCATTTCCGACATCGCCGCCGTGACCTCGCGGTAGTCAGCGTTGCCGGTCGCGATCACCTGGCCCGCCATGTTCCGAAGGCGGGAAGACACCTCGAGCGCCTTGCTTATCAGCGCCTGCGCTGTGTGGGCGATGGTCAGCGCGTTGGCGAGGTTTCGGCCTGATTGAAGGCCTGTTACGACTTCCGTACGCGCGCCGCCCTGCGCGATGCGGACTTCCTGCCCCCGGTGCGTTTGCCCGGGACGCACCGGATGGGCATCAAAACCCTGTGATGGTATGCGCATACTGAGATCCCTCCCTGAATCTATTTTAATAATAACACCGTCAATCCACATGTCAATACATTTGTTGCAGCTTCTCCCTCTTCTGAAATCCATAAAATATGCTTGTCCCAGAAAAGGCGGGCGGGTATAGTACACGCGCCGGTGTCAGCACCCTGGCACTTTATGGGAGGCGTTATTTATGCGCCAGATATCCGCCGTCATCTGTATCGCGTTCCTTGCGCTGTCCATGCCGTCATGCGGGAAAAAGGACAGGCAGGTGGTCCCGGTTGAGCAGCTCACCATCGACAACTCAAACGACTACCGCTTCATTTTTAAAAACGCCGTTGAGGAGGAAAGGCGAAAGGACTCCCGCACGCGGAAAAATCCTTTCAGGGATTAATCGACCACCTTGATGCGGTCCGGGATTTTATAGGAGCAGATGTTGCCCTTGCACCAGGTCATGAAGCCTTCATCGTCGAGCGTCGCACCCTTCCGGCGGTACACAAGGGCCTCGGTTTTCTCACGGAATGTGTTGTCGACGGGGTCAAGGTCAAAGTTCGCGTTCACCACGACCTTCTCGACCAATGGATGATGGGCCAGAATCCTCTCCACCTCCGCGGGGTACACGTTGAACCCGTTGCGGATGACCATCTTTTTCAGCCGACCCCTGATGCGATAATAGCCGTGCTCGTCCCTGACGCCAATGTCTCCGGTTTTTATCCATCCGTCGATAAAGCTTTGCCTGGTCGCGTCGTCCTGCTTGTAATAGCCCGAGATCACGTTGATCCCGCGGACCATGATCTCCCCGGGGCGCCCGTCCGGCAGATCATGCCCGTCACCGTCAACGATTTTCACACGGTTATAGGGCATCTCGGTGCCGATTGATCCGAACACGTTGGGTTTGTCCGGCATGTTCCAGGTAACGATGGGCGATGCCTCGGTGAGGCCGTATCCCTGCCTGATGTCAATCCCGAAGCTGTCCAGAAATTCCCGCTGGAGCGATGCCGAAATGGCTTCGCCGCCTGAAATCCAGGCGCGCATTCCGGCGAAGCGCGTGCCGGGAGGAATGACCCGCTGAAGCAGCTCGTACATCCGGGGAACGCCTGTCATGA
>CAZPZJ010000383.1:0-1980 GCA_964591055.1 uncultured Leptospiraceae bacterium
ACCCGCTCGTGTACTTCAGCGACATCCACTTCGGGACCGGCACGGTCCACTGCCGGCACGGCGAGATTCCCGTTCCGACCCCGGCGGTGGTGGAGCTCGCCAGGGGAAGCCGCTGCCGCCAGACGTCATTCGAGGGGGAGCTCATCACGCCCACAGCCGCGGCGATACTTGTCACGCTCGGAACGCAGTCGCTCCCGCCCGCCGGCAACGTCCTGAAAAGCTCCGGGATCGGGTTCGGCACCAGGGAATACCCCTTCCCCTCGTTCACCAGGCTCCTTCTTTTCGATTCGCAGCCGGCGATGACGGAAAATGCGGTGATGCTGGAATGCTCCATCGACGACATGAATCCTCAAGTGTATCCCGGGCTCATCGAAGATCTTCTTCGCGCCGGCGCAAAGGACGCGTTCCTCACCCCCGTCATCATGAAAAAGGGACGCCCGGGGATAACCGTCAGCGTCATCGCGGGCGAACAGGAGCTTCCCGCCGTGAAACTCGTGCTTTTCCGGGAAACGACCACGATCGGGCTGCGGGCCCACAACATCGCGCGCGACATCCTCGATCGCCGGTACGGGGAAGTGAGCGTTTCGGGCCAGCGCGTGCGGGTCAAGATCGCCTCGATGGGCGGGGAGGACATCAACGCCCGGCCCGAATTTGAAGACTGCCGGATGGCGGCCGAGGCGACAGGCGTTCCGCTCAGGGAGGTCATTGAGCGGGCGAATGCGGAGTATGAGCGCGCACGAACGGAGAAGGAGCTCAGGGGTGAAAGTTGACCGTGTACACCGTCCCTCTCTGCTTCTCAAGGCTGATGTCGGCGTGGATCTGCCTGGCCAGGCCGTTGATGATCTGCAATCCCAGTGACTTGCCCTTCCCCGCAACATCCGTGTCCGGCATTCCCACTCCGTTGTCCCCGATCACCATTTTGTAACCGGAGCCGTTCAGGTTCTCAATCGTTATGAAGATGGAGCCGTCCCTGCTGTCGCCGAATGCGTGCTTGAGCGAATTGGAAACGATCTCGTTGATCAGCTGCGCAAGCGGAATCGCGGTGTCGATGGAGAGAAACACGTCACTGACGTTGATCGAGCACTGGATCCCCGCGCTCATCGTGCGATAGGAGTTGAACAGGTTGGCCATCAGGTCCTCGAGGTAGTCCTTGAAGTCGATGCGGAGCAGATCTTCCGACTGGTAGAGCTTCTCGTGAACAAGCGCCATCGACATGATCCTGTTCTGGCTGTCAATGAACATCTGCTCGTCCTCCCTGTCCCTGATGTAATCGAGCTGAAGGTTCAGCATGCTCGAAATGATCTGCATGTTGTTCTTGACCCTGTGATGAATCTCCTTCAGCAGAAGCTCCTTCTCCTGAAGCGACTGCTTCAGCTTTTCATGCGCGTAGATTCGCCCGGTCACATCGTCGAACACCGTCACCACTTCATCCGAGGTCAGGTCGTACGTGAAATACTCAAACCACCCGTCAATCCTGCCGTCCGAGTAGTGGAACGGAGGCCTGCGGAAGGGCTTTTCCGACCTCATGACGTCCTTCAGCATTTCGATGAAGCACCCGCCGTCCGATCCAAGCTTCCTGCCGATGAAGTTCTCCCTGACCACCCTGATGATCTCCTCGCCCCGCTTGTTGAGGTCGGTCAGGATGAAATCCCTGCCCGCGTTCCTCTTTTTAAAGACGGCCACCCCGCTGCTCATGTTTTCGAACAGCTCCCGGTACCTGTTCTCGCTTATCCGCAGCCTTTCGGCGGCGATTCTCTGCTCGGTCACGTCCCTGAGGTGCACCACCACCATGTCAACAAGGCCGTCCTCGCCCGCAATCGGAAATATCTTGACGTCGCGGATGCGGCCGTCGGACAGGCACGACGCTTCGGTTGTGAGGACGGTTCCCGTGCTGAAAACGATATGCGCCATGCAGAAATCGCAGGGCCCTTCCTTGCCCCGGAAACACCTGTAGCAGAAGACATCGCCCTCCGGCTCTCC
>CAZPZJ010000384.1:0-1967 GCA_964591055.1 uncultured Leptospiraceae bacterium
TGACCTATGAATTCGTCCTGAACTGCCCGAAGAACAGGATTGAAAGCATTCTCACGCCCCGGTAGGTGCACAATTCATGATGAACATACGCTCGTATATCACCCCGAGGATTGCCGGGTCACTGAACACACCCGGGAATCCGGAAGACGGCGTCACACGGACAGCCGGAAAGAGCATGCTCACCCGTGAAGAGTGCCTTGACGCAAAGTTTCACAAAATCTACCGGGAGTATATGTCGACCGACCGCTTTACCATTCAGTGGCACATTACCTTCGAGTGCGATTATAAATGCCTTCACTGCTATAACCGTGGTCCAGGCAGGCGCGTCACAATGGAAGAGGGAATTTCCATCCTTGACGGCCTTGCCGATTTCTGCCGGGAGCGCAATGTGGCGGGACAGGTCTCGTTCACCGGCGGAAACCCGTTTTTGCACCCGGATTTTTTCGCGCTCTACCGGGAGGCGTCACTGCGGGATTTTACCACAATTGTCCTCGGCAATCCCGTCGACAGCTTCATGCTCGACCGCCTGACCGCCATCCAAAAACCGGTGTATTACCAGGTCAGCCTTGAGGGCCTTGAATCTCACAATGACTCGATCAGGGGGGCCGACAACTTTCGCAGTGTCATGGATTTCATGCCGCTGCTGCGTGAGCGGGGGATATGGTCCGTGGTCATGCTGACTCTCACTGCGGGAAATGTTCACGAGGTGATACCGCTGTCCCGTCTTCTGAACGGCGCCGTCGATGAATTCACGTTCAACAGGCTTTCCAGGGCCGGCGGAGGCGCTTCAATTCAGGAAGTTGATTTCGGAGATTACAGAAATCTCATCGAACTGTACCTCGACGAGTCCAGGGTAAACCCGGTGATCGGGTTCAAGGACAGCCTGCTCAACATCGCGCTGTACAATCGCGGGGAGCCGTTGTTCGGCGGGTGCTCAGGGTTCGGATGCGGCGCCGCATTCAATTTTTGCGCGGTACTGCCCGACGGGGAGGTGCACGCATGCAGAAAATTTCCGTCAAAACTGGGAAATATTCATGAGTCAGGATTCGCCGATCTGTACGATTCCGAAACTGCCCGCAGATACCGTCGTGGCAGCGAAGCATGCAGGGAATGCACACTTCGTCCCGTGTGCGGCGGTTGTGCGGCTGTCATTGCCGGAAACGGCGGAAATACACGCGCTGACTGCGATCCGTACTGCTTTATAAAGCCATGACATGAAGGACGGGTGGGTATTTTCACATCTCAGCCGCGAAGTCGCACAGCATCGCGAGCGTGATGATTACAGCGGGTACGAGGCCTGCGGGCAGGTGTACATCGTCCCGGCGCGTTCTTCCGTGGCCGCACCTTCCGGATATCGCTATCGCATTCAACTGGACTCGCTCCATTCTTTCGGGGACGGCCGCCATCCCACAACCTCGCTCTGCCTCGGGGCGCTGCACGATCATCTTGCAGGCGTCGCCGAAGAGAAACGCCCGCTGATTACGATGCTGGACGCCGGGACCGGCACCGGCGTTCTCGCCATTCTCGCATCGCTCATGGGTGTGCGACAGTGTGATGCAGTCGATCTTTCGGAGCACGCAATCAACGAGGCCGCCTTCAACGCCTCAATCAACGGCTGTGACGGGATTCGGTTTTTTCAGAAAGATGTCGCCGGGCACATCCGGGGGAAGAGGTATGATCTCATCACGGCGAATCTGCTGCCGGACGTGATCCGCCGGGTGCTTCCAGCGCTGTCCGGCTCCCTGAATTCAGGCGGCAGATTGCTGCTGAGCGGAGTGGGCGATAACAGCAGGCCCGATATCGAAGCACTCATCGATCATCACGGGCTTGCTGTCATTACCCACACGGCAGGGCAGGGATGGCATTGCTATCTTCTCGCCCTGAAAGGCTAATCCGTCCGCATCAATCCCTGCGGAAAAAACACCAGCCGAGAAAGCACACCGAATCGCCCGCCTTTCCGGGCTGCC
>CAZPZJ010000385.1:0-1953 GCA_964591055.1 uncultured Leptospiraceae bacterium
AGTTTTATTACAGATAATTAATTAAACAATCATTTTGATAACTGCTAGCCATTTTCTAAACCGCCCTCCAATCAACCTTAACCATTATAGATTAAATCAAACAGAGCAACACACCCCCGCCTGTGCTGCTCTGGTCTGTGCTTCCAAGAAACCACCTACTGCAATTTTTCCTGCCCGGCGAATTGCCGGTAGGGCGACAAAATATTCAGCACTTCCTGGTCTTCGGGCTGGGGCTGCGCCTGCACCAGGCGTGTGACCAGCTCGCCCACGCCGGGACCCAGCATGAAGCCCTGTCCGCACATCCCTATGGCCAGCAGGAAGTTCTCCAGCTCCCGGGGATACCCTACGATAGGCAGTCCGTCCGGGGTCATGGGATACGAGCCCCTCCAGGTCCGGCGTACCTTCAGGTTGCGCAGCCGAGGATAGAGTTCAACCATGCGGCGCACGCAGAGGGGTAAAAAGCCCGACGTGTTGTCCCTGTCGGTCCCCCATACCTGGGGATTGGGCGTTATGCAGAAGACGATCTGCCCCGTTTCGGCTTGATAGAAGTAATAGCTTCCGGACTCGCTGTCCCCGCGCATGTCCACGATCATGGGTTCCATGAATCGCTGGACCGGCTCCGTAACTCCGCCCTCGTGGCAGTCCGGATGGACGGGAAGCTCCAGGCCCGCCAGGTTGCCGACCTCGGAAGCCTGGGCTCCCGCTGCGTTCACGACCAGGGCCGCGGAGTATTCCTCCGCGTCCGTGCGCACGCTCCGTATTTTCCCGCCCCTCACGTCCATCCCGGTCACGGCGTGACCGAAGCTGAAATCCACCCCGGCGTCCAGGGCCAGTTTGTGGAAGGCCGTGGCCGTCCTGAGGGTCGAGGCGAAACCGTCCTTGGGGCTGTAGGTGCCGCCCCTAAGCCCTTCGGGGTTCATCCCCGGGGCGAGCTCCAGTACATGCTCCGGGGTAATCCAGTCTATGTCCAGACCCGCCGCCTTCTGGATGACCAGGAGGTCCCGGAAGGCCTTCTCGCGGTTCTCGTCGTAGGCCACGAAGAGGTAGCCGCCCTGGTACCATTCCACGTCCAGGCCGTGTTCCTTCTTCATGCTCTTGACGATGTCTATGGAAATCTGGGAGATCTTTATCTTCGCGGGGTCCGAGTGCGTGGCGCGAAGTCCTCCGATGGCCGCGCGGTTCTGTCCGCGGCCCCAGGACGCGTTCTGGTCCAGAACGACGACCTTGAGCCCCTTGCGCGCGCAGTAGTAGGCCAGGGGCACGCCGACGCTGCCGGCGCCGATGATCACGATGTCGTAGGTTTTCATTCCGTCCTCCCGGCCGCCTCGTTGACTATGTCCCTCATCGGCATCTCCAGGGCCAAGGGCCTTAGGGTTCCCGGCGTCAGGGAGGAAGGATCTACGCCCGCCTGGCGGAAGACCTGGGGCAAGAGCGCCGTGCAGGTCTTGGAGCCGCAGGCCCCCATGCCCACGCGCAGGGATTTCAGCTGGTTGATGTCCGTGATGGAGTTCTCCTTGATGAAGCGCACGATCTCGCCCACGGTTACGCGCTCGCAGCGGCAGACGACGGCGTCGTCCGGCAAGTAGTTGAAGCGGGGCGAGGGAAGCGGCTCTGTGGCTTCCCTGGGCTGAACCCGGATGCCTATGGCTTTGGGGGCGTTCCGGACGCTTACGCGGAGGGTGAGGAGCCAGGTCTTGTACCTCTTGTTGTAGACCTTGTCGACGAGAAGGGCGTCCTCCAGGAAGCTTCCCTCCTGGTCCAGCACCGGAAGGCGGGAGCCTTGAGGGAAGTCCGCCGGGAACTCGTACGGCAGTACCACTTCGGCCCACTCGTCGTCCACGCTCCGCATGAGGGACATTGCCAGCCCCGGGCACGCGGCCACGCAGGACTTGCATCCCTTGCAGGCGGAACCCTCGAAGTAGGGCAAGTCCATGATGGTGCCCCTGTGCGACT
>CAZPZJ010000386.1:0-1952 GCA_964591055.1 uncultured Leptospiraceae bacterium
CAGGACGGCGGCAGGAATGGATAATGTTGAACTGATACGGCAGATGTCCGAAAGCGGCGGTGATGCCGGCGCGGGGGCGGAAAAGCGCAGGGAAGCCGAGCACAAGTTCGTGGTCTTCCTCATCGAGGATAAGCGCTACGCCTTCCGGGCCGAGCTGGTGCGCGAGATCGTCATCAACAACGACATCTATTTCATTCCGTTTGTCCCCCCGTACATCAAGGGGCTCATCAACCGCCACGGCGAGCCGCACAGCGTGTTCGATCTCAGGATCATCCTCGACAACGAGCCGCTCAAAGCGTCCAAGCTGCTGATAATGAACCACGCCCACGACCACGTGGCGTTCCTGATCAGCGACGTGGTTCGCGTGGTGTCCATACCGGAAAGCGGCGTCCATTCCATGCCGGCGTCCGAGGAACAGCAGACCTTCGAGGGATTCATCTCCTACGAGGACTCGGAGATATTCATCATCAACGCACAGGACATCTATGACCGGCTCCAGGGCGACCTCCAGAATGCCTGACGCGCCGGCATCCGACATCGACTGCATCGGCGTCTATTACCCGGGCTGCACGTTCCTGATCAACCGCGACCAGATCGAGGGGAGCATGTACAGCAGCGGGGCCGACGCTTCAAGGACCGCGGAAGGGGCGGTGCGGCTCATCTCGCTCGGCGAGCACACGCTTCCCCTCGTCAACCTGGACAGCTTCGTCAGGCGCTTCTTCCATGTTGACATCGGCAGGCCGCCCGAGATGATTATGCTGGCGAAGGCGGATTCGCCCGACGCGCCGAGGCTCCCCAGGATCAAGAGGAGATCCAGCGACGAGGTGATCGGCACCGATCTCATCGCAGTCCAGCTTTCGGCGAGGACGGGGCTCATGAGGCTGCCGCTCAGGCAGCTTCGCCTTCTTCCCTCGGGCCTGTTCCCTTCCCTTTCCGGGCGGGGAATCCTGGGGGTGCGCTTTCCGAGCCGCTTCACGGGCGACGGGCTTATTGAATACCTGATAGACATACAGACGCTGATAGCGACGAACTTCCCGATAACCAGGCATGTAAAGGTGGGCGATGAAAATCCTGATCGTTGACGACTCGGCCCTGCTCAGGGGCATTCTCAAGCAGACCCTCCTTGCGCACAGCTCCGTGAAAACGGTCGTTGAGGCGTCAAACGGAAAGATCGCGGTGGAAAAGAACATGAGCGAGAAACCCGATCTCGTGATCATGGACATCAACATGCCGGTCATGGACGGCATCACGGCCACGCGTGAAATCATGCGCCGGCGCCCCGTTCCCGTCATGATCTTTTCAAACGAGCTGGACGCGCGAAACAGCTTCACGGCGCTTGAATACGGCGCCCTCGACCTGATGAAAAAACCCGACATCGACCAGATCAACAACCCCGATTTCTGCCGGGCGTTTGTCGAAAGGCTCCGTGAGCTCGCATCGTCCCTGCCGAAAGACCGCTACGAAGCCGCCCTCGGGGACGAGGCAAAAACGACCGCGGGAAAGGGCTTCGACATGATCGTCATGGGGGCCTCGACCGGGGGCCCGCTCGCAATCGGGAGCATCATCAGCACGCTCCCGGCCTCCTTCCCGCTGGGGATCGTCATCGTACAGCACATGGAAACGGGATTCGACCAAAGCTTCGCAAGCTGGCTCAACGACGACACGCCCCTTACCGTCCGCCTTGCGAAGGACGACGACTTCCCCGCTCAGGGGGAGGTGCTCATCGCGCCCGCGTCGCACCACCTGCTTTTCAGAAACGGCCGCCTCGCACTGGACGACGGCCCGAAGGTGCTCAACCAGAAGCCCAGCGTGGACGTCCTCTTTTCCTCGGCCGCCTTGCAGTTCAGGGACCGGCTCATCGGCGTGCTCCTCACCGGCATGGGAAGCGACGGCGCGAAGGGCTGCGTGGACATCAAGCAAAACGGCGGGACGACGCTGGTGCAGGACGCCGA
>CAZPZJ010000387.1:0-1946 GCA_964591055.1 uncultured Leptospiraceae bacterium
GCGCAGCAAAAATCTGGACGACGATTTTTCGCTGGTCATCGTTGACGTCAGGTGAAGGCCACAAAGAACCCTTTCATTATTGAAATCGGTGCCGGTGATAGCTATGAAGGTGAAAATCCTGAACGCGATATTTTTCCGGCTGCTGCGTCGGATAGCCGTCGGAAGCCTTACCGTGCGGTTCGTTGGAAGCGGCGGCGAGCGCGCATTCGGCATGCCGGGCGCAAAGCCGCACGGGATTATGGACGTGTACGATGACAGCGTGTTCGCCGAGGCGCTCACCCGGGGGGAGTTTGCGCTGGGCATGGGCTACGTGAACGGAAAGTGGGATTCCCCGTCCGCCTACCATGTGCTGCTCGTCTTCCTGCTCAACGAGGAGCGGTTCCGCCGCCCGGTGTCCCTGCTGTCGAAGCTTGACGTGCGCGCCCGCCTTTTGAGGCGCTCTATCGAGAGGAAAACGCGCAACACGATTGAAAACTGCCGCAAGGAAATCGGCGTCACCTACGACATCGGCAACGCCTTTTATGAGATGATGCTAGGGCCCTCCATGACCTACACCTGCGCCATCTGGCCGCGGCCTGACGCCACGCTGGAGGAGGCGCAGGAGCACAAGATGCGGCTGGTATGCGAAAAGGCCATGATACGCAGGGGACACCGTGTGCTTGATATCGGATGCGGATGGGGAAGCCTGTGCCGCTACATTCATGAAAAAACCGGTGCGCGCGTGAAGGGAATCGCACTCAGCCGCGAGCAGATCGCATGGTGCAGGGACCGGCACCCGCATCTCGAATTCGAGTACCTCGACTACCGGGAGATTGACGGTGTCTATGACAGCATCGTATCGGTCGGCATGGCCGAACACGTGGGCGCCCCCTACTGGGACGCGTTTATGGGGAAGGTCGGCGACTGTCTGAAAGACGGGGGCAGGTTCGTGCTGCACACGATGGTATATCACGGAAATGACATCTTCAAAACGGACGGCAAAACCAAGTACATGAACTTCTCCTCGGTGCTGATGCCCAACGCGGACGCACCCACTCCTTCCATGATCGTCAGGGCGGCGATGCGCACCGGCTCGCTTCGCCTTGTGCACTGCGAGACGTTCGGTGTCCATTACACCCGAACCGCGCAGGCCTGGCTTGAGAACATGCGGAGAAACAGGGACGGGATACTGGCGTCCTTTCCGGAAAAACTCTACCGCGCGCACGAGTACTCCTGGCACATGGGAGGGGCGTGCATGGAGACCGGCACGTCGCTTCTGCAGGCCGTTTTCGAGAAAAAGCCCTACGGTTCCTGCGTCCGCGAGTCGATCCTCTAGCGGTTTTTCCGGACTCAGTTTTTTGCGAAGTTGTTGTAGTCGATATGCCCGCTTTCTGTCTTCTCGGGCCTGCGCGCGGTCACCGTTCTGTAGAACTCCTGGATGTGGTCGAGGTCTTTCTTTATGTCGCCCGTCGGATACACCGTGGGCCCCAGGCCGCCAACCCTGCGCCGGTAATCAAGAAAACCCAGCGCGATCGGGACGCCGGCCCCGTGGGCGATGTAGTAAAAGCCGGTCTTCCAGTAGTTGACCCTGTTGCGCGTCCCCTCGGGCGCGACGACCAGCGCGAGACTGTCGTGGCTGTTGAACTCCCTGATCGACTCCTCGACAATGTTTTTCGACCTGTTCCTGTCGGTCGGAATGCCGCCCAGCCATTTCATGACTGCGCCGAAAGGCTTTCGGAATATTTCCTGCTTGCCCATCCAGTACACCCTGACGCGGAAGGCGAACGCGAGGAAGAGCGTGATGGGCAGATCGATGTTCGAGGTGTGCGGTGCGGCGATGATGACATACTTCGGGACATCCGGGAGGCTCCCTTCTTTTTTCCAGCCGATTATTTTCAATGAAAGGATGGATATCCAGTAAAACACGCTTTTCAGGACTGGAGTGTCGAACACGGTATAATGCACCT
>CAZPZJ010000388.1:0-1945 GCA_964591055.1 uncultured Leptospiraceae bacterium
ATTTAAGAAAATAAAGGGAAAAATTGAAAATAATCCTTCATTGAAAACTAAAATTTATGATAGTAAATATATGTCAATTTATTAATCAATTTTTCCCGTCTTGCAGGAAAATACTATTCATCTCGATATGTTTAGCTCTTAGATCCACACCTCCCTCCATACCATCCATCCTATTATTATCGATATTGCCCCATAGGTAGCCATCCAGGCATACCCTGCCCCCATGATTCCAAACCATTGCATTAGGATATAACTCGATCCCAGCAGGAAAACGAATCGGATGGCATTCAGCTTGACTATGCTCTCAACCTCCATCCTTACATTTTGGATGGGTACAAAGAGAGAATAAACTGTCACAGGAAAGCTTGAGAGAGCGATTATTCGAAGGAGATCAAAGGCTTCTATATAGTCTCCATTCAAAAGTCCCAGAAGCCGGTCACCGAAGACAAGGAGGATTAGTACAGATGGCACCAGGAGAACCAAGCTCGCAGCTGCTGCCCGTAGAGCGCTCCTCTTAAGCCCTTCACCATGGCTTCCTTCCACGAAAAGAGAGGTCCCTAAGGATTGAGGAATATACAGGACTAAGTTGCCTATGGCAAAGGCTATGTAGTACCTGGCAGCCTCGGCCTCACCGAACATATTCAGCGCCATTAGAGGGATGATTAGACTTGGGGCTGCAGTTAATATGCTCGAAGCATAATTCCAGAAGGAGAATCTAAAAGACTTGCGGATAACCTCCCAATCCACAATCAACCGGATCGCTGCAATGCTCCTATGAAGTATCAGCAGGCCGAATAAGGAAGCGATCAAATATCCTAGGCCTACAGATCCGAAAATGCCTAAGACGCCCAGGAAGGCGAGAGGGACAAGAGCTGGAATTCGGAGCGCCATGAAGATGTTCTGCAAAAAGTAATGGTCTGCTTTCCTATCTGCTACGAATGCGTTTCCGGTAATTGCTGCCACCGAGTTTACTAATCCTATAAACAGGAAGGCTAGGGCGTATTTTTGTTCCTTCAGGAATTGCATAGAAGGGGATATCATCTCAGCTAACAGAATGAATATAGCTCCTGAAAGGACACATGCCGATGTAGTCGCAATCAGGCTAGTGCTTATTATCTTTCCCCTATCTTCTGAGGAGAAGAAACGGATTACTGATGAATCGAAGCCAAGCCTTGAGAAAAGAATAACCAAGCCAAGCGATGAGATAAGAGCTGTCGCCAGCCCTACTTGTTCAACTGAATAAAATCGAGCCGCGATTATCCAGAAGAAAAAACCACAGCCTGCGTTGAAGACGTTGCACAAGGCCATGAAGAAAGAGTTCCTGTACAAAGGATCTCTGGTCAAGCTTGCGATCGCTCGGAATCTCTTATGGCTAAGTTGCTTGAAGTTCATTGTTGCTCTATTGGCTTCAAACTAGAAAATTATAATAATTCTTTCATGATATTTTTGCATACATATCACATAATTATTTATGCTCTTCTAGCTGGATTCATTTGGATTCAAATTAGGAGACTACTGTGGCAGTAAGATCGATGTGATATTACATTCTAGAGCACATTTTACGGTGGTGTGCCGAATTGTCTGTAATTTATCAGGCCCTGTTCTCCTGTCCGGTGAGCCAATCCCCCTAAATTGATAATACCTTTTTAGTCGTCATGCCTTCTTCTTTAGTATGGTAGATGGATAATGCCACTAAATCTCAGTTTTTTTTGTTTTTCATCGGAAACTGAGAGGTGCAACAAGCACTCAGCTACCCAAGAGTCCTGATCTCATGCCCATTCTTATCCCCTCTTCCAATCCCCTTGTACACAAACCCCATATTGATAAACTTGTCCGGCTCCATAACATTCCGGCCGTCCACGATGACTGGATTCTTCTGGCCGGTCATCTCTTTCACCCAGAGCGGATCTAGCTTGAAATAATCCAAGTGCCCTGTCATGATTGA
>CAZPZJ010000389.1:0-1938 GCA_964591055.1 uncultured Leptospiraceae bacterium
CGGCGATCACGGGACATCCGATACCGGGAGGTCCGTCAACAATAATTCCGCCGGCATGCTCGTTTTCCGCACTGATCAGCGCGTTCTGCCGCACCAGCGTTACCAGCTTGCCGGAATTCTCCTCGGCGATGCCAAGCTTCGCGTGTGACATTGTGCCGGCCCTGGTTCCAGACACAAACCACTCTCCTGAAATAGCAGGCTCCATGACGATGGCACCCCGGGGACACGCCCGCGCGCAGAAGCCACAGCCCTCGCAGGATACGGGATCGACGGTATACTCATGTATCGCGTCAAAACGGCACAGTCGCTCGCAGAGCCCGCAGCGATCGCACTTTGACGGGTCGATCACTGCAGTTTTCCCGCCGCTGAAACCGCCGCGTTTCATGATTTCAGGTTCAAGGATAAGGTGCAGATCAGCCGCGTCAACATCGCAATCGGCGATGACGCATCCCGACGCCAGGACCGAGAACGCCGCCGTGATGCTCGTCTTGCCCGTGCCCCCCTTACCGCTGATGACAGTGAGCTGCTTCATATTCAACCATCTCCGTGTGAATGGATTGATACAACGCGGAGAAGTGTTCCGCGTACTCAGGAAGGTTTTTGAGCAGAAGCCGTCCCGCGGAGTACTGCTCGGCGATACGCCTGTCCCAGGGAAGGCGCATCAGCACCGGTATGCGCTCCCTGCCGCAATAATCCTCCACTTCACTGTTGCCGATGGTGCATGAATTGATGACGACCCCTGTCGGGACGCCCAGCTTCCTGACCATTTCCACTGCAAGAGTGAGATCGTTGAGGCCGAACGGAGTGGGCTCAGTGACCAGTACGCAGAAATCGGCGCCTTTCACGCTTTCCACCACCGGGCAGGATGTTCCCGGCGGCGCGTCAATGACAACAGTACGCTCCCGGTCAATGCTTTTCTTTGTTTTCCGGATAAGGGGAGGAGCCATCGGCTCACCTACGTTCAACAGTCCATGAACAAACGAAAGGGTTCCCGCCGAGCCCCGTTCAACGCGCCCGATTTCCCTGAACTCTTCACGAATCGCCTTTCGGGGACAGAAGTAAGCGCACGCTCCGCATCCGTGGCAGAGCTCCGGAAACACCATAACCTTTTTCTTGATAACAACGATCGCACTGAACTCGCAGACCTCCCCGCATGTGCCGCATCCGTTACAGAGCGAATCGTCAACGACGGGCACCGGGATGCCCACCGGTTCCGTTTCGTGTATTTCAGGGGAAAGAAAGAGGTGGGCGTTCGGCTCCTCCACATCACAGTCAACGACCTGCGCGTTCCCGATAGTATAAGCGAGATTGACCGCGATTGTCGTCTTCCCCGTGCCCCCCTTGCCGCTCGCAACTGCAATTACCATGTCGTCATCCCCGCTGCATAAGAGTCCCGCAGTTCGGGCACGGCATCTGCACGCAGGGTGTACCCCTTTTATGCGCAACCCTTGCTCCACACGCGGGACACACGCAATCACCGCCAACGCCAGGACCCGCGCCCTGGCCGCGTCCGCCTCCCGGACCTCCGCCTGTTCCGCGTCCGCCTCCCTGGCCTCCGCCTGTTCCGCGTCCGCCTCCCTGACCTCCGCCTGTTCCGCGCCCGCTTCCCTGACCTCCGCCTGTTCCGCGCCCGCTTCCCTGGCCTCCGCCTGTTCCGCGCCCGCCTCCCTGGCCTGTGCCCTGGCCGCGCCCGCCTCCCTGGCCTGCGCCCTGTCCTCCACGCATGATATACACCTCCAAATGATAAATCGCATTACCGCAGTGAAAGAGCCCCTGCGGGGCATGTGGCTACACATATGCCGCAACCACTGCAAAGCTTTTCGTCAACCACCGCCGTATCCCGCACGGTGATCGCTCCGTCGGGGCATTCCACCTCGCACACCCCACAGCCGCTGCACCTGTCAACGTCAACACTTGCTGTCATTGTACCAACTCCCT
>CAZPZJ010000390.1:0-1936 GCA_964591055.1 uncultured Leptospiraceae bacterium
AAAAACTATCTGCATTTGAAAAAATTTGATTAATGTTTTTAGCATCAGGTTTAAACACATTGTTAAAGTCCATTTGTTATTCTCCAATAGCTTTTTATCTTCCAATTACGCACAACGTTTAGGAGTGTAATCTGATCCCCCGTCTCGGGATCAGATATGCTCCAAGTTGAACGAAACCGCCTGGGCGACAGCGCGAATACGCTATTAATGGGTTTTTAACAGGTGGTACATAATTGCAAGAATTATTTGCATGCGGCAAATTGCAGAACAAAAGCGGAGCAGTTTCTCACTCTTGGCGTGAATCATGCGGAAAACCGGTTTGGCATTGTGCCATACATCACGAAATAGCGGGATTTTGTAATGGCAGGGGCGCACCCCTCCCGCCATGATATGCCGTATGCCCCGCCCTCTCATGTTTCATTGCGGAATTGAAACGACGAACCGACAGAATGCGTATTATAAGGAGGAGCGCGATAGGGCAGCGGGTCAAGAAACCGCGTCGCCACAAGCGTTCCGGTTTTACATTCGGGGCAGCAGGAGAGGTCCCTTCCCGTGACGCGAAGATACAGCTCGCGCCATGTGCCCGGGGCGGTATTTTGCGTTTCCCTGATTCCGTAAAACTCGCGGCATGCCGCAACGGCCTCTCTTTTGTTCCGGTGGGAGAGAAGCCCGTAATACCTGATGCGGACAAATCTTCGCGGCACGGTATGGAGCATGAATCGGCGGATGAAGGAGTCGGCCGCCATCTCCATGGTTTTTTCCCTGTTGTCGTCGGCATAGTCGCGGTAACGGAAGGTCACCATGCCGTCTTTCATGGCGATGATCCGGTGGTTGGCGATTGCGATGCGGTGCGTATAGCGCGCAAGATAGTCAATCACGCGCTCCCTGCTCTGAAACGACTCCTTGAGATAGACAACCCATTCGGCGTCAAAGAGCGAATCAACCAGCTGCTGAAAATTCCGCACGCAGGAAAGCGCCGTCCCCTGAAGGTACAGCGCGTGCGCCCGGTACAGCCGTTTCAGCCCCCGGAGGAAAATCGCCCTGAAACGGAGCTTCAGCACCCTGACGGGGACAAAGTAGTTGTCCGGCGCATGTATCCATTTCCGTTTTTTCTCCGAATACCCTCCGCCGGGGAGGACGCAGTGGAGGTGGGGATGGAGATTGAGCTTCTGTCCCCAGGTGTGGAGTATGGCGAAAAACCCGATATCCGCGCCGAAGTATCGCTCGTCAGCGCTCACCGATAGGAGCGTCTCTTTGCAGCTTTTGAACATGAGGTCATAGACAAGACGTTTGTTCCGTATCACGAGCGGATTCAGCGCGTCGGGAAGGGTGAATACCACGTGGAAGTACGTGAACGGCAGCAGTTCGTTCTTCCTTTCGAGAATCCACTTCTCCTTGTTCATCGACTGGCACTGCGGGCAGTGACGGTTCCGGCACGAGTTGTACAGGATGGCGGTATATCCGCACCTGTCGCACTGTTCGACTCTTCCGCCCAGCGCCTCCGTCCGGCAGGCTTCGAGTGCGCGCATGACTTTTCTTTCATGCAGCGTGGTGTTGGGGTGTTTCAGAAGATAGGCGCCTGCGTGTGCGCGGAATATTTCATTGACGGTCGGCCCGCACTTCATCCGCCGAATCTGTCCGCGTAGACGTCAAGGGGGCTTCGGGCGATGGTCTTCTCTTCGCACAGGTGCGCATAGACAAGGGTTGTCGAAAGATGCCGGTGGCCCAGGAATTTCTGCAGCTGGAATATCCCGCCGCCCGATTCCAGCATATGGGTCGCAAAGGAGTGGCGCAGGGTGTGAATACCTCCCTCTTTTGGCACTCCCGCCTTCCTCTTCGCCTTCTGATAGGCGTGCTGCACGGCCCTTACCGATATCGGCAAGCCCGGCGTCTTCCCGCAGAAGAGCCATCCATGGGGCCTGTATGCTTTCCAGTA
>CAZPZJ010000391.1:0-1935 GCA_964591055.1 uncultured Leptospiraceae bacterium
ATCCAGAAATTCCTCCAGCCCAGAATCCCCGCCTGCTTGATGAGGTCCTGCACCCTGCCGATGTCGGAAGGATCCGCGCCGATCAGGTATCCCCCCAGAAGGTCGCCCAGGCCTTCCCGCTCAGTTCCCATCGCCGATCCCGCACCGTACCCCTCGATCCCCTCATCGGTGGTAAGCTTGATCAGCGTAAACCTGTTGTGCGTTTGCGGATAGCCCGGAATCCAGGTGGGCCAGAATGTTTCCTCAAGAGGCACCGAAACGTGAAAAAGCTCTATGCATGATATTTTCATTGACCATCCTCCTGAATGCTGTTATAATTGGTTATACCAAATATTAATGTGGTATAACCAATTGTCAAGTTTTTTACTTGCAAATTCCGTCCCCGCGCGGCAAGCATCCCGGTGCCGGTCCGGAAAAATCGGGGCCTGCCCACCACGAAGAGGCAAAGGATTGAAGCCATGAGCTTTGGACTGCCGGGTAAAATATTCATCGATATGAGGGACGATATCATCAAGGGGGCATATCCCGCCGGCGGCAAGCTGCCGCCCGAGCGCGAGCTCTCGTCAAGATATGGAGCGAGCAGGTTCGCCGTCCGCGAGGCGATCGCGATGCTGACGCAGGGAGGATTTGTCGAAACACTCCCTCAGAGCGGCACGTACGTAAGGGACTTCGAAAAGGACGGCACGCTGGAAACGCTGGTGCAGATACTGCGCATCAGGCGGTCGATCGACAGGCAGACGCTCGACTCTCTTCTGAGCTTCAGGTACGCAACTGAGACAATCGCTGCGGCTGAGGCTGCGGCGCACATCACCGGGAGCGATCTCGATTTTCTGGGACGGAACCTTGAAAGGAAGGAGCAAAACCTTTCCAATATCCCGGCGCTGACGGAGTGTGACTACGAATTCCACTATACGATCATTTCGATCTCGGGAAACATCATCAGCCGGCTCGTCTTCCAGTCGTTCCGGCCCATCTACTCTTTTTTCACGGAATTCTTCTACTCGATCGAAGGAGCGCCGGCCTCATCCCTGAAGCTGAACCGCAGGCTCCTTCACGCACTCCGCCGCGGGGACGCCGACGCGTCCCGGAAAGCGATGGGCGACATCCTCAAGTTCGGGGAGAAGAAGGTGTACCAGTCGATCAGGCAGGAGGACCGGGTGATTCTGCTGTAAACCCGTGCCATCGGCGCGCGCCACGCCGTCAGAGGCGTATGGTTCGAAGCCAGGAGCGGTTTTCAGCATACCATGCGACCATCAGCTTCATCCCCTCGTCAAAGGGTATTTCCGGCTTCCAGCCGAGTATCTTTTCAGCCTTTGAGATGTCCGCCCAGGTCTCCATCATGTCAGCCTTGTGGAAGGGCTTGTGATCGATCACGGCCTTCTTCCCAAGCTGCGTTTCGAACGTGGCGATCATCGTCTTGATGGTGACGGGATTGTTGCCGCCCCCCAGGTTGATGATCTCGTAGCCCACGTCCTTCATCGCGAGGATCGTGCCGCGGGCGATGTCGTCCAGGTAGGTAAAGTCCCTCCCCTGGCTGCCGTCGCCGAAGAGCTCGATCGGGGCGCCCTCGTCGATCCACT
The DNA here is from genome assembly GCA_964591055.1 of uncultured Leptospiraceae bacterium. Taxonomy (GTDB): domain Bacteria; phylum Spirochaetota; class UBA4802; order UBA4802; family JAGODF01; genus CAZPZJ01. Next base: position 1,581 of record CAZPZJ010000391.1, read on the forward strand.
TGATGAAACGCAGCGGGCTCATGTCGGGCCTTCCGGCCGGGCCGTACACGGTGAAATACCGCACCACCGTCACGTCGATGCCGTAGAGGAAGTGATAGGTGTAGGCCATCACCTCAGCAGCCTTCTTGGAGGCGGCGTACGGGGAGATGGGAGTGTTGACCGGCAGATCCTCCAGAAACGGCATGGGCTGGCCGGCGTACAGCGACGAGGTGGAGGCGAGCACCATCTTTCTGACGCCCTTGAGGCGCATGATCTCCAGAAGGTTGAGCGTTCCCTGCGCGTTGGTGCTCATGTAGACGTGCGGGTTTTCCATGCTGTAGCGCACCCCCGCGCGCGCCGCGAGGTTGATCACCGC
>CAZPZJ010000392.1:0-1925 GCA_964591055.1 uncultured Leptospiraceae bacterium
ATTTATGCCCGTTGATTAAGTCAAGCTACGGGTTTGTCATCAGCGGCACCTGCCCTTTCTACGGACTGTCGGATGTCGTTATCGCAGAGACCACCTGCGATGGTAAAAAGAAGATGTTCGAACTCATGTCGTACGTGAAACCTCTCTACATCATGGACCTGCCCCAGGTGCCCGACGAAAAGGAAGCCGTTGACGTCTGGAAAACAATCATTCTTAAAGTGAAGTCATTTCTCGAATACCAAACGGGTAAATCAGCCACAGATGATCAAATCGAGGAAAGTATCAAGGCCTCAAACAGGAAAAACTCTCTCATGATGACAATCTTCGGTTATGCCGCGCTCACTCCACCGGTGATCAGTTGGTCGGAAATATATGATATTATTGCGATAACCATGGCATCGAAAGGTGATGAGGTCGCACCCCTGCTTGAAAGCATAATTGTTAAACTTGACAAAAGGGTCAGTAGCGGCTTCATATACGGCGATCGTCGATCTCCCCGCGTCATGGTTTCCGGGTGCCCGGTTGGCGGCGACGCATTGAAAATATTTAAAATCATCGAGGAGCTTGGCGGAGTCGTAGTAGCCCTTGATGCGTGCAGCGGCATGAAAACCTTTCTTGAGCCAATCGCCGAAGATACGGGAGACCCCGTGAGAGCAATCGCAGAACGATATCTCAAAATACCCTGCTCATGTATGACACCGAATGACAACAGGCTTACCATGATGGACGGTATAATTGAAAATTTCAAACCCGATGTTGTGATCGACTTTATTCTTCACGCCTGCCACACCTACAATGTCGAATCCTACAAAGTGGGAGAACATGTCAAGAACCGGCACGAACTTCCGTTCCTGAAGGTGGTGTCGGATTACTCTGAAGGCGATGTGGAACAGATACGCACGCGCGTTCAAGCCGTTCTCGAAAGCATAGCGCCATAACGACATCTTATTGTATTGACAGCCCCGTGCGATCCATGTATTCTCAGTCGGATTGCGCGGAGGATTGTCATGTACGATTTCATCATCATCGGGGCGGGATTCGGCGGCCTTTCCACTGCGGCACTGCTCGCGAAAAAAGGGAAGAAGGTGCTCCTGCTCGAATCAAGCTTATATCCGGGAGGGCGAGCCTTTTACCACGAGAAGGAAGGCTTTATATGGCAGTACGGTCAGCACAGCCACAGGCTTGGTGAAGGAGGCTTCGCCGCGGAGGTGATGCGACGGCTCGGGCAAAAGCTCGAGTTTTACCGCGCACCTAAGGGCAAATCAAAGATATTCTACAGAGGACGGCTGTTTGACCGCCCTGAAGGCCCGCTGGGGTTCTTTACGACAAAAGCGCTCTCCTTTACGGCTCGTCTGCGCTTCCTTCGATTTTACATGTTTCTTCTCGGCCTTGATGCGAGCCTTTACTACGACATAACGCTTCGCGAACTCTACCGCACCCGAATGAAGCCCGACGAAGAGCTCGAAGGATTTCTCAACTTCCTGGGATTCACCATCATGCTGCCCGACTCATCGCTGGTAAGCGCCGGCGAAGTAATCGATTTCCTACAGCGCGTGAAGCGCGCTCCCGTCCCTGTCGCCGATACGCCCGGCGGGTCAAAGCAGATCATCGACGCGCTCACCGCAGCAATTGCGCGCTTCGGCGGCGAGATACGGTTCGGAGAAAAGGTGAAATCCATCATCGTCAGGAATTCATCCGCGGCTGGAGTTGTCACCGCGAGCGGCACGCTGCGCTCGCACGCCGTTGTGTACGCGGCGCCTGTCGGCGGCATACTCACGCTCATAAGCCCATCTCTGTTCGACGATGAGTTCATTCGCTACGTGAAGGGATTGCGTCACAGCTCGGCGGTGGTAATCGATTTCGTGTCAAAGGAGCCGCTTGCCGATTTTTCTGGCGGCATTCTCGGGGTGGACGAGCCGCTCTGG
>CAZPZJ010000393.1:0-1919 GCA_964591055.1 uncultured Leptospiraceae bacterium
AGCGGTTGCAATCCCCGCCAACAGCACCACACACAGTATCCTTTTCATGGCGTCATCCTCCAGCCCGAAACAGGCTTGAATTTGCCCGTCTCCAGGAAAAAACGAATCCCGATGCGCGGGACCTGCATACACTATGGCGATTCGCTCGCCATGTCAATTCATTTCACCCGCCGCCCTTAAAATCGCGCACGAATACGTGCGATCGATTTACTCCCCGCACACACCCCTAAAGTGTTTGACATTTTGCGCACCCGGGTGCCAGAATATCCGGTGCCGCGCTTTTGAACTGGAGACATTCCCGATCATAATGAAACATCTCAGATTTATTGCATTGTGCCTTTCCGTCACCATCCTGCGCGCCGCAGCCTTCACGGCGGAGGCAAGCGCGGAGGAGCATTACCGCTGGGGCATGGACAGGATGGCCGTTGTCGCCTCATACATCCCTTCCCGTGATTTTATCGAGTTCAAGCTGGCCGAAAGGCCCGACTACGAGAACAAGATACTCAACTACATTATCGCCATCGACAGCCACCTGTCATCCAAAGTGACTGTAATCCGGGGCAAATCCCGGCCGGAAACAGACTACCTCTTCGTAAGGGGCAGCCTCTGCTCCGTGCTGGAAAACTACGGCATGATGCCGCGTAACTCGTTTTCCGCGATGATGGAACGGTTAAAGACCGATTACGGCAATCCGGGGATCCAGAAGGACGACACGACCACCACTTATTCCTTCTTCAGCGACAAATCCAAGATTATCGTGCTATCAAAAGACCGGCAACAGACCGTAGACTGCAAAGTGTACTACTACGCCAGCCGCCTGTTCAGGATGCTGATCACGGACTGACAAAACACCAAAATTTTTATTTTTCTAATTGACACGTTTTCATATTGGTTTTTCATGGGAATTCCAAATTTAACGCATACAGGGTGCAATAGTGGCTAATATCAAATCCGCAGAGAAGAGGAACAAGCAGAACGAAAAGCGCAGGCAGCGCAATGTCCAGGTCAAGTCCTCAGTAAGGACCGCCGCCAAGAAGATAATGAAGTCGCTTTCCATGAAGGACTCCAAGCCTGAAGATATCGGGAAGATGCAGAAGGATTTTGTAAAAACGATTGACACCGCGGCCCAGAAGGGAATCGTAACGAAGAACGCAGCTTCGAGGAAAAAGTCCAGGATCGCAAAGAAAATCAATGCTTTGAAAGCTCAGACAGCCCAGCAGTAAACGGACCATCAATTCACAACAACAGAAATAATATTCAGCGGACGACTGTGTCCGCCCGGGGTTTTCTTGACAAAGCATGAAATCATCGCCAAACTCGTCGACCAGTGCGGGTTGAAAAAAAAGGAAATCAGCTATGTAATAGACAATTTCCTTGAACACATCGTGCGAAGCGTCGATAACGGCGAGAGGGTGGAGATACGCGGATTCGGCTGTTTCAACAGGGTCTCAAGAAAAGGAAGGCAGGTGTACTCCCCCATAGCGAAGAAGCACATCGACCTGCCTGCAAAATCGATTATAGTATTCAAGGCAAGTAAACACACCGAGAAGAATAATCAGGGCGCTTAGCTCAGCTGGGAGAGCATCTGCCTTACAAGCAGAGGGTCGCAGGTTCGATCCCTGCAGCGCCCACACAACCCTTGAAGAGTTCAAGGGTTTTTTAATGCCATTTTATTATCATATTTTAATTTGAGTTTGCTGTGACCAAAGTGAGACCAAATCGAAAACGTCACTTTTCAATAAGGCGGATGTGAAAATTATTTTCCATGATCGGCCATGTCAATGAATAATTTCCCCGCGCCCATTCCGGCCGTATCCATAAAAAACGCCCGGACGGAGGGCCGGGCAAGTAGGTGGGAGCGTAAGGCAAAGAATAGATTATGTCAGGACGGGCGGAGCCGCCTCCCATTCCTTCAGGGT
>CAZPZJ010000394.1:0-1918 GCA_964591055.1 uncultured Leptospiraceae bacterium
CCTTTTCCCATCCCTCGCTCTTTCCGGACGCCACCATCGCAGACCCCCGAATCACGCTCGACATCGGCGAGGAGATGACGGCGATCACGTCAATCAGCACGCTTTCGATCGCGACGGAATCGGTGATATCCAAGAAGAACAACGGCCTCATCAACACCATGGCCCTGCGCGCCATCGACCTGATTTTCAAAAACCTGCCCGTAGCGTTCCGCGATCCGAAAAACCCGGCGCCGCGCTTTCACCTGGCGGAGGCCTCGCTGATGGCCGGGATCGCGTTTTCCGTGTCCGAGCTTTCGGTATCGCTGGCGGTGGGGCTTGCGCTGGCGACGCACTCCAGCCTTTCGGTGGAAAAGGGCATGTGCATGATCCTGCCGCACATTATGGAGTACAACCTGACCACCTCTCCCGGCAAATACGTGCAGATGTCCAAGGTCATGGACGAGGACGTGCGCGACATCACGGTGATCGAGGCGGCCATCAAGGCGGTCGAGGGCGTGCGCAAAATCGAGATTGAGGTGGAGATTCCCCAGCGCCTCTCGCAGTTTGACATCCCGAAAAACGACCTGACCAGAATCGCCGACCTGGCGATGCGCTACCACTTCATCGAAAACGCGCCACGCCCCCTCACAAGAAACGAGATTGAAACCATCCTCATAGCCGCGTACTGACAGAGATGAGAGAAACCGTACTCAGAGAGCTTCTGGAGAAATACCGTACGGGAGAGATGACCGGCGACGACGTGATCGGGCAACTCAGAGACCTTCCCTACGAAGACCTCGGCTTCGCCAGGATCGACCACCATCGCGGGCTCCGGTGGGGCTTCCCGGAGGTCATCTTCTGCGAGGGGAAAACGCCCGTGCAGGTCGAGGCGATCGCGCGCGGCATCATCGCCAAGGGCGAAAACCTGCTCGCCACGCGCGCCTCGGCCGCAGTCTACGAATACCTGCAAAAGACCATCCCCGACGCGGTCTACGACGAGGCGTCGAGGACGATCACCCGGAAGACCCGGCAGACCCCCTCCCTGCCGGGCCGCGTGCTCATCATCACCGCCGGCACTACGGACCTCCCCGTCGCGGGCGAGGCGCTGGTCACGGCGCGCATGCTCGGCCTTGACGCCGAAATCGCCGCGGATATCGGGGTGGCGGGAGTGCACCGCGTCCTCGACGTGCGGGACAAAATCGAGGCGGCTTCGGTGATCATCGTAATTGCAGGGATGGAAGGGGCCCTGCCGTCGGTGATCGGCGGCATGACCGGCTCGCCGCTGATCGCGGTCCCCACCTCCACGGGATATGGAACGTCGCTGGGCGGCATCGCTCCGCTTCTCGGCATGCTCAATTCCTGCGTGCCCGGCATCGCCGTAATGAACATCGACAACGGTTTCGGCGCGGCGTTCCTAGCGTTTCGGATACTCAACACATCGGGGAAATTGAATGGCGTCGAAAAGTAAAGCGCTCTACTTTGACCTCGCGCACGGTGCCTCCGGCGACATGCTGCTCGCCTCGCTTTTCGACGCCGGTTTCGAGCCCGGCCCGATCATCGAAACCCTCGGCTCGCTCGACATCTCCGGCTGGTCGATCTCTCCGCGGAAAATCGAGCGGTATGGGCTGCGCGGGACATCGCTTCGCGTCGAATGCCCCGACGAGCGCTCGGAGCGCCATCTTCATGACATTGAAACACTGATCAGAAATTCCGGCCTGTCCGACATCGCATCAGGCAACGTCATTCGCGTCTTCAGAAAGCTCGCCGCGGCCGAGGCCTCCGTGCACGGCACGACCGCCGACATGGTGCACTTTCACGAGGTCGGCGCGATGGACAGCATTCTCGACATCGCCGCCTTCTGCATTGCGCACGAAACGCTCGGCTACCCGCTCGTGTACTTCAGCGACATCCACTTCGGGACCGGCACGGTCCACTGCCG
>CAZPZJ010000395.1:0-1916 GCA_964591055.1 uncultured Leptospiraceae bacterium
AGTAGCGGTTGAGCGCGGAATCGATCGTCGAAAAGAGGTCGGGCTGGTTGATGGGCTTGAGCACATACCCGTACGGGGCGGTGTCCCGGGCCCGGCGGACCGTGGCAGTGTCGGCGTGGGCGGTCATGTAGATGACCGGGATGTTGAGCGTGGACCTGATCCGGCGGGCCGCCTCGATGCCGTCAATTTCGCCGTCGAGGACAATGTCCATGAGCACAAGGTCCGGCATGAGCTCCCTGGCCTGCTCCACCGACTCCTCTCCCGAAGAAACCACGCCTATCACCGTATAGCCCAGCGCCGTCAGCATGTTTTTCGCGTCAAGGGCGATGATCGCCTCATCCTCGACAAGCAGTATCCTGGTGTTTTCCATCAGACTCCGTTCCTCCACCTTTTCCGGCAGGCCGGGCCCATACCCGCTCCCCATCACTTCCCGAAACCAGAATCACTCGACCGTGATCCTGGGAAACACAACCTCAACCGCGGTCCCGTTGTCCCGGACAAACTTCACCCTGCCCTTCATCTGGCCGCTCACCAGAATCTGCACCAGCTTAAGTCCCAGGGTGTCGGACTTTTCGGGCTCCATGCCCGGCGGAAGCCCGATGCCGTTATCGCTCACCACGACCCTGACAGCGTCGGCACCCACCATGCCGGCCTGAACGCGCACGGCGCCGCTTTGCTCGCCCGGGAAGGCGTACTTGAGCGCGTTGGTCAAAAGCTCGTTCACCACAAGGCCGCAGGGAATCGCCTTGTCCACCGGGAGGATCAGGTTTTCCGCCTCCACCGCAACCTCAATCCTGCCGGATGCCGGAACGTACAGCCTGCGCAAATCCCCCGCGAGGGATTTCAGGTATTCGCCGAAATCGATCTCGGCGAGGTTGACTGACCGGTACACCTTTTCATGGATGAGCGCCATGGCGCGGATCCGGTTCTGCGCATCCAGCAGGTTGCCGCGTATGTCCTCGCCGCTGACGCTGCGGGACTGCAGATTCAAAAGGCTGATGATCACCTGGAAGTTGTTCTTGACCCTGTGGTGCACTTCCCGGAGCAGCACCTCTTTCTCGGCGAGGGACGCCCTGAGCGCCTCCTCGCTCCTGCGCTTTTCGGTGATGTCGATGTTGACGCCGACCACACCGGCAATCGCGTCCCCCTCCCTGATGGGAGCGAGCACCTCCCTGAATACGCGCGTCCCGTCGCCCAGCCGCATTTCCACTTCGGCGTCGATGCTCTCTCCCGCGAGCACGCGCATGTTGTTGGTTTGCCAGCGGCTGATGACATCCGGCGCCATTCCTGAGTCAGGGGGGCCGAAGCCCGCCATGTTGCCCCACAGACGTATGGAAGCCGCATTCTGCAAAATGTACCGCTGTCCCGCGTCGATCGCCCACACGTCGAATGGAATGGTGTTGATCAGCGTCCGCATCAGCGCCTCGCTTTCCCGGACAGCCATTTCCGCGTTTTTGCGATCGGTGATGTCGCGGATCGACTCGATCGCGCCGACGATATTGCCGGCGCTGTCGTACAGCGGACCGGCGATTCCCCAGAGGAAAGCGCCCCTGCCGTCGTAGAGCTTCATGTTGGGTGTTTCAGCGACGATCTTGCGGCCGGAGATTTCAATGATGTGGTACTTCTTTTCAACATCCTCGTTTCCGGCGAGCACAAGGTCGATCAGGATGGGACGGCGTTCATGGTAAAAGGGAAGCGAGTATTCGTAATCTCCGAGCCCCAGCATCCGCTCCTTGGGCACTCCCGTCATCTCCTCAATGGCCCTGTTCCACGCGATGACCCTGCCTTCGCGGTCGATCGCGAAGGTTGCGTCGGGAAGGAAGTCAATGATGTCGGCGAGCAGCCGCTCCGATTCGCGGAGGGCCTGCTCGGCGAGGCGCTTCTCCGTGATATCGAGCATGGTGCCCTGGTAGTAA
>CAZPZJ010000396.1:0-1909 GCA_964591055.1 uncultured Leptospiraceae bacterium
CCCCATGCCAGCGATAGGCCCATCCCCGCGTGCTTGTTTTTGTCCTGTGTGGTGAAATAGGGTTCAAATATTTTGGATTCAATCTCTTCAGGGATTCCCGGGCCGTTGTCGGTGATGGAGACGCGGATGCTGTTCATGGTCGTGATCTGCGCCATTCCGTCGACAATGCGCTCCTGCTCAGCCATTCCGGCGTGCAGGTGAATAATTCCCGATCCGCTCATCGCCTCGACCGCGTTTTTGAGGATTTCCACGAACAGCTGTCTGAGCTGGTTGACGTCGGCGAAGACGGCGTAATCCATTGTTTCAATGGTCTTGACGATTTTCACCCGCTGGCTCAGCCCCGGTGTCGCGCCGAGGGCGAACAGAAGGGCCTTTCCTATGTCAACGAACTCCGGGTTGTATTTGCCCCTTCGCGCGAAGCCCAGAAGCTGTGATGTCAGGGTGGCGGCCTTCATCGCCGCGGTGTGGATGCTCTCCGAGAACCGGTAGTTCTGGTCGTCACGGCCCATCTTGCGCATCATGATTTCGGCGTACCCCGAAATGCCCGCCAGCATGTTGTTGAAATCATGGGCGATTCCGCCGGCGAGCCTGCCGATGCTCTCGAGCTTCCGGATCTCCAGGTACTCCTCCTCCCGCAACCGCCGCTCGGTGACATCTTCTCCCATCAGGATGATGCTTTTTGCCTCGTTGTCCTTCGCGGGGTAGGGGAATCCCTTCCCCGTTACGTACACCGTCTCTCTGTGATCGCGGTACCGTATGGTATAGGGGAATACCGGGAATTCCACGACCCTTCCCGCGAACACTTCCCGGAGCAGGTCCACGACTCCTGCTTTCAGCATCTGTCGGTCTTTCCAGATCGAGTAATCTTGTATATCTTCCTTCGTCAGATGCCAGACGCGCTCAAACGCGTGGTTGAACCTGAGGATTTTTCCGTCGCTTCCCACCTGAAACGCGATATACGGCGCGTGCTGGAAAAGGTTTTCTGAAAAATATAAATTTTTCAGCGATTCCTCCTCCAGCTTTTTCCGCAGGGAAATATCGCGGATGACTGCGTTGATCGCGATGGCGCTTCCGCGCGAATCCCTGATGGTCCTGTTTTTCTGTTCCACCCAGATGGAATCTCCGCCCTTTTTGCGTATGCGGTACAGGAAGAGCGCAGGCCCTGTTTCACGCTCGATGTTGCGCCAAAGTTCAATGACGGATTTCCTGTCGTCAGGGTCAATGCGTTTTAAAAGCAGCAACGAGCCGTAAAACTCCTCAGGGTCGAACCCGAGCAGCTCCTTCACGGCGGGATTGATGTACAGCACGCTCCCCGATGGGTACTCGAGGGATACAATGACGTCCGGAATCGACTCCAGCAGCCCCGAGTAGGAATTCTTGAGCTCGGCGAGGATTTCCGCGGGAAGCGCGTCGTTGTTGTCAAACATTGAAATTCACTCCCATCGTCGATGGCGCAAAGCGCATTCGCTCGAATCCTGATACACTTTCTTCATGGTCGCGTCAAGAACTATCGCCCGCCGCCCCAACGTGGGACGATTTGTCCGATGATGGGATTGACAGGGAAAGACACTTCGGGGCATGATGAAACAAATATAGGCCCGCGGGGCCTGAGAGGTCTGGAATGCAGAATCTTACGAAAAACGAAAAGGATTTCCTCGTCAATCTGATGGACTGGATTCTCGAGGGTAATTTTATCAACAGCATGCCTCCCAACGAGCAACCGGGTATTAGGAACATGATCTATTCAATCAGAAGCAAGCTCAACAAGTAGGAGAGTCGGCAAAAAAAGTGATCCAGCTCGTAATTGTCTTTACAGGGAGCGGCCGCCCGTGTTACAAGAGGAAATACGGGCCATCCGGGCGATGCGGAAGCGCCCCTCTCCCCGGGTATTGCAAAACACATACGGCAG
>CAZPZJ010000397.1:0-1908 GCA_964591055.1 uncultured Leptospiraceae bacterium
CTTTTTACCCTCCTCGACATTTAGTTTCAGTCTGCGGTGTATTCTTTCTTGGCCTGTTTCTCCTCTTCGTGATGCACGTATTGGTCAAGGCGTTCTTCAACGAATGATCGCTCACTGACGACGGAGAAAAAGACCCCAACTGCCAGAAGAATCACCACAATCGCACCACCGATCCAGAGTATCAAAGTGGGAGTCATAAATGAAACTACCTCCTTCGTTGCCTCCAGGGAGTTCTACTCCGGGGGCGTCAGCGCGATTTTAGCGTCTGCGGTCGCCGATGCCAAAGATGGCAGGGGGCAGCGTTATCCCGGCTGCCTCGATCTTTTCAATGAAGCGGGGGCGCAAGCCGGTGGGTCTCAACCGTCCAACGATGCGGTGGTTGTCGTCGTACCCGACCTGCTCAAAAACAAAGATATCGGTCATGGTGATGATGTCACCTTCCATCCCGGTCACTTCGGTGATGTTGACTACTTTACGTGAGCCATCCTTAAGCCGTTCCTGGTGGATGATCAGGTCAACTGCAGAAGATACCTGCTCACGAATCGCGCGCACCGGCAAATCCATCCCGGCCATCAGCACCATGGTTTCCAGGCGGGCCAGTGTATCGCGTGGGCTGTTGGAGTGCGCCGTAGTCATGGAGCCATCGTGGCCGGTATTCATGGCCTGCAACATGTCCAGGGCAGCTTCATCGCGAATCTCACCCACGATGATCCGGTCGGGGCGCATACGCAGGGCATTGATCACCAACTGGCGGATGGTGATTTCTCCACGTCCCTCGATGTTGGGGGGGCGAGATTCCAGGGTGACGACGTGTTCTTGTCGCAGTTGCAACTCTGCCGCATTTTCAATGGTGATGATGCGCTCATCTTCTGGAATGTAACTGGAAAGCACGTTGAGCAGCGTGGTTTTACCGGAACCGGTGCCGCCAGAAATAACAATGTTCAGGCGTGACCCGACGCAGGCTTTTATGAAATCAACGGCTTCCTGGGTGATGGAGCCATATTGGATCAATTGCTCCACCGTGATGGGATTCTTGGCGAATTTACGGATGGTAATCACCGGCCCAACCAGTGAAATGGGCGGGATAATCACGTTAACACGAGAGCCATCTGGCAGACGAGCATCCACGTAGGGGCTGGATTCATCGACGCGCCGCCCCAGGGGAGCCACAATGCGGTCGATGATGCGCATGACGTGTTCGTTGCTCTCGAAGGCGTTCTGCACGCGGTGGATTTTGCCCTGGCGCTCAATGTAGATATTCTTGGCGCCATTCACCATGACCTCGGTGATGCCGTCGTCTTCCAGCAGGGGTTGGATGGGGCCCAACCCCAAAATTTCAGCCGTAATCTGTTCAAAAAGGCGAAGGCGTTCGGTGCGTGAGAGGATGATGTTTTCTTCGTCCAGGATTTGTTCGAATAACTCCTGGATCGTCTTGCGAACTTCACTGACTTGCGAAATCTCCATCGTGGGGTCCAGGCTGGCCAACAGCTTGTTCTGGACCCGCGTTTTGAGATCCTGGACGGCCTCATACGAATGCGTCGCCGGGTTGGAAAGACGGCGTTGGGTGTTGATGTTGCGGGAACTTTCGATTCTGTTGCTGTTGTCGCCAGAGGAAGAGTTACTCCTATTATGCACCGTTATTTTTTACGGGCCGGTTCCAACTCCGTCTCTTCAGACTGAGCAATTCTCTCACGGATAAGATCGGCTAGGGCGTAAATGGTTTTGCTAACGGGTAAGGTTTTGTTATCCAGGAGGAACGGAACCCCGCGATTGATCGAATTGCTGACCACCTTTTCCTCAAATGGAATGGTGATCACGATTTCCTGGTGTAAGCTTTCGCTGACGCGTTGAGGCGAAATGGCAATCTTCTTGTCAAAACGATTCATAACGAACAAGATGTGACTGCGC
>CAZPZJ010000398.1:0-1904 GCA_964591055.1 uncultured Leptospiraceae bacterium
TGGGTGTCCTATGAAAACATGTTTGTACGGAAAAACGGGGAAATTTTTACCGGAAGGCTCGCGTTTCACTCCCTGAAGAGCGCAGAGGGGAAGGTGTTCGGCATCGAGGGGTACGTCGTTGACATCTCGGAGCAGAAGCGCGCCGAGATGATGCTTCGTGAAAGCGAGGAGAAGTACCGGCTTCTGGTGGAGCACGCCACGGACGGCATTGTGGTCGCACAGGATGGGGTGCTGAAATTCTCCAATCCCAAGACCGAGGAAATCACCGGGTACAGCCCGGCCGAGATGGAGTTCCGTCCCTTTATCGAGATGATCCATCCTGAGGACAGAAAGATGGTGTTCAACTGCCATCTGAAAAGGCTCCGGGGCGGGGAAGTGCCCGAATGCTACCAGTTCAGGATTATCAGCAGGGAAGGCGAAGTGCGCTGGGTGGAGATCCACGCCGTGCTGATCTCATGGACGGGTGCGCTGGCGTCGTTGAATTTCATCTCGGACATTACCGCGCGTAAGCAGGCGGAGGAGATGCTCATCAGGGCGCTCAACGAGAAGGACCTGCTGCTCCAGGAGGTGCAGCACAGGACCAGAAACAGCATCAATATCATTTCCGGCATTGTCACGCTGGAAGCCCGGCAGGCCGGGGAGGAATCCATCCGCGAGAGGCTTTACTCAATCCGCGACCGGGTGAATTCAATTTCGAGCCTGTACGGCCTGCTTTCCTGCGCCGATTCCATCAGCGAGATAAATCTCGGGCAGTATCTCGCAAGCATCCTTGGCTCGCTGGACGAGGCGTACGATTTCAACTCGTCCGGGATACGCTTTTCCGCAAGCCTTGATGAAGTATCGATAGACGTCAAGCGGGCGGTGCCAGTGGGGCTGATCGCCAATGAGCTTGTCACCAACGCGATTAAGTACGCCTTCCCGGAAAAACGCGGCGGCTCGATACGGGTATCGCTGAAACGCGACAGGGATGCCATCGTCCTTGAGGTGCGGGATGACGGTGTTGGAATTGCGGCCGGCGTACACGAGGAAAAATGCGGATCGCTGGGGACGCACCTGGTGCAGATGCTCGCAAATCAGTTGAAGGCGTCAGTTGAAAAGCGCACCGACCACGGTGTTTCGGTTACAATCACCATCCCCGCCTGACGCGCCTGATATCCGCTACAGTGCCGCCGGCGCGAGCAGCCGCGACTTGATCCGTGAAAACACTATCCCCTCAATCCTTCCAGTGACCGACGAGGCGGGGATTGCTTCGTACGCGAATCCCTTCAGGCGGTTGTCGTGCGCCACGAGCAGGTGTCCCGGCTCAACAAGAATCGATTCTTTTTTTGCGAGCATGGGCGGCGTTTCCCTGAAGCCGAACAGGACCGGGTAGCGCGCGCTTTCGCTGGTTTCGTAAAAAAGGTTGTCGGTATCGGTCTCCCCGGTCCGCGAAACTTCAGCATCGCTGAGCACGCCCAGCGACAGCGGAACGTCGTTGACTATGATGGTGTTGGCGTCATATCTCACACGGTCGCCCGATTTCGCGATGATCCTGCCGGTTTTGCGCTCCCCGCCCGCATGGTACAGGACGGCGTCGCCCCGCCCCGGATTTCGCGCCCCGTAGTGGTTGATGAGCGCGATCTCACCGGCCCGCAGCGAGGGTTTCATGCCGTCCCCGGCCACCCGGTGAAGCGAAAAGAACGAGGCGATAATCGCGATTACGCACGCGCAGGCAATCCAGCAGGCGAGCGTGTAGAGCGCGTACACGTAGGCGCGGTGAAAAGGCGCGGGGGAGATCTCCCGGTTTCGCGCGGCGCTCCACGCCGCCTCGGTGAATGAGGCGATCCATGCAGCCGTCGCGCAGAATAGTATCGCTGCGAACACGGCAGTGCGCCCCGCCGCGGCGCGCGTCGCCGTATAGGCGG
>CAZPZJ010000399.1:0-1900 GCA_964591055.1 uncultured Leptospiraceae bacterium
AGCCCGAGCACACTGCGTATCCGCCCGTACATGTTCCAGGCAATTGCTTCTATGGCGCTTCCTTCCCCCACAGTGAGTTTCGCGTGCTTCTGCCCCGCACCGAGCGCGTCAAATTTCCGGATCTGCACGCTCCTTGAAAGGAAGACCGGCTCTTCATTCCTGTTGCCGTGCGGCTCCAGACGTGAAAGCTCTTCGGCCAGTCCGAGCTGTATCTCATGAAGCCTCACTTCGGCGTCAATCTCGTGGTTCTTCTCCCCCGTCGAATCATCCGGAATGCTCGAGGCGAGCGCACCGAAAATATCGGGCAGCAGCGCGGCACGAGCGGTAAACCCGAATGCCTGCTGGTGCCCTCCGATTTTTTCAAACATCCGCGACAGCGGCTCCAGATATGAAAAAAAATTGAAGCTGTCCCTTACTCTCCCCGATCCCTTGACCGTGCCGGGGGTTCCGTCCTGCCCGCCGAGCGAAACCACAATAACCGGCAACCCATAGTAATCGGCAAGCCTGTTGGCAAGAAGGCCGACAATCCCGTCTTCGATATCCCGCAGCTGCGCAATGATCAGGTTTTTTCCCATCCAGATCAACCTGTTATCATAAGGGATCGCTCCCTCGCTCTGGTTTTCGATCTCCCGCTTCACCGCCTCGAAATGCTCCTGGAGCTGCTCCTTCCGCTTTGCATTTTCATTTTCTATCTCCCCGATCAGGCTCTCGACACAGGCGCCGTTTTCCTCGAGAAGAAACTCCGCTGTCAGCTGCGACTTCCCCATTCGTCCGGGAGCATTGAGGAGGGGGGCGATGTCCCATCCTATTCTCCGGGTGTTGATGCCACCCCTCTGCACTTTTTTCGCCTGGTTAATCCTTTCGATGAGCATTGAAAGGCCGGGATGCGCCGTCTGTTCCATGCTCCTGAGGCCGCAACTGATCAGTATTCTGTTCTCACCGTCAGCCGGAACGATATCAGCGACCGATCCGAGGGCCACGAAGGTGCAATCCTGCCACAGTCTGTCCCTTACCTTCGCCTGGTTTGAGAACCAGAGCTCATTGAACGCGTACACCATCAATTCACCGTACTCAAGGGAGTCAACGATTCCCTTTGAGACTTTTCCAACTATGGCATCCAGCTCTTTGCTGAAATTGAACACCCTGCATCCGAGCTTCCCGGCCGCCACACGCGCGACGTCGGCACTGACATTGTGCAGTATCACATTGTCCCCGGCGGAGACGCCCTGCAGCAACTCCTGTAACGATGAAGAGGAAATCCATGTATTGCTTATTCCATTGACGAAATCAATCCTGTGATACCTGCCGTTCCCGAAAGAGAACAGCACGAACCTCGAATCGAATTCCCGGTGGTAACTCATCAACAGCGCGTGGCACAGCTTGAACGCAACTCCCACCCCGGCAAGATCCCTGTACGGATAGGCGCAGTCCTTCTGCTTGGGATTCACCATGATCGCGTCAGGCAATTCAAGGTCTGGCTCGTGGTGATCGCACACGATCGTGTCGATCCCCCTCGTCTTCGCGCATGCGATTTCAGCGACATCGCGCGTTCCGCAGTCAAGCGTAATCAGGAGGCTCACACCGGCGGCATGGAATTCGCCGATGACGCCCTCGGTCAGCCCGTACTGCTCGGCGTTGACGGGGTATCGGCAGATGATTTCACGCCCTTCCTTTTTCCGGAGGCTTTTCAGCATCTTCATCATCAGGGTGAGCGATGTCAACCCGTCGAGGTCGGAGTCCGAAAACATCCCGATGATTTCATCGCGTTCCAGCGCCCTGCGTATCCTCTCCACCGCCTGACGCATCCCTTTCATTAAATAAGGACTCGTCGCCTGTGAGAGGCTCGGATTCAGGAAAGAGAAAGCTTCGGCGGTGCGTGTGATGTTGCGCGCGGCGAGAA
>CAZPZJ010000400.1:0-1888 GCA_964591055.1 uncultured Leptospiraceae bacterium
GTGCTGCTGATTCGGGACAACGGCGTCGGCATTCCGCCGGAAAAGGTGAACAATCCCCTTTCCCTCGGCCTCATAGGAATGCGCGAGCGCGTCGCTTCCTGCGGTGGAGTGATGGCTGTGAGCTCAATGCAGGGGCAGGGCGCGTCGATTGAGGTGAGAATACCGTCGCATGCGGAGATTGCGGTCAATGATTAGAATCATCATTGCGGATGACCATGAAATCGTAAGGGCCGGTCTCAGGCAGCTGATTGCGGGTGAGCCGGACATAGAGGTCGCGGGGGAGGCCTCAGACGGCCAGGAGCTGATCGAGAGTTTGCGGAAAAACAGATACGATGTCGTGCTGCTTGACATATCCATGCCGGGCAGAAGCGGGCTCGATATTTTAAAGCAGATCAGGATCGAGCACCCCGGCCTCCCGGTTCTGATCCTCAGCACCTATCCCGAAGAGCAGTACGCGATACGGACAATCAAGGCCGGGGCGTCGGGGTATCTCAACAAGAAAACGCTGTCGGACGCGCTCATCGTGGCGATACGGAAAGCGCATTCCGGGGGCAGGTATATCACGCCTTCGCTTGCGGAAATAATGGCGGAGTCGATGATATCCGATCATGGAGGCGTACCGCACGCAAAGCTTTCCGACCGGGAATACCAGATAATGCTTCTGCTGGCTTCCGGAAAGTCCGTGAGCGACATCTCCAGGGACCTGTTTCTGAGCGTTAAGACGGTGAGCACCCACAGAGCCAAAATCCTTCAGAAAATGGGTTTGAGGAACAACGCTGAGATAACCCACTACGCGGTCAGTAACCGCCTTCTTGACTGAATTCCCCGTAAGATTTTGTCCTACCCCGGAAGGCGCCGTTGTCCTACTTGCAGGGTTTCGAATGACCAACACGAAAAAAAGCACTTCTTTCCACGATTAAAGGATGTTTGCTGATGCCGGAACGCGGCGGATGTGTTTTATTATTGTGAATAGCCCGCCAGTAGGGGCCGGGTGTCGGGCTTCCCCGGACAAAGCGAAGGGCGGGGACACTTTCATTGATGCCATTTCCGGGTGCAAAGCGATGACAGGAAACATGAGGAGCGTGGAGCCTGAAAAAGGAAAACAGATACTGGTCGTGGAGGACTCCCCTGTGCTCTGCATTGATCTTTCAAGGCAGCTTGACAAGCTGGGATACGGGATCAGCGGTGTCGTTTCATCTGGCGAGGAAGCGCTCCAGATGGTGTTCAATTCGCCGCCGGACCTGATTCTGATGGACATCATGCTTGCGGGAAGCCTGGACGGCATTGAAACCGCTGAGATGATTGCGGCGCATTGCGACATCCCCATCATCTATACGTCGGCGCTTTCTGATGAGATCACTTTCAACCGGGCCAAGAAAACCTGCCCTTACGGGTATATCGTGAAGCCGTTCAGGGTCAAGGATCTGGCGATGATCATTGAGATCGCGTTCAACAGCCATTCCTTTAAAAAGCAGGCCGTCGAAGAGAAGGAGAAGAGCTTCGCGAACCTGCGGCAATCCATGAACGGCATTATACAGGCCATCGCGCTGACCGTTGAGGCGCGGGATCCGTACACCGCGGGGCACCAGCGGAGGGTTTCGCAGATGGCCAGGCTGATTGGCAACGCCCTGCGCCTGACGTCGGACCAGATCGAGGGCATCAGGCTGGCAGGGGTGATTCACGATCTCGGGAAAATTCACATTCCTTCCGAGATTCTCAGCAAGCCGGGCATGATTTCCGCTCCCGAATTCGCGCTGATTAAGACCCATCCCCAGGTGGGGTACGATATCCTGAAAACCATTGAGTTTCCATGGCCGATCGCCCAAATAGTTTACCAGCACCATGAAAGGCTGGATGGATCCGGGTACCCTCTCGGGATAACGGGAGA
>CAZPZJ010000401.1:0-1885 GCA_964591055.1 uncultured Leptospiraceae bacterium
CCGGCACAAAAGAGATGATCAAAAATCTGATTTTCAGGTAATGGTTTAGAGAGGGAAAATTCTATGGACAGCGTGTTTTGGATAATAGAAGGATTACTTTGCGGAAGACCTGGGCCAGCAGAATCCCCTTGGAATGTCAATGAACTGTACGATGGTGGCATAAGATCGATTATTTCACTTGACCAGGACAATGTTGATCATCAGGTGATTGTTGATGTTGGCATCGATCACTTTTCTTTTACTTTACCTGATTCCATCCCACCAACTGACGAAGATGCAATACTCTGGCAGGAAATTTTGCCAAAAGCCTTCAACTATATAAAAAAGCGGATGTCTGGCAGCCAAGGTGCTACAATGGTTCACTGTCATGCCGGTAAAGACAGGACTGGTGTACTTTTGGGGTCGTACTTAACTATTATTGAAGGACTTGATCCCGAGGATGCGTTTTCAAGAATAAGGGTGGCCAGGCCTGTGGCGATGACCTCGGAAGGTTATGAAGCATTCTTCTTTGACCTAATGCATAAAATCAAGCATCAGAGATAGTTTATTTGCTATCACTCACTAAAACATATTAACACTCACTAATGCATTCAATTAGTTGAACATTTTGTATGTTTTTGAAAAAATATTGGAATATCCTACCTTTTATCCTCGTCAATCATTTTTGATCTTTTTATGTGTCAATAACATTCATGAAATCAATGTTTGTTGCCAATGTTAAAGATAAGGTGAAATCCTTGAACTTGGGTTTTCGACCCCAAAAATACCCCTTGGTCGTTGGAGATCATTTTACCAAAAAATAGTTTTTTTGGTAAAAGGTTTCGGTATTATCTATCGCGTTGGCAAAATTGACACCTTGAAAGTCGAAAGTTAAACATCTTGACCCCAAAGCGGTAAACCGCAAAGGGGTTACCTGAAATAAATCTTGCATTAATCATAATCTCTCGAGTTCATTGACATGGTTTAAATCAGGGTGTTGACATTCGGTTTCATTTTGCTATCATAGAACCTCGTCACGGTTCGGTACGAACCTGAGGACTGCAAGAAGCGGTACCTTGAAAACTATGTAGGTAAGAAAAAGCAAGTAGTGAAAGCGAACAAGAGCACACAGTGGATGCCTTGGCACACGACGACGATGAAGGACGCAGCAAGCCAGCGAAAGTGATCGGTGAGGTGCAAACAACCGTTATACCCGATCGTCTCCGAATGAGGCAACTCAAAATATCCCTATTGGAATAAATAAAAATAGGGAAGTTAACCAGGGGAACTGAAACATCTTAGTACCCTGAGGAAAAGAAAGTAAATAACGATTCCCCCAGTAGTGGCGAGCGAAAAGGGAACAGCCTAAACCGTTTGTACGCATAGCAGTGGGCGTTGTACAAACGGGGTAGTGAGACAGTTTAGGATTGTCCACAACAATCCAAGAAGTTACAATAGGTTTTTGGTAGTCGAATTGTATGGAAAAACAAGCCACAGCAGGTGACAGCCCTGTAGACGAAACCATAACCCTTCTTAACTGTTCTCGAGTACCACGGGACACGTGAAACCCTGTGGGAATCCGGGAGGACCATCTCCTAAGGCTAAATACGTCGGTGACCGATAGCGAACAAAGTACCGCGAGGGAAAGGTGAAAAGAACCCCGGGCAGGGGAGTGAAATAGAATCTGAAACTGTGTGTTTACAAGCAGTCGAAGCACAATGCAGCAATGCAAGTGCGACGGCGTGCCTATTGAAGAATTAGCCAACGAGTTATATTTTCAGGCGAGGTTAAAGAAAGAACATTCTGGAGCCGCAGGGAAACCGAGTCTTAATAGGGCGATAGTCTGAAGGTATAGACCCGAAGCCGTAGTGACCTACCCTTGGTCAGGTTGAAGTGGGGCTAACCC
>CAZPZJ010000402.1:0-1880 GCA_964591055.1 uncultured Leptospiraceae bacterium
CCGGTGTCGATGTCGACAATCCTGAGATCGTTGTCGGGCATGGGAAGCCCCACGCCGCCCGGCTTTCGCAGCGTCTTGAGCGGGTTGACCGTAAGCACGTTGGAGCTTTCTGACATGCCGTAGCCTTCGGTGATGATGGCGCCGGAAAGCTGTTCGAAGGTGTTGAGCGCCTCGAGCGCCAGGGGCGCCGATCCGGAGATCATTCCCTTGATGGAGCGGATTTTCGATTGTGAGATGTCGGGATGCTGGTTGAGCCCTATGATCATCGTGGGCACGGCCGCGAAGAAGTTGGGCTCGTGAAGATTGACCGCCGCCAGGATATTGTCAGTGGTCGGTTGAGGGACCAGCACGATGGTGCCGCCCGCCACGAGGTTGATGTTCACATTGGTGTTGAAGCCGTAGATGTGGTACAGCGGAATCGCCGCAAGGCTCTTCAGCACTTCGGATCCGCCCATGATGGGAGTCAGCCAGTAGTTCTCCTGGTAGGCGAGCGCGAGGATGTTCCTGTTGCGAAGCACGCAGCCCTTGGAGACGCCCGTGGTGCCGCCGGTGTACTGGAGCATCGCGATGTCGTCGGTGAGCACCCTGACGCCGGGCTCCGTTGGGTCGGACGATGCGATCAGCTCGTCGAAATCGAAAATCCCTGCGCGCTGTTCGATCTCCGCCTTCATCGCCTTGACCTGGAACGTGATGAGCCGCTTCATGGGCGTTGCGCCTTCCTTGAGCACGGCGATCGCGGTGTTGGCCAGCAGGGCCATCACCACCATCGTTTCGGCGCCGCTGTCAGTGAGATAATGCGCCACCTCTGGCTGTGGCGCGAGCGGGTTGACCGGCACCACGATCGCGCCGATCTTGAAACAGGCCTGGAGCGCGATGACGTACTGGGGCACATTGGGTATCATGAACGCCACCCGGTCGCCCTTCTTCACACCCATCTTAAGAAGCGCGTTGGCAAACCGGCACGCCCTTTCGTCGCACTCGCGGTAGGTGATGACGATGTCGTTGAGGACCAGGTATTCGCGGTCGGGATTTGTCAGGGCGTGGTGGCTGAACAAATCCTTGAGGGCGAGGGGCGGATAGAATATCGAGAAGGGGACCCCCCTGTCGTACAGTTTGAACCATGATTTTTCCATAGAATGAAGCCTCCTGTATCATTAGATGAGTGAAAATGCCGGCATGGCATCAGTGTGGGTTGAGAATTATATGCGTAAAGAACATTTTATCATGAAAAATTGATTATTTGAAAACGGGGAGCGGTCAGGCCGGGAGCGGAAGGAGTCCGTCCCGGCCGGCATGCGTGTGAATGACGGCTTACTTGCCTTCGAGTTTTGACTCGTTGATCGTAAAATGCGCCACCGACGTGCGCTCGTCTTTCCACTGCTGCAGCAGTTTCGATTGCGCGCGGAACTTCAGCATGCGCTCGATCTGGTCATGCACCTTGGCGAACGGGATTACGGTTTTAACCTGCTTGCCTCCGGGCTGAGCGCCAGTCGTGTAGCGGGTGTCGCGGTTTTTGTCATATTCCTCCCGGATGTCCTTTTCGGCGACTGCGACCCGGTCTTTCCCGAGCGAACGCATGTATTCCCGGGCCAGAATGGATTGCTGCCGAAGCTCAAGCTCCTTTCTGTATTCAGGCGAGTTTACAATGCCTTTCTGTTCAGCCACGCGCTTGAGGAGCGCATAGCGGAATATGTTTTCGGCAAAGCGGCGCTTCTGCGGCTCGGTGAGCTCGCGTTTTTTCCGCTCTTCGCGGGGGAGCCTGCCGAGTATCGATTCGATGCGCGCGTTGAGGCCCTCAACGGTGAGCGACGTGTCGCCCACTCGGAACAGGAGGGCCTTTTTGTCGGGCGAGCCCGTGTTCTCGAAATGCCGCTCCACGT
>CAZPZJ010000403.1:0-1867 GCA_964591055.1 uncultured Leptospiraceae bacterium
CGCGAGCGGCAGCAGCACAAGCCCCGGCGAGGCGTCGGCGATCGGCCCCGGACCGGGGTCAACATCGCCGGCGGCGGCGTTCCGGAGAGAGCGTAGAAAAATCCTCTCTGCGGGCCAGGGATGGCGGAACACCCCCCACTCGCCTTCCCCCTGCACGGCGCCAGTCGCGGCGTGTGCGCTGAAATCGGCAAACCAGTTTCTGCCTTTCCCGGCGGCTATACCGGCGAGCATCATCATCTGCGCGGTCGAGCCGTAGAGCCCCGGCTTTTTCCACTGCTCCATCCTGTTCTTCAGCGCCGCGCCGGGGTCGGGATACGATCCGTCGACCCGGAAGCACGCGGCGACGTGCCCTTTGCTCATGCCGTTGCAGGCAAGCCCGAGCGCGTTGCCGATGACCGCTCCCAGAACGGCCCCCGATATCAGTTCATTCATGCGCTTTCCCATGTCGCCGTGAGCGCCCGCGGAGCGGGAGCCCGCGACGGCGGTCACTCCTTTTTAATATTCAGCGCAACGGTCTTGATGAGCTTGCTGACTTCGTTGATGTCGAACGGCTTGGTGATGTAGCCGAACGCCTTCTCCGTCTGCACCTGGTTGCGTATCTGGTTTTCCTGGAAATGGCCGGTGATGAACACCACTTTCCCTGAAGGATCTGATTCCCGGATAAGCCTGAACGCCTCAAATCCGGTCATCACGGGCATGGACACGTCGAGTATGATCAGGTCGTACTGCTTTTCCCCGGCCATGCTGACCGCCTCGGCGCCGTTGACGGCGAAATCCACGGAGCCGACGCCTATCGTGTTCAGGATCGTCCGCAAAAGGTCTCTGACGCCCGGATTGTCATCCGCGACAAGCAGCCGCAGCGGCGCGGCGTCGGGATCGAAGAGTGCGGCAGGCCCCGCGGCGCTCTCCTCCGGAGGCCGGGCTGCCGGACAGGCCGGAAGCTCTATGGTGAACTCGGTCCAGTGTCCGGGCTCGCTGCGGAACGAAATGGCGCCGCCGTGCTGCTCGACAATGCTCCTGGAGATGGGAAGCCCCATGCCGGTGCCGAGCACATCGTCATTGGAGCTTTTCTTCGTGGTGAAGAACGGCGTGAAGACGGCCGCGCCGATCGAGTCGTCAATTCCGGTCCCGGTGTCGCGCACCGAAAGCGTCGCTGCGCGTTCATCGCCGTCGATCATCACGGTGATTGAGCCGCCGCCCTTGGGCCTGATGGCGTGGATCGCGTTGACGACGATGTTGAGAATCACCTGACGCATCAACGCACGGTCCACCGACACAAGTGGATTCGCCCGGTAATCCCGGTGCAGCGTGATGCCCTCGTTGAAGAGTATTTTTTCCTGTATGGCGAGCTGCTCGTCCACCACGCCTGCCAGGGAGCACATCTCCCGGTTTTCTATCTCCTGGCGCGTGAGCATGCTGAGCTTTTTAATGATGTTCGCTCCGTGCTCGGTAAGCGAGTCTATGATGCCGAGCGTCTCCTTCATGCCGTTGATGTCCTGCCCCGCCATGGAAGAATACTGGATGTAGCCCCTTATGGACGTGATGATATTGTTGAACTCGTGCGAGATGCCCGAAACCAGCTCCCCGATGGCCGACAGCCGCTCGTACTGAACGATGTTCTGCCACAGCTTCTTCGTCTCGGTGATGTCGCGCACAATCGTCTGGGTGAACGTCTCCCCGCGCAGGCTGAACGAGGAGATCGTCAGCTCAATGTCGATGCGACTCCCGGTTTTTCGCACGCCGCGCAATTCAACCGTCCTCGGCTTTCTCTCCGGCATCCCCGAAATAATCACTTCGACCATCGGGTAGTCGTCGGGGTGAATGAGCTCGCGAAGGGTGAAGCCCGAGACCGATTCCCGCTCAGAAA
>CAZPZJ010000404.1:0-1861 GCA_964591055.1 uncultured Leptospiraceae bacterium
TTCCACAAATCGCTCCGGGAATACGGCGGAAATACCATCGTGCAGATCGCGTCCGGAAGGTTCGGCGTCAGCGAGGATTACCTGCGATCGGCGGCCGCGGTTGAGATCAAGGTGGGGCAGGGAGCCAAGCCCGGGATAGGGGGACATCTCCCCGGCGAGAAGGTGTCGAAGGCAATTTCTGAAACGCGCATGATCCCCGAGGGCAGCGACGCGCTCTCGCCCGCCCCTCATCACGATATCTATTCCATCGAGGACCTCAGGCAGCTCATCTACGCGATCAAGGAAGCCACCGAGTACAAAGTCCCCGTTTCGGTGAAGATCGCCGCGGTGCACAACGTGGCCCCGATTGCAAGCGGCATCGCGCGGGCCGGGGCGGACATCATCGCCATCGACGGGTTCCGCGGAGGGACCGGGGCGACGCCATTGCAGATCCGGCAGAACACGGGCATCCCGATCGAGCTGGCGATCGCAGCGGCCGACCAGCGGCTACGCGAGGAAAAAATCCGCAACAGCGTGAGCCTGATTGCTTCGGGAGGAATCCAGACCAGCGCCGACGTCCTCAAAGCCATCTGCCTTGGCGCGGACGCGGTGTACGTCGCGACGCCCGTGCTCATCGCGCTCGGGTGCGGCGTGTGCCAGCGCTGTTTCAGCGGGAAGTGCGCGTACGGCATCACCACCAACAGGCCGGGGCTGGCGGAACGCATTGACGTGGACGAGGCGACGAGGGCGCTTGAGAACCTGCTTCACGCCTGGGCCGAGGAGATCGAGGAGTTGATGGGCTCCATGGGAATCAGCACAATCGAGGCGCTCAGGGGCAATCGCGACAGGCTTCGCGGGGTGAACCTCAACGATGAAGAGTTGAGAATTCTCGGCGTCAGGCACGCGGGAGCGTAACGGGAGATCGGCATATGATACAGATTGACGCGAAGGGAATATACTACAGGCTGTTGAACCGGCAGATTCGGGAATACCTTGCGATCGGGAGGAATGAAATCGAGATCGTGAATGTGCTCGGGCAGCGCTACATTGGCGCCGGAGTGCGCGGCGAGGGCACAATCATCGTCAAAGGAACACCGGGGCAGGACCTCGGGGCGTTCATGAATGGGCTGACCGTACATGTCCACGGAAACGCCCAGGACGGCGTGGGAAACACCATGAATTCGGGGAAGATCGTGGTCCACGGCAAGGCGGGCGAAATACCCGGACACTCGATGCGCGGTGGTAAAATTTTCATCAGGGGGGATGTCGAGTACCGCGCCGGCATTCACATGAAGGAATACAGGGAACAGGTGCCCTGGCTTGTCATCGGCGGATCTGCGAAGGACTATTGCGGCGAATATATGGCCGGAGGCAGGGTGGTCGTGCTCAACCTCGGCGACAGGGAAGAATCGCCTGTCGGCAGCAGCGTGGGAACCGGAATTCACGGCGGTGCCATTTACCTGCGCGGAAAGGTTGAAAAACACCAGCTCGGGATAGGTGCGGTGATCGCCTCTCTGAACGGAAACGACCGGGCGTTTCTCGAGGAAGCGATCGGCGAGTTTTCGCGCGAGCTTGGCCTTGATCTCTCCAGGGTATCCTTCCGCGATTTCATAAAAATCACGATGAAGGGGAAAAGGCCATTCGCAAGCTTCTACACTCCGATGATGAACATTCAGACGCACTCTCCCAGGCATCTGAACCTCACGCCGCCCTGCACCTATGCCTGCCCTTCGGGCATCCCGACACCGGTGTTCCTCAACCTGATCCGGGACGGAAAGCTCAGAGAGGCGCAGCTGCTGATGGACGAGTTTTCACCGTTCCGCCTTTCGGTGTGCGGAACGGTGTGCCCCGCGCCCTGCATGCAGGCGTGCAGCAGGAACCT
>CAZPZJ010000405.1:0-1857 GCA_964591055.1 uncultured Leptospiraceae bacterium
CAGAAGTAAACTGAGACTGGAGTGATGTTGTCAGTCCCTGGGATTGGGTCGTTGAGCTTCTCGTTGAATGGCTCGAGAGCCTTGTACAGCTTTTGACGAGGCTCCTCCAACGCTTTGATTATTTCCTCAACGTCGCCTGTTTCTATTTTTGACATGTCGGGTTTGTCGTTGCTGCCGATTATTGGGTTGAGGAAATACAGATACTCACCCTCATAGATGTGCGAAAGTATGCTGTGAAAGCGTTTCTTTGATGTTGCAACAATGGCAGTGTCTGTACTGTTTGCAAGCATTTTCTCAAAATTTTTCTTTAGAAAATCGAGCATCATCTGCCTTGAGAACCTTGCCATCTTTTCATGCGTGCTCAAATCCATTTTATCCTCCTGCTTAAAAGTAATTTGATATTATTGAAATCATGTCAAGTTGTCAAAAAATACCATAAAAAATACAAAACCCCTCCAAAAAAGGAGGGGTTTTGAGAAAGCCTTAATTGTCAGCTTATCTTGCTTCTTTGTGCTCTGTATGTTTTCTGCAGTGCTTGCAGAATTTTTTGAGAGAGATCCTGTCCGGATCATTCTTCTTATTCTTGATTGTCACATAGTTGCGGTTCTTGCACTCTGTGCAAGCCATGTCAATCTTTTCTCTCATGGGTTACTCCAAAATCTCTGTTACGACGCCGGCGCCGATGGTTCTTCCACCTTCACGGATAGCGAAGCGGTCGCCTTTTTCCATGGCTACTGGTACGATGAGGTCGGCTTCCATGGTGATGTTGTCGCCTGGCATGGCCATTTCAACGCCTTCTGGGAGCTTGATGCCGCCGGTGACGTCAGTGGTTCTGAAGAAGAACTGTGGTCTGTAACCGGTGAAGAATGCCTTGTGACGTCCACCCTCTTCTTTGGAGAGGATGATGATTTCTGACTTGAATCTTCTGTGTGGGGTGACTGAGTTGACTTTTGCTGCAACCTGTCCGCGTTCTACATCTTTGTAGTCCACGCCACGAAGGAGGAGTCCGACGTTGTCGCCAGCCTGACCGTAGTCGAGGATCTTGCGAAACATTTCGACGCCTGTGACGACTGTCTTTCTCTTCTCATCCTTGATACCGACGAGTTCGATTTCTTCGCCTGTCTTTATCTGACCGCGTTCAATACGGCCTGTGACAACGGTGCCACGACCTGTGATTGTGAAGACGTCTTCGATTGGCATAAGGAATGGTTTGTCGATTGGTCTTTCCGGGTCTGGGATGTATGAGTCAAGTGCGTCGGCAAGCTGCCAGATGCACTCTGTGTCCTTGTTTGCGCCTCTGCCGATGTCTCCTGTTGCTTCCATGGCCTTGAATGCAGAACCACGAACGACTGGGAGATCGTCGCCTGGGAAGTTGTACTTTGAGAGGAGTTCACGAACTTCTACCTCGTTGAGGTCGATGAGTTCCGGATCGTCAACCATGTCAATTTTGTTGAGGAAGACGATGATCTTTGGAACGTTGACCTGGCGGGCAAGGAGAATGTGTTCTCTTGTTTGTGGCATTGGGCCTTCGGTGGCTGCCACGACAAGGATTGCTCCGTCCATCTGGGCGGCGCCGGTGATCATGTTCTTGATGTAGTCGGCATGACCCGGGCAGTCGATGTGGGCGTAGTGTCTCTTCTCGGTTTCATACTCTGTGTGATGGATGTTGATGGTTACGCCACGTGCTTTTTCTTCTGGGGCGTTGTCAATTTCGTCGTAGTTCTTTGCCTTTGTCTTGCCAAGGGTTGAAAGAACTTTTGTAATTGCCGAAGTCAACGTGGTCTTGCCATGGTCGATGTGGCCAATGGTTCCGACGTTGACGTGCGGTTTCGTTCGTTCAAATTTTTCTTTTGCCAT
>CAZPZJ010000406.1:0-1849 GCA_964591055.1 uncultured Leptospiraceae bacterium
CGGACGCGATCTGCACGATGGTATTTCCGCCGTATTCCCGGAGCGATTTGTGGAATCCGCCTTCGCCCGTATTCCAGAATGTGCCCACGCGCTGCGTCGCCCTTGCCATCGCCTCATGAACGCGCAGGTTGAGCGCGCCAAAGCTCATCGCCCCGAACATTATGGGCACTTCAAGCTTGAGAAGCGGGTCCACGCCGTACCCGAACACCTCGGGCTTGCGGCCGAGATAGGTGCGCACCTCCATGGGCTCGCGCAGGGGATCAATGGAGGGGTTGGTCACCTGACAGGCGTCGAACAGCAGGTGATCGAAGTACCTGCGCTGCGGGCCGGTTGCGCCGTTGCCGACCAGCAGCACCCCGCCCGATGAGCCCGACTGCTTCCAGATGCTATTGACGTATTCCGCCGTCCAGTAGTTATGGCTTGTGTGCATCGGAGAGCGCCGGATATGAATGGCGCTCTCCGGGCACATCTTCACGCAACGCTGGCAGGCGCCGCACGCAGCGAGATTGGCCCACGGCCGGTACCTGACTTCACCGTCCCTTCCCTTCACCGGCTTCAGGGATATCTCCCCGAACGAACACTCATGCGCGCAGATATTGCACCCGCTTTCATACGCGCACCGATCCATGTCAAATTCGGGATGGAACGGGGGGATCACTTTCCAGTTGTTTTTCATCTGCCCCATTACGCGCCCTCCTTCTGCCCGGCGCCCTGAAGGGCAACTATCACCGGCTCCCCTCCCCTGGGCGACCATATCTCGTCGACATCGGGAGTGAGAAGGCGTATGCTGCATTCCTCCGACGACGCGTAATGCGAATTTCCCTTCCTGGCGCACACGACCGGACGCAGCTTGTTGCGGTCATTGAGCACGATTGCCCCGTTGGAATGGGTGAGGACAATGCCAAAGGGGCCGTTCACCACGGCCTGCCCGTAAATCTGCCGCAGCGCCCTCTTCTTGCCATCGTTGGCGCGGTCGATCTCCTCCCACAATGACGGCGCCATCACGTACGTGGCGTCCTGTATGGAGAGCCCGTCCTTCCTGGTGAGCTTGTCATAGATGTAGCTGATCACTTCGGTGTCGGTCTTGAGCAGGCAGTAGTATCCGTACATTTCAAGCCAGCGCAGGTTGGTCCCGTAGCTCGTAATCTCTCCATTGTGAACGACCGCCTTGTCCAGAATGGTGAAGGGATGCGCTCCGCCCCACCATCCCGGGGTGTTGGTCGGGAAGCGGTTGTGAGCGATCCACATGTAGCCCCTGTAATCCTGAATCCTGAAATAATCGGCGATTTCCTCGGGATAGCCGACTCCCTTGAACACTCCCATGTTCTTGCCCGACGAGACGACAAACGCGCCTCCCATCTGGTTGATCGTCATGACAATTTCCACGATGAGATCCTCTTCGCTCTGGTCGGGGGATATCTGCTCCTCAAGAGGCTTGATGAAATACCTCTTGAAATACGGCCCCTTGGGGATGCGGTCGCTCGGATACACGGGGATTTCCTGTGACTGGTATATTTTAGTGCGGCTTTCAAGGTAGTCTTCAATCTTGTGGATCAGGGCATTGTGCCTGCCTTCGCCCTGATACATGATGTGAAAGGCGTATTCGTCTTTATGTTCCGGGTATATACCGTACGCGGCAAATCCTCCGCCAAGCCCGTTGCCGCGGTCACGCTGGATTCTGATCGCCTCACGGATATGGCTTCCGTCGATTATGCTTTTATCAGTATTGATTATTCCCACTATTCCACACATGCGATACTCCTTACACTGTACTTCTAACAATGCCCTGCAGCAGCCGTACTGAAAATTAAGCGCGGCGAAAAATAAGATCAACCTTAATGTTCGCGCT
>CAZPZJ010000407.1:0-1844 GCA_964591055.1 uncultured Leptospiraceae bacterium
GGATTGTCAGCGATCGGTGCGCTTCCCAGCGTTCGTACTGGATGAAGAACATGTCCACCGGGTAGCGGCGCATCTTCTCGCTGCCGAAGGTGCGCTCCTCCGGACGCCGCTCGATGTCGGACCAGTCGCGCGTGTAGGGGCGGGCGTCGCTCTGCGAGGCGGTGGGCGCGAGCGCCAAAAGCGCGCAGAGGGCGATCAGGATGTCAGGCCGGCGGCGTTTCATGGGTATGCCCGGTGCGGCCGCGAGTATCGCCCGGAGAGCGCGGATGCGTCAAGCACAAGAGAAAGCGCGGAGAGAAATAAGGAGTGATGTGCGCTTTCATGCCGCCGCCCGCGTTCAGCCGGGCGCGGGCGCAAGTTCACCGCGATAGCGCGCAGCGAGGCGCGCGTAGTGGGCCGCCGAGTCCGCGATTTCGGCGATCTCTTCGGCGGTGAGAGATCGGACGACTTTTCCGGGGAAGCCCAGCACCAGCGAGTTGGAGGGGATGACCTTGCCCTCGCTGACAAGGGCCCCGGCGCCGATGATGCAGTGTTCGCCGATGCGCGCGCCGTTCAGCACGATCGCGCCGATGCCGATGACGCAGTTGCCTTCGATCGCGCAGCCGTGCAGCATCGCGCGGTGGCCCACGGTCACGTTGGGGCCGATGGCAAGCTCGAAGCTCGCCGTGGTGTGCAGCACGCAGCCGTCCTGCACGTTGGAGCTTTCACCGATGGTGATGGCGTTCGCGTCGGCGCGCACCACCGCGTTGAACCACACGCTCGCGTTGCGCTTCAGCACCACGGAGCCTATCACGTCGGCGCTTTCGGCGATAAAGCAGCCGCTTTCGGCGCTCACGAATCTCTCCCCGAGATTGTAGATCATCCGACATCCCCTTTCCAGGCTCAGGCGAGCCCGAGCTTCTCTTCGAGTTTTAGTATCTGTTGCTCCAGCTCGCGATGATCGTCCGTGCCCGGAGCGGCAAGCTGGAGCTTTTTTCTGAGCGCAAAGAGAATCATCTTGTCGCGCTCTTCGCAGCAGTTGACCTTCATGGCCGATTCCTCCCTCCTTCCTGTCCGATGCGGCGGCAATCACTTCCTGGCAAATCGAATGGTGTACGCCGTGCCGGGAGAGCGCCTCATCTCCAGCCCGGCGTCGATCTGCCGGCTGAGCATGTGCACCAGCGAGAGCCCGAGCGTTTTTGACGTCCCGGGGCCGGCGCCCTCGGGCATGCCCATGCCGTTGTCCGCGATGACGATCTCGACCTCGCCCGGCGCGGGCTGCTTCATTGACACGCGCACCTCCCTCCCGCCGCTCCAGCCCGGCGGAAAGGCGTACTTGAACGCGTTGGTGAGAAGCTCGTTCACGATCATGCCGCAGGGAATGGCCTGCTGGATGGAAAGCTCCACCTTCTCCAGGTCGGTCGCGAGGGCGGCCCTGCCGGTGAAGCCCATGAAGCCCTCCGAAAGCTCCCTGGCGATTGCGGCGATGTACGACGAGAAATCGATGCGTGTGATGTCGCCGGAGCTGTAGAGCTTTTCATGGATCAGCGACATTGAGCGGATCCGGTTTTTCGCCTCTTCGAGGTGCCGCTTCGCCTCGGTGTCCGAAATGGTCTGGGCCTGCAGGCTGAGAAGGCTCATGATGGTCTGGTAGTTGTTCTTGACGCGGTGATGGACTTCCCTGAGCAGCATCTCCTTTTCCAGCAGGGACTCTTTCAGCTTTTCGCGCGCGATTTTCTGGTCTGTGACGTCCTGGATGACCGCGACGAGGTTTCCGCCGCCCTCGCCGTTGAGCTTTCTGGTGTTGACGTAGCCCCAGAAATCCCCGCCGTCGGCGCGCAGGTAGTGCCGCTCCGTGTGGACCA
>CAZPZJ010000408.1:0-1842 GCA_964591055.1 uncultured Leptospiraceae bacterium
GGCCGAGCATCCCGAAGCTTCTGGGGCTCGAGCTTGAAAAGATCGCCGGCGACGGCGACGGCAACCTCTTCCCCGTGGTGTGCGGCGACAACCTGACCGTTATCTCGATAGGGTTCATGCTGCCGGACAGCGACGAGCCGGTCGTGTGGCGCGGGCCGCTGAAGTTCAACGCGATCAAACAATTCATGCGCGACGTGGTCTGGGGAGATCTGGATTACCTGATCATCGACTCGCCTCCCGGCACCGGTGATGAGCCGCTTGCGGTGTGCCAGATCCTGGAAAATCCCGCAGGCGCGGTCGTGGTCACCACGCCGCAGGACGTCGCGCTGATCGACGTGCGCAAATCGATCACATTCTGCAGGAAGCTGAACATGCCGGTGATCGGCGTGGTGGAGAACATGAGCGGCATGGTCTGCCCCCACTGCGGACAGACCATCGAGGTGTTCAAATCGGGCGGAGGAGAGCGGATGGCCGGGGAGATGGGAGTTCCCTTCCTGGGAAGCATCCCCCTGCATCCCGGCGTCGCGAGGCTCGGTGACGAGGGAAGGCCCTTTTCGATCGAGGAGGGCTCCGAGCTCGATCCGGTAAAACAGGCGTTTCAGGCGATAGCCGACGCCATATCTGAAAGGGAGGAAGTGAGCAAATGAAAATAGCGATACCCGTAGCGGAAGGAAAGCTGTGCATGCATTTCGGTCACTGCGATGAGTTTGCGCTCATCGACGTGGATGCCGACGCAAAGAAAATTACAGGGAAAAGCAGCGTGGCCGCACCGCCCCACCAGCCGGGATTGCTGCCACAGTGGCTTGCAGAAAGGGGCGCGAACCTCATCATTGCCGGCGGCATGGGCGGCAGGGCGCAGGGGCTTTTTCAGGAGCAGGGGATCAGCGTGATCACCGGCGCTCCTTCGGGCGATCCTGAAGCGATCGTGATGGATTACCTGCGCGGAAGCCTGGTGACGGGCGTTAATACCTGCGACCACTGACGTTGATGAGTTATGCTCAATCTATCCGGGACAGTCGTGAGGAGAGGCACTGAGCGGCAAGATCCACGTAGGCCTGTTTCCCTAAAGTCCAGTTTTGCCGGTGTCTCTCCTCAACCTGCCCGATGAATGCGGCAGGGGATCCGCCGTAAATCTGCCCGGCCGGAATCACCTGCTTCCTCTTCACCAGGGAGTGCTCGGCGATGATGGCCCATTCCCCCACTTCCGAATAGTCGGTCACAACCGCGTGCATCCCGATCACGGCCCAGTCCCTGATGGTCGTGTTGTGGATGAGGGCCATGTGCCCCACCGTCACGCGGAACCCTATCTGGACCTGACAGAGGTAGGGGACATGGATTACAACGGCATCTTCTATGGCGCTCTCATCGCCGATTGTAATTGTGCCGTAATCGCCGCGGATGATCGCCCCAAATCCGACGTAGCAGTTCTTCCCGATTCGGACATCGCCGATGATCTCCGCCGACGGGGCGATCCAGGTCCCCTCCCCGATCTCCGGCCTGTGCCCGTTCATTTCATACAGTGGCATGCTCACCTCCATTATTCAGTGCGGGATTGCGCTTTCGCCTCATCGGCGCCGTTTCCACGGAGCACCGCCGTCACCACAAGCGCGGCAAAGGCGTTGAACAGCACTATCGTGTAGCCCGTGGGAAAGTCAAAACGGTACGACGCGATAATTGCGGCAATGTTGATGGCCGTACCGATGACCCACGCGGCGATGAGCCTTTTGCTACGGCACAGGCAGATCGCGATGAGCGCCGGCGCCACAAGAAGCGCGAAGACGATGAGCACGCCCGCGAGCCTGACCGAGCTTGTTACCGTGATGGCGAATGTGATGAAGAAGA
>CAZPZJ010000409.1:0-1836 GCA_964591055.1 uncultured Leptospiraceae bacterium
TGGTCCACACGGAGCGGCACTACCTGCGCGCCGACGGCGGGGATTTCTGGGGCTATGTCAACACCAAAAAGCTCAACGGCGAGGGCGGCGGAAACCTCGTCGCGGTCATCCATGACGTCACCGACCAGAAAATCGCCCGCGAATCGCTGAAAGCATCCGTGCAGGAAAAGGAGATGCTGCTCAGGGAAGTCCACCACCGAGTCAAGAACAACTACCAGACCATCATGAGCCTTCTCAGCCTGCAGGCGCAGACCGTAGCGGACAGCCCGGCCAGGCGGCACCTGGAGGAGGCGAAGAACCGGATACGCTCCATGTCGCTGATCCACGAAAAGCTCTACCGGTCCGGCGACATCACGCGCATCGATTTCTCGTCGTACATCGCCGCGATCGCCAAGGAGCTGTCGGCGGGATTCATGGGTTTTTCCCAAAAGGCCTCGCTTGCAACCGACATGGAGAAGGTGGAGCTTTCCATCCAGCAGGCCATTCCCTGCGGCATGATCGTGAACGAGCTTCTCACCAACGCGTTCAAGTACGCCTTTCCGCCGGGCTGGAGCGGCGGGAGGGAGGTGCGCGTGTCAATGAAGCAGCCCGCGCCGGGCGAGGTCGAGATCGTCATCGCGGACAACGGCATGGGCATGCCCGAGGGCGCCGGCCCCGGGACGTCAAAAACGCTCGGGCTCTCGCTGGTGCACATGCTCAGCCGGCAGATCGACGCCGGGCTGGAGATGAGGCGCTCTCCCGGCACGGCGTACACCATTCGATTTGCCAGGAAGTGATTGCCGCCGCATCGGACAGGAAGGAGGGAGGAATCGGCCATGAAGGTCAACTGCTGCGAAGAGCGCGACAAGATGATTCTCTTTGCGCTCAGAAAAAAGCTCCAGCTTGCCGCTCCGGGCACGGACGATCATCGCGAGCTGGAGCAACAGATACTAAAACTCGAAGAGAAGCTCGGGCTCGCCTGAGCCTGGAAAGGGGATGTCGGATGATCTACAATCTCGGGGAGAGATTCGTGAGCGCCGAAAGCGGCTGCTTTATCGCCGAAAGCGCCGACGTGATAGGCTCCGTGGTGCTGAAGCGCAACGCGAGCGTGTGGTTCAACGCGGTGGTGCGCGCCGACGCGAACGCCATCACCATCGGTGAAAGCTCCAACGTGCAGGACGGCTGCGTGCTGCACACCACGGCGAGCTTCGAGCTTGCCATCGGCCCCAACGTGACCGTGGGCCACCGCGCGATGCTGCACGGCTGCGCGATCGAAGGCAACTGCGTCATCGGCATCGGCGCGATCGTGCTGAACGGCGCGCGCATCGGCGAACACTGCATCATCGGCGCCGGGGCCCTTGTCAGCGAGGGCAAGGTCATCCCCTCCAACTCGCTGGTGCTGGGCTTCCCCGGAAAAGTCGTCCGATCTCTCACCGCCGAAGAGATCGCCGAAATCGCGGACTCGGCGGCCCACTACGCCCGCCTCGCGGCGCGCTACCGGGACGGGCTCGCGCACGCGCACGGCTGATTGCGCACGGCCATCGGCAATGGTGAAAAGCCCGTTGTGCGTCCTCTCTTTTACTTGACGAATCCCCTCCGCCCGGGCGATACTCGCGGCCGCACCCGGCACGCCAATGAAACGCCTCCGGCATGACATCCTGATTGCGCTCTTCGCGCTCGCGGCCCTCGCGCCCGCGGCTGCGCTGAGCGCGGCGCCTTCGTACAGCCGCGACTGGTCCGACCTGGAAGAGCGCGCCGAGGAGCGCACCTTCGGCAGCGAGAAGGTGCGCCGCTACCCGGTTGACATGTTCTTCATCCAGTACGAACGCTGGGAAGCGCACCGATCGCTGACAATCC
>CAZPZJ010000410.1:0-1835 GCA_964591055.1 uncultured Leptospiraceae bacterium
ATTTGGTCACAGCATGAAACCACAAAAACCATACACTTTATTCAAGAGAAGTAACGGCATATATTACGCACGGTTCCGGCTTGCCGACGGTACCAGGGCGACCGCGATCAGCACCGGAGAAACCGCAAAGGCGCGGGCGGAGCGGTGGGCGGTGGAGTATTTGCGGAAAGTGGACGGGCGCATCATTAAGAGAACCAACGCGACGCTGGCCGATTATGCGAAAGGCTTTTTCGATTTTAACGGGGAGTGGGCTACCAACAAGAAAGTGGAAGGCCGGCGGATCAGCGAGCGACATTGCCGGGATCGTCAGGACATCATGCGGCTGCATGTGCTCCCTGCGCTGGGGAAATACAGCCTTGACGAAATCGACAAACACACCCTGAAGAAATTCCGAAACGACTTACACGGCAAAGGGTTTTCGGCATCGCTGATCAACAAGGCGCTCTATGCGGTTTCTACTATATTAAAGGACGCTGAAGACCGCGACATCATCCGGGCCGTTCCCCAGGTCACGAAAGCGGCCGACGATTCAAAGCAAAAGGGCATTTTAACGATTGAGGAGGTACGGCAACTTTTCGCCTCATGGACGGCCGACACCCCGCGGCAGCGGATCGCCAGGGCCGGGAATATCCTTGCCGCCTCAACCGGGCTTCGCATCAGCGAGCTTCAGGGAATACAGCTTCAGGACCTGCACCTTGACGCCGGATTTATCACCGTCCGCCGTGCGTGGGATAACCGGCTAAACAAGTTGACCACGACCACGAAGACAGGCCGCGAACGGAACATCTTCATTCCCGCAAGGGTGGCCGATGAACTACGCGGGCTGCTGGCAATCCATCCGCTGCCGGATAGGCCGACGGCGTTTCTGTTCTGGGGTGAAAAAATGCCGATGGAAAAACCGGCGGAGAAGGTGATTTTCACAAGGGCGCTGTATGCGGCCATGCGGTCAATTGGTATCAGCGAGGAGGAGCGCCGACGCCGGGCAGTGTCGTTTCACTCGTGGAGGTATTTTCTCAACTCAATGTTGATCAACGCGAAAATTCCTTTATGGAAAGTGAAGAGCATCACCGGACATATTACGGATCAGATGAGCGAGCACTATTATTCCATTGATGACATGCGGGACGTGAAACAGGTTCAGGAAACGATTTTTCATTGAATAACAATGGAGTGGAAATAAATTTCGTGTGAAACTGGTTTTTTTTTCGTTCCAAATATTTTCGTTGAAGTCGTTGGCATACATTTGTATACTTTGATATACTTCAGGAGGGCGTACATGATTAGAACGGTAGCGCATCCCGGCGGGGTTCGGGTGCGCACGTGCATGTGCGCCATTATTACGGATTCTTTTTAGCCTTGCGGCCCCGATAACCGAGGCCGGTGAGATTTCTAAAAAGCCCGTGTGTGGAAATCATGCACGGGCTTTTTTATTTTAATAATTGAGGTGGCACAATGCAAGTAGACTTTGTCAGACCCAAGCAGGCAGCTAAAATTTTCGGTCTTTCGGAATCGTTTATCAGGCAAGCGATCAGCGCGAGGCTTATCCCCAGCTATAAGCTCAGCAAGGCGACTTTCTTGAAGTGCTCCGAAATTACCGAAATGATTCAATCCGGGCGCCGTCCGGGGAGGGAGGGCTGACATGATCAAATTTATGGAACGACTTCGCATCCGTCGCGCCGCAAGAGAGGCTGAGCGCACCGAGGAGGCGATGGCCGCGAAACGGCGTATCCGCGAGAAACGCAGATCGGCACGGAAACCAAAATCAGATCAGGGGTGAAAGAATGATGTCAGAGGCGATGTATCTACACGACCCGATTTTCGAGGAAAAGCGGAGG
>CAZPZJ010000411.1:0-1831 GCA_964591055.1 uncultured Leptospiraceae bacterium
ATCACCCTTCATACGTGCTTCGCAACGGCGGCGATTCAAGCCCGCTCAAGCGCGACGTGTGGGAGGACATCAAGAAGGTGATTGCACGCCTTGAAGGGGGCGACATCACTGAGGACGCCCCGGCCGGCGCGGCCGCTCCCGGAGAATCGCTCGTGGAGCGGCTCAGGAGCGCCGAAACCGCGCCTGACGGCTCGGAGAGCCAGGGTTCGCTCTTTTGATCGGCTATCTTGTCAGAAATACCGCCGCCGAGGCGCGCGATCTCTTAAGGCGGCTCCCCCGCGTGTTTCTGTCGGGGTTCGGAATCTTCTTCCTCATCGTGCTGCTCGTCGTCTTTGTGTCAATGAGGCGCTCGGTCACCTCCTACCTTGAAAAGAGAATTTTCGGATCCCTGAAGATCAACGAAATCGCCATCTCACCGCGCGCGGGCCGCGACGTGAGCGTGGGGATGTTCGCCCCTTCTTCGGGTGAGA
This sequence comes from uncultured Leptospiraceae bacterium, assembly GCA_964591055.1. Taxonomy (GTDB): domain Bacteria; phylum Spirochaetota; class UBA4802; order UBA4802; family JAGODF01; genus CAZPZJ01. The sequence goes on from CAZPZJ010000411.1 coordinate 471, forward strand.
TTACCGCCGCGCAACTCCGGGCGCTGCGACGCGTGGAGGGTCTGTCGGGCGTCAGGGAAATCTACCGCTTCTCCCGCCCGGCCATGCTGAGGATCGACATGTTCGGCCGTTCGCTGCGCACCGACATCCTGGTCAGCGGCGTGGAAAAGGAGTTCTTCGCCGGATCGCCGTTCAACTGGAGGCAATTCCGCGACGCCGATCCCGTGCCCATGGTTGTCCCGTACTTCGCGCTCGAGCTTTACAACAACTTCGCCTCGACCAGCGGGCTCCCCCGCTTCAGCGAGCGCGACCTCGCGGGCGTCACTGCCGAGATGTCGCTGGGCGAATCGTCGTTTTTCCGCGGCGGGAAATCAGTGCGCTGCCGGGTGAGCGTGCTGGGATTTTCGGCCAGGCTCAGCACGACCGGTGTTGTGCTGCCGGTTGAGTCTCTCCGCCGTTCGTGCGCGCAGCTCGTCGGGCCCGGTGAGGCCGGCTGCCTGCCGATTGTGATGGCCTACGCCTCGGTCAAAGATCCCAACAGGCTGCCGGAGACGGTCGACCGCATCAGGCGGCTCGGCCTTTCGGTGGAGTCGCGCCGCGATATAGCAGAGAAAACGGGAAAGGCGGTGTTGTTCATCGACGCCGTGTTTGCGCTCCTGTTCGCCATGATCGCGGCGCTCACCGCGGTCGCGATTTTCAACTCGTACCTCTCGCAGATATACCATCGCCGCGACGAGATTGCGCTCAAGCGGATCGTGGGCGTGTCCAGGGTGAGGGTGCTTGTCTCGTTTCTCATCGAGGCCGCGCTTGCGGGCGCGCTCTACGGTGTCATCGGCTACCTGGGCGGCCTGTGGGCGGTGGGTGCGATGAATACGTACCTTTCCCGCTGGGCGCCTGCCCTTGCGGGCTTTGAGCTTTCCACGGCGCTTGAGGGGCTTCTCCCTGTCTCTGTGGCGGTCTCCTCGACGGTCTCGGCCCTGTCTGCGCTCATCCCATCGATCATTGCGTCGAATCTGAGCCTGTTTTCAACGCGGAAGGTGTAGGGGAAACGGCCTGTTGCAATGTGACCCTCCACGCACGCGCTGAGCGGGAAATCACGCTATTTAAAAACACTCGAACATCCGGTTGACGATCACCGCGCTTTTTATTATTATTAAGAATAATTATTAATATGAAGCCCCTCAGAAGAAAAAGCAGGCAGCGAGATATGATTTTCAACCTGATAGAATCCAGTCAGGACCATCCTACCGCGCACATGATCTTTGAAATGCTGAAAAAGGAAATTCGATCGGCAAGCATGGGCAATGTGTACAGGAATATCCGCATTCTGATGGAAGAGGGGATGATTGTAAGCCGTGATTTCGGTGACGGTGTTGAGCGTT
>CAZPZJ010000412.1:0-1824 GCA_964591055.1 uncultured Leptospiraceae bacterium
GTGTTCCCGGTGGATCTGCATGCCTTCATTTGTGGGTTGTTGGGGGGGTACCTTGGGCCGGTGCCGTACCGCTAGACTGGGGCCCGCGGCGCGAGGCCGCCGGCATCCGCGTCAGTTGCCTTTTTGCGCGCCGGTTTTTTCAGGCAGGCGAAGCTTCATTCCCGGAAAGATCACGTTCGCGTCCCGGATCGACTCACGGTTGCCCTCGTAGAGCACCTGGGTTCTGCCATGGTTGCCGTAGAGCTTTTTGCTGATGGATGCGAGCGTATCGCCACGCTGCACGGTGTAAAACCACCCGTTTGCGCCCTCTTCCTTGACCGGAGCAGGTGCGGTGACAGGCCTCGTATCCTGTTGCGCCGGTGAGGCCTTGTCAGCGCCTGGCTGGGATTCCGTAATGCTTGGAGGGCCGTAGGGTGGGATTTTCGCGATATCGCTTTCTGCTCCGGGCCCGGTCCCCGTAATGATCTGCCTTAAGCCCGGCCATGCGATCAGCAGGATGATGATCACGATGCAGGCGAGGGCTGCGATAGAGCCGTATTTCAACACCGATTTCCACATCAGCCGGGCGCCCTTCATGGAGTCGCTCATGAGGGCCTCGTCAACCGTCTGCTGGGCCCAGGCGATGTACTTGAGTTCGGCAAGGTCGCGGATGGTTTTCACATGGAACGCCCTGTCGAGAAGCCCGGCGTCATGCTCGCTCAGGCCCTGGAGCGCGTAGACGGGCGATTTCGCAAGGATGGCGGGGGACTTCTTCTCGAATTTTTTTATCAGCTTGTTTTTGAACGGCTCCATGTTGACTTTGGCTCTGGAATCCGCAAGCTCGCAGATTTCCCTGGCCCACAGGGAAAACTTGAGGGCGGCAAGGTCACGTACAGTTTTCACGTGAAACGCCTCGTTGAGCATCTCGGCATCCTTCTTGCTCACTCCCCTGAGCGCGGACACCGGGGCGTTGACCAGTTCGGTAAGGCGTTTTTTCTGATATGGCTTGTCGTATGCTATTGTCAGATCCATGGCGGCCTCCTGTTTTATATTAACGCATAAGAAATCCGCACGCGTCGCATTTCACCGTGTCGCCCTCGAGATACACCCTGTCAAGCGGCGATCCGCAGCCCGGGCAGAAACGGTACTGCAGTTTCTGCGCCTCGGCGTCGTCGGTGAAAAATTCGTCGGTGGTGCGGTCGAATTTGCCCTTTACCAGACAGCGGGACATTGCCCGCGCAAGAAGTTTTCCGGCGAGCGGGATGGGGATGCCGGCTTTTCCGGCCAGCGTGGCGAGGTTGATCCTCCGGTATGATCGGATGATGCTCGCGATGGATTCGAGCATCTCCCTCCGTTTGCGCTCGCGCCTGCCCGCCCAGATCATGATTGCGGCGGGAATGGTGAATGAGAATGAAAAGACCGCGATTGAAAGCCCCTGGTTGGGCTTTTCCGTTTCATCCAGCAGTATCCCAAAGCCCACAACGAGAAAAAAAATCCCCGTAAAAAGGACGGTATATCCGATGAATGTCAGTATTTTCTCTTTCATCAGCCTGAAGTCCCCGGCTGAAAATATGTCGTGTGCTTATTCGGCATATTTGAAGACTATAGGGGTTCTGCGGTAAAAGCAAGTAATTTTCAGGGGGAGGGCCTTTTTCCTTGACGGTTGCATGGGAACAGATATCATCAAATAAAGGACATTTCCCGGGATCGCGAGGAATGAAGTGCGCCAGACGTTCATTTTCAAGGATTACTACCGCTTGCTCGGGGTAAGCTTCGATTCAAACGCCGATGAGATCAAAAGCGCTTTCAGGAAGCTCGCGCGGCTGACCCATCCGGACATCACCG
>CAZPZJ010000413.1:0-1801 GCA_964591055.1 uncultured Leptospiraceae bacterium
TCCACCCATTGCCGTCTGAGCCATAACTGGAACCGAAAGAAACGCCATGGCCAGAACCACTAATGCTCCTATTTTTTTGATAGTATCACCCCATACATTCTTTAATATAGCACACTGTTGGTATTAATAATACTTATATTTTTTGGTAAGTTATACTCGAATTTTTCCTCGTGATTGCCCCATAAAATCCTCGATATCTTATGATGTTGGATTGAAGGGATGCTCAGTGAAACAGCGGCAGGACATCCGAGGTGCCACTGCATAAAGATGAGAGCATGTCATGGTCGCTGTCCCAGGCGAAATTTTGTGCCCTTTATCCACACATCAGAGCTGTGAGGGGTACCACGATAAAAAAAGTCCCGGAGAGATAATTTAAAATCATAAATAATATAATAACATAACATAGTAAAATGAAAATTGTATAGTTAAAAGACCAGTTTGCGCACCTTCATTGTAGCGAGATCGACTATGGGCACCACGGCGGGCTGTGGCTGAATGTTCATCTTCTTTTGAAAATCGGTTTGAGACTGCCAAGTACCGCTGTTTATAACTGCGACCCCCTTGTACCTGGTAATTCCCACAGTATGCACATGCCCACAATGCAATATGGCGGGAGGCCGGGATATAACGTAATGATCCTCATGCTCAGGAGCAATGGACACGCGACTTCCATAGATTGGAGAAAGATGTCGCCTCTTTAGCATCTCCACCATGGCCTTCTCAGGCGCAGCATATGAGATGCCAGGCAGTCGGAGCACCAGATCATCTATGCTCCGGCCATGGTAGATCAGAACCGATACGCCACCTAATGTCACCCATGCAGGATTTCCTACAAATAACCCGCCATCCCGGAAGTACTTTCGCACTGTTTCCGGCAGAGCTGGCTGGGGCTCGGCCTGGCGCACAATATCGTGATTTCCCGGAGCAATGATAACAGAGACATCATTTCGTATAGCGTTAATGCACTCTGCGGCAGCTTCGTATTGGGCATAGATGTCTTTGATCGCCAGATCCTCCTCCTGGCCAGGATAGATGCCGATGCCGTCCACAAGGTCACCCGCAATCACCACGTACTTTACTTGGGACGCAAGGCCAGACGGGTCTTCCACCTGTCCATTGAGCCATTGAATAAACCTCTGCCAGGCATCGTCCATGAAATATTTGCTTCCGACGTGAAGATCCGACAGCAATAGTGCATAGCCGCTTCCTGCCTCCAGCGGAGCTGTCCGATTGGGTATATCAGGCCACAGCAAAGACTTGACGAATAGCCTACCATTGCCGTCCGACGTGCCAGTGATGCCGAGGACCTCATCCGGCAGTATGTTGCTCGACTGCTCATAGATTTGTGAATCTTTTTGAACGACTGCGACTATTAAGCCCGTGGGATCCTCCAGCTCTATGACTCGATTTCCTTTGGCAGTGGTATGAACATCCATGACCATGCCAATCAATGAGACCTCTCTGCCAGCTGTGCTTTTGCCAAGTGATTCTATGGGCCGAGCGTTCAGTCGGCGAGAGAGCATCTCTCTGATCTTGGTATATCTATCGCGAAAGTAGCGAACGAAGTCGTCATAATCGCCCACACATGTGGACCTTCCGGTTATGTCACATTTCAATTCAGCCGCCGCAATCTGCGAGGAGGGAATACAAGAAGCTGGCAAAGCCGAAGATTTCTCGTGCAAAGCTCTCTGCACATCTGTTGAGGCTTGGAGGCTGGTGACTTGAAATGCGCGAATCACTGCTACAGATCGATCCATTCGGCCGATGATGCTGCGGATCAGGTCGTCCTTTGAGCCCGGAT
>CAZPZJ010000414.1:0-1777 GCA_964591055.1 uncultured Leptospiraceae bacterium
TCTCCAGATAGAGGTTCTTCAGGGCATCCAGCACCTCAGGATCTGCCTTCCACAGGCCTCTCTGCTCGGCTTCCAGCAGCCTGCGTCCCATCTCCTCCATCGCCCAGGGGATATATGGAAAGACGATTGAAAGATGACTTTAGATTCAGATACAAAACCACGAAATCTATTTTCTACTATGAAGAATCGATCTGTCTGCTTTACTGATATCGTTCGTTCCCCACCAATCCCATTCCTGTGTTGAGCCATAATATTTAGAGGCTTCGTAGACGTCCTCGAATATGGCGTCGTAATTACTATAATTCATATACGCATCAATATCCCTATCGTTACCTCGAATAATCGCATATTTCGGTATCCCATACGTTCCTTTCATAGCGGTAGCTTCGATAAAACATCGTCTTGAAAGAGGAAGATCCACCGCCACCCAAGCATGACCGATCCCACTACTTAAGAAATTATCTGCTCTGCAGATCTTCGCATCAATTCCATTGTTCTCTAATTTCCACTCAATATATGCAGCCATTTCGCTGCAGTCAAACTCATCCATCTCATAGTTGCCCCAATGATCTCTGGCCATCAACACCTGTTTTACTCCCGGATATGTAGAAGGCACCGATCTCTCGGGTTTTACATAATAGGGCTCGGGGATACTTTTCAAATATGCCGGAGTATCTGATTTTGATATATCTTGTTCTTCATTGGGTGAGCTGTTTTCATCGTTATCGAAATTAGAAATAATTATGAAAAAAGATAATAACAACAATATATAAATTATATATTTTGCTTGCATGTCTGATTTCTTAGAAGTATTATCTTGATGCGTCTTTTCTTTAGGTCCCGAATCTTTTGGAAATCTTTTGGTTCTATTTGAAAGAGTTTTAATGTTGGGTTCAGGCGATGGCAATGTTTTTTGGATATCTTTGCTAATCTTGGCTCCACATTTTGAGCAGAAATTTTCGCCTAATTTATGCTCTCGTCCGCAATTCGAGCAAAATGAAATATGCCTCCCTCCTCACCTGGCATTTTTTATCCAGCTAATTAGGCTTTTATGACCACCGTTTTTGCGGCTCTATCGCCCAAACGTTGCTCTTTTTTAGAGTATATCATAGATACCGCGCCTATTATATACATGAATGGAAGCATATCAATAAATCTAATTGCGTTTCTCATAAAGGCAGCTTGCAGGTCACAAGGAGTTCCATCATCTTTTACAACTTTTATTTTGGTGATCATTTTTCCAATAGTCTGGCCCTTGAATCCCTCTAATAGTACGAAGTAGCCTAACCAGCTAACTAAAAAGAACGGCCAGATCCAATCACGGTCTAAATACAAACCTATAAACGGCATCGCGAATAAGATAATGAATAAGATAATGTATAAAATAATACTATCAATGAAAATCGCGATGAATCTTGTCCACACTCCCTGATAATCCATTTCGGGATCTTGGCCTATCAGATTAAGTCCATCACACTCTGATAGTGGTCGATTTGATGGTATTTCCGTTGACTGATTAAAGGCGGACTCTTTTGTTGAAAGCTGATTACCGCAGGATGAACAAAATCCATCACCCTTCTCATATTCAGTGCCACAGTTAGTGCAGAATGGCATATCTATCACTATTGTCCGACTTATCCTGGACAGAGATAAATGTTTTGAGTCAATCATCCAAAGCTTCTCCATGCGCCTTCGGTTAGCAGAGCAATTAGGAGATAATGGTTACTGTACTTTCCAAGTTTTTCATTTCAACCACCAACTTTATAAACTGAATCCA
>CAZPZJ010000415.1:0-1767 GCA_964591055.1 uncultured Leptospiraceae bacterium
CAATGTTTTCCTTGAACGCCAGGCGCGTGTCGATGAAGTGGAAGTTCTTTCTCGCCGCCGCCTGCCTGACCAGCGCGGATTTCCCCACCCCGGGATGCCCCACGATTTTCAGCGCGTAGTTGAGGCCTGACGGCGCCTCCAGGTAGCTGTCCAGGAGCTGTTCCATCTCGCCGATGCCGACTTCAACAGGTTTCTTTTTCATCGCTTTCCATGTTTCCGGTATTTTCTATGATGATCATGTCTCGTTGCTGTTTCCACGGGTGTCGAGCCCGTCGAGGTGAAACAGCTTCACCACGATGCCGCTGTCAAACGAGGTGACCGGCTTCACCCGGGCCTTGTCGAACACCCGGATCATCCTGCTGTTCTCGTAGAGTATGTTGGCCGAGAGTTTTTGTATTCCTCGCTCGTGTGCGATCATGATCAGGTAGTCCAGGAGGAACGTGCCGATGCCGCGGCCCTGGTGCTTCTCGTCAACGGTGAACGCCATCTCGTACACGTCCTCCTCCGGGTAGTAGGAGTAGCGGGCCTCGGCGATGATGGTTTCCACACGGTTGCGCTCAAGAACGCCGACGATTGAAAGCGTGGTCTTGTAGTCGATGTTGACGTAGTTCTGCATCTCGCGGTGGGGCATGATCCTGATGCGGGCGAAGTAGCGGAAGTACTTGTTCTCGTCCGAAAACTGGTAGAAGAGCCTGCGCATCTTGTCCTCGTCGGAGGGCTTGATGGGGCGGAATTTCACCTCGAGGTTGTCCGCGAACGTCTTGATCGTCTCGAGCTCGAGGGGGTAATCGGACGCGTGCTCGCTCATGTATATCTGGTCGGGATAGGCGCAGCCGAGCTCCTTCGCCTTTTCAAGCAGCGCGTCGCGGTGGGCCGGGTGGGCGATGTCGATCATCGCCATCGCGCGCTCGCGCACCGACTTTCCGTAGAGGTTGGCCACGCCGTATTCCGTCACCACATACCGGGTGACGCCGAGCGTTGACCGCACGCGGGACGAGTCTTCGCTGGAGTGGTTGATGACGATGTTGCTGTTGCCCTCCATGTCCACGGACTGCAGCGCCACGATCGCCTTGCCGTTTTTCGAGAAGGTCGCCGCGACCGCGAAGTTCAGCTTGCTCTCGTACCCGGAGAGCAGGTTGTCTCCCGAGTGGAACACCACCGACTCGCCGGAGATGTCGATCTTCTTGACGTTCATGATGCTCACGAGCTTGTTGAGCCTGCGGATCAGAAGCGGATTCGCGAGCCGCGAGATCGGGTAGAACTCCACCACGGGGTTGCGGTTCACGTAATTGTAGAGGTCGCGCGAGCCGTAACAGTAGCTTGTGGTGACGAGCCCGCCGGTGAAGCGGCTGCGCTCAAGCGAGATCGCGCCCGACTCGACAAGGTCGATCACCCAGTCGGACACCACGTGCGTAAGGACGCCCAGGTTGCGCTTGGAATGGAGGTGGCGCGCGATGGCGTCGAACACCCTGCCGAGGTGGAGCACTACGGTTGAGCCATCCTGGATCAGGTTGGACACGTGCCATGCGATGCGGTCCATGCCGGGCTCGACGGGCCTTTTGTCGCGCTCAAGCAGCGGGACATCGCTCTCGACGATGTAGTCCACCTGGTCGATGTGGATGCTCGTCTCTCCCAGGGTGAACGGCATTTCGGGATTCACTTCGGCGATGACAATACTGGCGGTCTTGATGATGATGTTCGCCACGTCAACGGCCACGCCCAGGCTCATGAAGCCGCGCTCGTCGGGGGGGGATGTCTGCACGATGG
>CAZPZJ010000416.1:0-1764 GCA_964591055.1 uncultured Leptospiraceae bacterium
CTTACCAATATTGCTGAATACTTTGGAGGCACTGACGGTTAATTTTAGATGCCGTAAATAGGTTAATTAAGAGATTGTCTCAGATCCGTTCAGTGCGTATAACCAGCATGAATCCATCTATCTTTTTGCCATCCTCTTAACAAGCCCTATTTTTGCTTTTGCCTACCTGAATATTCCAAATACTATGGAATAATTTATCGACAATTGCCCGTTATCGAAAAATCGTTATCAGTGAAATCAAAAAGACGCTGTAGAATCTGGAGCGCAAAGGTAGGGGGTGTGAGGGGAGAAGCATATTCATAAAAATATTGTAGGCTCCGATTCTGGTCTTTTTTTGCTGGATGGCTGAGTACGTGCAACCTGAAACGTTCTGTGTCATTTTAATAGAGATTGAGCAAGATGTCATAGAACTATTCTGCCTCCGGGAATGAGACTCTTGCGTCATCGAAAGGTTTTTCATCATATCTTGCAATCTTGAAAGAAGATAGCGGAGGGATTATAGTCTTGGAAATCCGTTCTTTGGTAATCGCGTCACTTCTGACGATGCTGTTTTCAGGTGTAGCATGTGGAGGAAACCTTCTACTTGGAGGAATCAACCAGGATAAGCCGGTGTGTGTTGAACCATGTTCCAGTGCCGCCAATGATGACTACAAAAAAATTGCTGCAGATTTGGATGCATATTACTTTCCGATGTATTATTCCGATGAAGTAACTAATATCATGGAAGTTAATAAGGCTGCAAGAGGAGAGGCAACAGAACAAAACGGCCTAAAGAAACTAGAGGGTTTAAAGAAAAAGGATGGTACTAATCATTATGAGACTATTGTGGCGTATTCTGGTGGCACATCAACTGCTGTAGCGGCTCTCGCTGATAACGCTAAGTATGGATTAACTTGTGATACACTTATATTGATTTCGCCTATGGCTGCCAAGACACAAAAAAACTCAGATTTGACTACTGGTCTAGCGGCGGCGACGACCCTAAAGTATGATTTCGAAAAAGCGATTGAAGATATATTAGTAAGCGGTGCTGTAAAAAATATTGTAGTTATTCAATCGGAAGATGATCAATTACTGGCTGGAGACCTCTATCAATTCCGATTTTCTAATGATATGTTTTCCAACAAGGAAATTAATTCAAAGATTGCGATATATGATGTAAAACTTGATCTTCCAATAACCCCAAATGGAGATGAAAATGCGGAGAGCACGACTCCAATTGGTTACACCGGTGAGCAGGCTCACAAAGATCTTTTCTTTGAATACGCAACGGAGCACCTTAAACTTGGTAATGATGGTAGGGTTTATTACAGTCCAAATGGTGTGGATAGCAATCCTCCTATAGTACAGGCGCCGGAATTAGACACTCCACCTGCAGAAAGCTCTGAATCCTCACAAGAGTCCTCAGATACATCTGAATCCTCACAAGAGTCCTCAGACACATCTGAATCCTCACAAGAGTCCTCAGATACATCTGAACCCTCACAAGAATCCTCAGATACACCTCCTGACGTGGAAAGCGTGCTTGAGGAAATAGATAGACAGTTTCAGGATGAAGATAGTGACCTAGTAACGGAATTAATTAACAATTTGAACTAGCCCAAGTGCATACAACTTTTTATTCAACATCTTTATTTTTATGTTTTCGAAACCCGTATAATGGTGGTGTGAATAACTCGCAGATGGAGAAAGCGAAGAGCACCAAGAAGGCGGGAAGGTCCGAAATGTCCACCTGGGGAGCTGCAAGAAGGTGGACCACGAGAC
>CAZPZJ010000417.1:0-1743 GCA_964591055.1 uncultured Leptospiraceae bacterium
CCCTCGCGCTGACAGTGAGCGGACGCGTCAGCCAGCCGCTTGTGCTTTGCCCGGACGACCTCGCAGCCATGCGGCAGGTGAGCGCGCCTTCCGGCCGCGGCGCCGTCAGCGGGGTGCCGCTGAAAAGCCTGCTGAGCCTCGCGCATGTGGAGCGGCACGGCGCCGGCACGGCGGTGCTGCTGCGCTCCGCCTCCGGCAGGGTGCTCCTCTCCTGCGATGAAATAATGCGCGGTCGGGAATCCGATTTCATCATCGAAAGCGCGCACTCATCCACGCCTTCGGGCACAAGGCCGCGCTGTACCCGCGCGAAGGCGCGCCAGGCGCACAGCGATCGGCAATCCGGGGCCGAGCTCCTTCCCCGGCTCGTCATCGCACGTGGCGCGCACTCCGGCAGGCGCGTCGAACGACTCACCGGCATCGAGGTGCTGGACGCCGCGCCCCGCCCTCCGCTCAATGACGCGCAGCCGTCGCTTTCGATAATCGGCATCGGATGCGGAGATCCGGCGCTCATCACGCGCGAGGCGATATCGGAGATGGCCAGGGCCGATTGTTTCATCTGCGCCGACGACATACGGCGGCGGTTCGCCCGCTACCTCGACGGCCGGCCGGTGCTCTTCGACCCGCTGATGGCGAGGCCGCACTATTACAGGACATTGCATCCCGGCGTTCCCGATGAAGAGGTGAAACGAATCACACGCGAAACCGCCGAGCGGAACATCAATGCGCTCAGGCGGGAGCTGGACGCGGGAAAGACCGTGGCCTACCTTGAGTACGGGGATCCGTCGCTGTTCGGGAGCTGGCAGTCCCTGCTGCCGAAATCGGCCAGGCCGCAACGCCTCCGCATTGTTCCCGGCATCAGCGCGCTGAACGCGGCCAGCGCCATGCTCGGCGGTGATATCGCCGCAAACGGCTCCGCGATCATCACCTCCCCGGACGCCATCGCCCGCAACGATGCGCTGCTGAAAAACGCCGCGGAGAGCGGCGACACGCTCATCATCTTTCTGGGCGTCAAGGAAATCGGGACACTGTCGGCGACGCTCCGAAAACACTATGCCGCCGGTACACCCGCGATTGTGGCATACAGGGCGGGGTATACCGACGGCAGTTCAATCGTGCGCACCACGATCGAAGCCCTGGAGCGTGACGCGCAGCGGCAGGAAGAAAAATGGCTCGGGCTGATATTCGTCGGGAAGTCGGTACGATGACCGGAGCGCCCCGCCCTCCCCTGCAGCCGGTTTAATACCTGAACTCGACACCGGCAACGGCGTAATGGAACATGGAGAAGGTGTACACGGTGTCGTTGTCGGCGCCGCCTTCGAGCAGCCTGTACCCGGCCATGAGCGCCGCGCCGTCGGACAGCCTCCAGAGCAGCCCGGCGAACACGTCCTCCGCCCGCCCGTAGGGAGACCACGCCGCGTCGCCGTACATGAGCAGCGACACTCCGGGCGATACGATCCACTCCAGGTAGAAGTTGAGCAGCGGGACAAAGCCCGTGTTGGAAAGGCCGCCCTCCTGCCCACCGCCTTCCAGCGTTATCTCCGCGTCGCGAATCTTGCCGGTGATTCCCGCCCCCAGCCTCAACGCGCCGCTGTACAGGAACAGGTAGCGGTAGGTCGCACGGTAGGAATCGAACCGGTACGAGGCCGTTACGTCGGTCCCCGCGGGAAACAGCTTTCCGTCGAACATGATGTTTCTGTCGAGCGTGCCGTCCGCATCCAGGCGGAGCAGCGACGCCATCACGCC
>CAZPZJ010000418.1:0-1731 GCA_964591055.1 uncultured Leptospiraceae bacterium
GAACGGGCGGCATTGAGTTGTACACCCAGTCTATGTCGATGGCGGCGGTTGAGATCCCCCTCACGCGTCGGCGACAATATATTCCCCTGATCAGCACGCTTTCCATCTGCATTGTCATCGCGAACACCGCCACAGGACTGCCGTCGGTTATTTCCGAGATTTCTGCGCCATACGCAAGTGTGGAAAAGGCAAGGCGGGAAGAATCCGCAGCCCTGCACTGAAGAACCGGGATGATCACCGGAAATCCGTCAGCACCGATGTACGATAAAAATTTGATAGAGCTCAGAGAGTTGAAGTATGAGCATGCGAGGGGGGGGAGCGGCGTTTCGTCACGCCGGACGGCGGCTCCGCCCTTCGCGACACCGGAGAGCAGCGACGCGATCAGAATTGATCCGAGGGGGAGGTTCTGGCTGCCGGTGGTTTCCACGAGATCGAGGTAATGGACGGTGTTGATGCCGAAGTACGTGTTATAGCGGAACATGGGTTTCCGGTTGAACATCTCGTACTCGTTTCCATCCTTCCTCGCCCCTGTCCAGAGCGCCTTGCCGCGAAAGAGCTTCCGGTCAAGGGTCATGATGAGAAATCCAGTTTTCTGATTGTTACGGACGTGGTATTTGCTCAATCCCCAGGAAAACTCGCCGAACGCCATGTGTGTGCTGTCAAGCGCCTGGAGCGAGGTCAGCAGCGTCATGTGAGGAAGGCCCTCGGGATTGACGGTTGCCAAAAGGCCGATTTTTTCAGCGGGTGATGATGCTTCAATCTCGGCGGGGGTAAATTCATTTCTGGTGTTCATGCTCTTTCTCCATCAATAGTGTTTGCCTCACTGGCAGCCCCTGGCCGCGGGCTGAGCGGCGCGGGGGCCGTTGCCCTGTTCGCGCTCATCTTCCGTGAGAGTGCTTCCCGACCACATCACAATTTCGGGCCGGGGAACTGATTGTCTGGCGATTTCCGTGAGGCGTTCCATTTCGCGGGAACTGATCAGCGGGGTGTGCGCAAAGCGCCAGTCGAGGCCCAGCCGTTCGTATTTATCGCGGCACAGGTTGTTGAACGCGCAAAGTTCCCATCGCTCAACGGAAGCTTCGGGAAGCTTCGAGATGATGGCGCCGATGCCGGTGATGTTCTCTTCCGTGTCGGTCGCCCCCGGGATGATCGGGGTACGAACCCAAAGCTGTCTCGGGAAAAGGTGCGTTTTTTTATATAATGCGATGCGATCAAGGTTTTCAAGAATCCTGGTGTTGTCGCTTCCGGTAAAGACCCTGTGCCTGACCGGATCGATTTCCTTGATATCGTAGAGGACCAGATCGGTAAAGGGGAGAATCGAATTTATTACCTCTCCGGAACACAATCCGCAGGTGTCCAGTGCGGTGTGAATTCCCATTCCGCGGAGACGTGCCAGGAGCGATTGTGCGAAATCCCGCTGCATCGTGCTCTCCCCGCCGGAAAGCGTCACCCCGCCTCCGGATGCCTCGAAGTAGGCGCGATCCCTGGCAAGCTCCTTTGCGAGCTCTGATGCTTCGCGCCTGACTCCCCACAGTTCCATTGCCGTGGTGGGGCAGAAATCGGCGCAGGTTCCGCATCCACGGCAGCGCTCACGGTCGATAGTGACGCCCTGCGGGCCGATCGTGATCGCGTGCGAGGGGCAGATCTCGGCGCATTTATTACATCCGATACAGCGTGTTTTAATCCAGTGGGGCTGCGGCTTCGGGGATATGCTTTCGGGGTTGTGGCACC
>CAZPZJ010000419.1:0-1725 GCA_964591055.1 uncultured Leptospiraceae bacterium
GCGGCGATGGTGGATTTCCCCGTGCCGCCCTTCCCGGTCACTGCTATCGTGAAGCTCATCTCAGTCGAATGCCGTCATGTTCTTGAGTCTCAGTACTTTTCCCTGAGCCGGAGCGAAACCTCTGAAAGCGTTTCAAACACCTTTTCCGCGTCAGGAACGCTCATCGAGCCGGTGCCGCACGACGGGGTTATCACCGACGAGTTGAGAATATCCTCCCGCGCAATGCCGGACTTCGAAGAGAGGACGCCGACTGTTGAGTCAAAGCGTGCGACGAGAGAGTCCGCGGTCTCGTCACGTATCGCGACAGATGTGGGGACGATTCCCCACGCGATCAGCCCCCCGCGTCCCAGAAACGCCTTGACCGGGCCGGGATAGAGCGCGATCGTCTCACCGAAACCGTAGGCGTCCAGGTTCACCATGTCGACACCCGCGTCAATGAGAATGCTCCAGTCGGTGTTGCCGCAGCAGTGCACGCCGGCAAGGCCGCCGTCCATGTGGATTGCGTCGACAACCTCGGCGATGTTTGCAACAACGTCCTCGCGCTTCACGGAAATATATGTCGAGGAGCCGAATGCGGACAGTATGGGTTCATCGATAAAGCAGATGACTTTCCCGGCGTACCGGCTGAACTTCCTGATCTGCCAGCGGGATTTCAGCGCAAGTGCCTTGACGATCACGTCGCGGAACTCCTCGTTGTAATAGATCGCACGCTTGTTTTCGTCGACGACCGTGAGCGCGAACGAACAGGGGCCCGTGGTCTGGACTTTCACAAATTCGCGTTTTTTTCCGGCGGATTGGAGCCTGTCCTCAAGTGCGTAAATTCCCCGGGAATACTCCTCTCCTATGGCCATCGAATCAATGCCGGCGCCGTCTTCCATGGCAGTCATGTAATTCTCGTAAAAGGATGCGAACTCATCGGAATAATCACCGGTGGTGTCAAAGTACATGCGCCCCTTGTCCGTGTCGATAATCGCGCGGGGCATGCCTTCGCTGTACTGGATCTCCATCTGCTCGGTGAGTCCCAGCTTTGGAAGCTGCGGCCATACCACGGCGTCAGGTATGGAGGAAAATATCACGTCCAGCGCCCTCCCCGGGTCATCGTGGGGAAAGCTGCCGATGGCGGTTGCGAGAAATTTTACCGACGAACCCATCAGTTTTCACCTTTTCAGCAGGATTGGCACGCGGCGGCCTGATGCCGTATACAACGGAAAACGCGGATGCGCACTGTCATCCGCTTTTTCTACACGCAATCTTGAGCGACTTTGGTCAAGAACTTTTTTCCGGAAGAATGCTGTCCGCAAGCGAAGAGAACACTTCCATTTCGTGATCATCAAGCCCGTCAAGCACTGAAAATCCGTCCCTGTCGAGCGAACACAGCCGTTCGGAAAAGGGAATCCAGCCGAGAATATCGAGGCCCGGCAGCGATTGTTCGAGAAATTGCCTGTCCGCAGCGTTCCTGATCCGGTTGGCGACTGCTGCGATGCGCGTAATGCCGATCTGGCGCGCCATCGCTTCTATGCGTAGTGTTGAATCAGCGGAACGCTGTCCCGGCTCTGACACGATAAGAAGAAGATCGACACCACGCGCCGTTGCCCTTCCGAGATGTTCAATTCCGGCCTCCATGTCCATGACGAGCACTTCGTTGCGACGCAGGACGAGCTCCTGCACAAGCGAGCGCACAAGCGAGCTCGCAGCGCAGGCGCAGCCGCTTCCCCCGCGTTCGAT
>CAZPZJ010000420.1:0-1725 GCA_964591055.1 uncultured Leptospiraceae bacterium
CATCTCCTTTTTCGCCAGGATCACGATGCTCCGGCCCTCGGGGGTTTCATCCGCGATGGAGGCGAACAGGGTGGCCCGGGCCAGCTCCGTCATCTTTATGCCGTCCGCCGGGAGAAATTCCGCGGCCATGCGGTTGCCCAGCGTGATGGTGCCGGTCTTGTCGAGCAACACGGTGCTTACATCACCCGAGGCCTCGACGGCCCTGCCGCTCATCGCCACCACGTTGTGCGCGAGAAGCCGGTCCATACCCGCGATGCCGATGGCGGGCAGCAGCCCGCCGATGGTGGTCGGCATGAGGCATACGAGCAGCGATATCAGAACGGGCAGTGTGACGGTTATCCCCATGTAACGGGCGAAGGCCGGAAGCGTGAAGACCACCACGAGGAAAAGCACCGTGAGGCTGACGAGAAGTATCTCGAGCGCGATCTCGTTGGGTGTTTTCCGCCGCTTCGCGCTCTCGACCATTTTGATCATATGGTCCAGGAAGGTCTCGCCGGGGTTCGCGGTGATCCTTACGATGATCCTCCCCGAAAGAATCTTCGTTCCTCCGGTTACTCCACAGCGGTCGCCGCCGGACTCGCGTATCACCGGCGCCGACTCCCCGGTGATGGCCGATTCATCCATCAGCGCGGTGCCTTCAATGATATCTCCGTCCCCGGGAACACCGTCTCCTTCGGCGATGATGACGACGTCCCCTTTTCTCAGGACACCGGCGGATACATTTTCGGTTTTCCCGCTTTCAAGGACCCTGACCGCGACAAGACTGTTTCGCGTGCTCCGCAGCGATTCCGCCCGCGCTTTCCCCTGTATCTCCGCGAGCGCCTCGGCGAAATTGGCGAAGAGAACGGTGGCCCACATCCAGATGCCGACCTGGAGGCCCAGGGAGAAATCCTCCCCGTTGAGCATATCGCGAACCGTCACCGCCACGGTGATGAAAGCGCCGACCTCAACGACGAACATGACCACGTTTCTCCAGAGGGTGAACGGGTTCAGTTTTTTAAAAGATTCCCTTAAAGCCTGTAGCAGGAATCCTGATTGCCATAGAGTCATGATATACCCTCGCTAAAAAAGATTTCCCCGGTCGACGAACAGATGTTCCAGTATCGGCCCGAGAGAGTAGACCGGGAAGAAGGTGAGCGCGCCAATGATGAAGATCACGCTTATGAGAATGATGATGAACAGAAGACCGGTCGTCGGGAAGCTCGCACCGCTCTCGGGCACGGTTTTCTTTTGTGCGAGCGAACCGGCCACGGCGAGCGCCGGGATTACCGTCGCGAAACGGCCGATGAGCATCGAGATCGCGATCGTACTGTTATAAAAAACGGTGTTGGCCCCCAGGCCCGCGAAGGCGGAGCCGTTGTTGCCGTTGCCCGATGAATAGGCATAGAGTATCTCCGAGAGGCCGCGGGACGAGGGATTGTTCAATCCCGCAAGTCCCGCTTCCGTTGAGACCGCTATTGCGGAGAATACGATCATCGATATCATCGGCACGAGCATCGCGATCATCGCCATGATCATCTCGAAGGGGCCTAGTTTCTTGCCCATGAACTCCGGGGTCCGCCCTATCATGAGGCCCGCGACGAACATCGCGAGGATTACGTAGAAAAGCATGCCGATGAGGCCGACGCCCACGCCGCCGAAGATAACCTCGCCGATGCCCATGTTGAACATCTGTATCATCCCGCCCAGCGGCATATAGCTGTCGTGCATGCCGTTGACCGAACC
>CAZPZJ010000421.1:0-1722 GCA_964591055.1 uncultured Leptospiraceae bacterium
AATACCACACGTGCACCTGCCGGCTGCAGAACATGAAATACAGGCTGTTGAGCGTTCTGACGTCGATGGAGCCATGCAGTCCACCGCGCGCTTTCACGGTTTCATATACTTCCGACAGCAGCTCCCTGATGTCGTCCCGCCTGTAGGCGCTCTCCTGCATCCATGTCTTCATGGGCACGGTGATAAAACCGGTCACCGCGACACTCGGGTTTTTATCGTAAAAATCAAGCGTCACCCAGAAGAGCTTCCTGAATATCTCCTTGGGGCTTTCAATCCCCTGAATGTGCATTTTAATGAGGCTTTTCAGCGTGCTCATGTACTCGTCGATAATAGTGAAAAGCAGATCCTGCTTGGACGGGTAATACTTGTATATGGTGCCGATACTGATGTCGGCCTTCTTTGCGATCTCGCGCATGTTCACCTGGTGGAAATCACGCTCGGAAAAGAGCTCAAGCGATTTCGGATACAGCCTCTCCTTGATCTTCCAGGGAATATGCCTCTTTTGATTATTTTCCTCGACCATACGATAATATGCCCCGCACCCGCATGCACGTTAACGGTATTCCAGAACCTCCGCCTCTCCATTGAGCGCCTGAAGGCCGTTCATGGCCAGCGCTTCCATCTCATCCTCCCCGGGATACACGCAGACCTTGGCGAGTTTTTCCACGCGATCCCTGATGTACCCGGTCGCCATTTCGCTGTAGGCGATTCCGCCCGTGATGATGATCGCGTCAACTTCGCCCATCAGCACCGTGAACATTCCGCCGATGTGCTTGGCGACCTGGTAGAGCATCGCCTCGTACACAAGCTTCGCCTTTTCATCGCCCTCTGCAATTCTTTTTTCCACGATCCTGGCGTCATTGGTCCCCAGGTGAGCGACAATGCCCCCGCCCCCGACCATCATTCTTCTGATATCATCCTGCGTTTTCGTCCCGCTGAAACAAAGTTTGGCAAGATCCCCTGGAGGCAGGGCGCCGGCGCGCTCGGGTGAAAATGGCCCGTCGCCATCGAGCGCGTTGTTGACGTCCACAATGAGCCCTTTCCGGTGGGCGCCCACGGACACGCCTCCTCCGAGATGCGCCACGATGAGATTGAGAGACTCGTAGGCGACTCCGCTGTCGCGGGCGTACTTTTTCGCGATCGCCTTCTGGTTGAGCGCGTGAAAAATCGATTTACGCTCGAATGCCGGATGTCCGGTGATTCTCGCGACATCATCAAGCTCGTCAACCACCGGCGGATCGGCGATGAACGCCCTGGCGCCCGGAACCGACCTGGCCATTTCATCAGCGATCAGCGCGGCAAGATTCGCGCCGTGCTTTGACTTCTCCCAGCCCTGCCGGAGATGCTCTTTCATGAGATCGTTGACAGCGTACACCCCCGACCTGATGGGATTGAGCAATCCGCCCCTCCCCATGACGAGCGCAATGTCGCCGACGCTGATCCCGGCGCGGGCGAGCTCGTCCATGATCACTTTTTTCCTGAACTCGTACTGGGCCGTGAACTCCATGTGGCCCTGCAGATCGTCCGCCGTGTGGGTGAGGTTCGCGGCGAACACGCTTTTCGCTCCCCTGTATACGGCTATTTTTGTGGATGTTGACCCTGTGTTGATCGCCAGTATCAGTTTATCGCTCATTATGGGCTCCTCGTTTTTCCGGTATTCATTCTATTCGATGGCGGAGTGCGCAATGCTCGCCGCCAGCCGAATGCTGTTGAGCTTGATCT
>CAZPZJ010000422.1:0-1720 GCA_964591055.1 uncultured Leptospiraceae bacterium
CCCTCAGCCCGCCGGTCGCCCTCGCGACAACAAGGCAACCGCAGGCGAGCGCCTCAAGCTGCGAGATGCCCCCCGGCTCGTTCATTGACGGCATGCAGAAGAGGTCGGAGGAAAAGAGCGGGATGCTGATATCCTGGTAGCCGAATGAAACCGAGACGGAATTCGGGTAAAAACGCGAGAGCCGGTACAGGCCGTCGGCGAGCTCTTCCCCGCGCCGGTCGCCTGATGCGACGGCGCCGCCGATGACCGCCTGAAATCCAAGGTTCAGGAAAAGGCCCTGCGAGGATTCAAGCAGCAGCTGGAAGCCCTTCTGCTCGGTGATTCGGTGGATCATGGAGAAGAGTATCCTGTCCGGATCGATCGTGAATCCGCGGCTCATCTGGAGGATCAGCTTGTCGAGCATCCGGCGGACCGAGGCCCTTCGCGCTTCATCGGGAATTGCAAGGACCGCAGACTTTCCGCGCATGATCTCGGGGAACCGCGTTTCAATCTTTTCCAGAAGCGCTTCGTCCGACCGGATCCGTTCGATCAGCGCGCCGCAGCCCGATTCGGTGAACCCCGATTTCGCGAACTGCGCACCGATGCGCTCCCTGAAGTCGGTGCCGATGGCGTTGCTGATGCCGATCACGCTGTTGAGGATGCTCTCCAAACCGTCGCAGGCGTATTCGATCTGCCGGGCGTAGCTGGGGCTTACCGTGATGGTGCGGTCGGCGCAGCGGATGGCCGCCGCCATGCAGTTGAGCCTGTCGGCGTGGTGGGGATCGGTGAAGTCCCATGATTTCCACGACGGGAGATTGAAGAGGCTGAAATGGTCGAATCCGCGCTCGTAGCGGTAGTACGAGTCGAAGTACTGCCAGCCGCCATTATGGATGATGTGCAGAAATGTTGTGCGCTGGAAATTCTGGTTCTGGGCGTACACATGGTCGCACCTGACGATGCCGTTGAAGAGCCCGGCGTAAGCGTCGTTGGTGAAGGTGAAATGCGGTCTCAGGTTGAACTGCACGATCACCTCCGCGCATGAACGTGCGAACGCGATGCGGCGGCGCAGCTTCTCTTCGGCGGTGATCCCCCAGTAGAGACCGTCGAAAAATTCGTGGTGATCCAGAAGGAAGTACGTCACGCCGTCCACGACGCCGGAATGCACTCCCACCTCGTATTCCGAGTGCTGGATTTTAAAACGCACGCTGCGGCCGCTGTACGAAATCCCGTAGCGCCGGATCATCTCGTGCATCTTGGCGGTGGATTTCTCGTCGCCGTTCCGGTACATGCCGGTGATGACGTACACCTCCTCGCCCAGCCGCGCGAGCTCCCTGGGAAGCTCGTAGACCACGTTGGCGAGGCCTCCGCTTTTTGAAAAGGGCTCGGCTTCGGCCGACATGAACACCAGCGATCCGCGCTGATTGTGCCAGACGAGCGAATCCGCGAGCGAGCGCACCGGCGCCGATGGGTGCCGCGCGAGCGATTCGAGGAAATCGATTGCCTGCTTCGGTGTGATGACTTTATTGATGCACAGGTGGAAGAGGGCCCGCTTCATGCCCATGTCGAGGAAATACCGGTGCTCATGGGAAAAGAGCGGGACAAGCGTGCCGGCGATGAACGAGGCAAGGCTGTCATGGTCACGCGCACGGTCGGCGACTTCCCTGAACGCGAAATTCGAAGGGAAGTGTGCGGGATTTGAGATGGTGCAAAGCCTGAAAAACGAATCGCGCAGAAAATCCCG
>CAZPZJ010000423.1:0-1720 GCA_964591055.1 uncultured Leptospiraceae bacterium
GAGACCTTCAGCCCGTATGCCCGCCGTGCGCTTCCGAAGCTCTCCAGGCCGCCCGTTGACGCCATTGAAAACCTTTCAACGTCGATCGTCATCGACCAGAAGCCCATGGGAAGGAACAGCAGGAGCACGGTCGGTACGGCGACGGAAGCGTACTCGTATTTGCGCATGCTGTACTCAAGGTTCGGCGAGCCGTTCATCGGTTCGTCATCGCTCTTCTCGTTCAACCACCCGGACGGCATGTGCCCGGAATGCCGTGGTCTCGGCACATGCATTCGCATCGATGCGGCGCGGCTGCTTGACACGGGCAAATCGCTCCGGGAGGGCGCGATTCTGCACCCGGATTACCGGATCGGGGGATGGAACTGGCGGGATATCTGCGCCTGCAGCCTGTTCGATCCGGACGAGCCCCTGCAGCGGTATTCCGGGGACCTGATGGAAGTGTTGCTGTATTCCCGGGGAACAGCGTTTGAAAAAGCGCATGGGGCGGGGACGTACCGGAAGCTGTTCGAAGGAGTCGCCGGAAAGCTTGAGCGGCTGTATCGAAAACGGGGCGAGGTGTCGCTGAGCAAGTCCCGGCGGGAGTCCTTCGATCGTTTCTTCAGCGAGCGAAAATGCGAAAGCTGCGGCGGACAGAGAATCAGCCGAAGGGCGGCGTCGGTCATGGTCGGGGGAAAGAGCATCGGCGAGTGTGTCTCGATGGAGCTTGCAGACCTCCATGATTTCATGGGCTCGCTCGAGATTCCTCACGCCGGAGAGCTGATCGCCAGGATGCGGTCGATTACGGGCGGACTTGTTGACATCGGCGTGGGTTATCTCACGCTCAACAGGGGGGTCGCCACGCTTTCGGGGGGCGAGAGCCAGCGCGTCAAGATGGCGCGCCAGCTTGATTGCGGCCTTGTCGACCTGCTCTACATCCTCGACGAGCCCTCGGCGGGGCTGCACCCGGTGAACATCGAACAGCTCGTCGAAATGCTTGAGCGCCTCAGGGACCGGGGCAACAGCGTGCTTGTGGTGGAGCACGATCCCTCGATCGTCATGCGCGCCGACTGTGTGATCGATCTCGGTCCGGGTGCGGGCGCCGGGGGAGGCGATGTGCTCTTCACGGGCGCTCCGGCGGAACTGCGCTCATCGGGTACGCTCACCGGGAGGTATCTTGTCCCGAACATGCCCGAACGGCGGCGCAGACGCAGCCGCGGCGAATGGTTTGAGATCAGGAACGCCGCCGTGAATAACCTGAAAAACATTTCCGTCAGGATCCCGGCCGGACTGCTCACCTGCGTGACCGGCGTTGCGGGCTCAGGGAAGAGCACGCTGATCCATCGGGTGTTCGTGCCGGCCAATCCGGAGACCATCGTGGTGGGACAGGAGCCGCCGGCGGCATCTTCCCGCTCGAATCCCGCCACGTACACCGGCGTATTTGACGATATCCGGGCGGAGTTTGCGCGCGCAGCGGGGGTGAAGGCGTCGCTGTTCAGTTTCAACTCTGAAGGGGCCTGTCCCGCATGCCGCGGTCTCGGGACGGTCGTGGTGGAAATGAACTTCATGAACTCCATGCGCATCAGGTGCGCGGAGTGCGGCGGCAGGCGTTTCCGGGAGCGCGTGCTCGAGTACCGATGCCGCGGGAAGAACATTCACGATGTGCTGAGCATGACGGTGGATGCGGCACTTTCGTTTTACGGGGGAAGTCCCATCGCCCGCAGGCTTGCAATGCTTCGCGAGG
>CAZPZJ010000424.1:0-1718 GCA_964591055.1 uncultured Leptospiraceae bacterium
TCGCCTACTACCTGCGGCAGTACTCGAAAACGGCGGAGGGGCGGCGGAAGCTCGACGAGCTCAAGCTCAGCACGCCGCTGTTCAAAAACCTCTACCGCAAGCTCATCGTGCTGCGCTTCACTCAGAACCTGGGCGTGCTGCTCAACAACAAAGTGGACATCCTGAAGTCGTTCGAGATCGTCAAGAAGATCGTCGGCAACGTGGTCGTGGAGAAGAAGATCGAGGAGGCGGCCGTGCGCATCCGCGAGGGCGCGACCGTTTCCACCGCGCTGGGGCGCTCGGACTTCCTGCCGAAAATGGTGCTCGGCATGATCGCCGCCGGGGAAGCGAGCGACAAGCTGGACACGATGCTCGTAAACATCGGCAGGGTGTACGAGAACGAGCTCGACCTCACCATCACCGGCCTCACCAGCCTGATCGAGCCGGTCATCATCGTGCTGATGGGCGTCGCAATCGGCACCATCGTGGTTTCGGTGCTGCTTCCGATCTTCGAGATGAACCTGATTGTGCAGTAGCTCCACTATTCAAGCGAGAAGCGGTCGGCGTCCCTCCAGGCCGGAAACGATTCGCGGTATTCATCAAGGCTGCCGCGCAAAAGCGTGACGGTGCCCGAGCATTCGGCCCCGCTCTGCTCAAACAGGACATTCCCGCAATAGTCGATCGCCGCGGAATCGCCGCTGTAGGCGACCCCGTTTCCGTCGACGCCCACGCGGTTGACGCCGATCACGTAACACTGATTTTCGATGGCGCGCGCCCGCAGGAGCGCCTTCCAGTGCGCAGAGCGGCTCTCCGGCCAGTTGGCCACCACCACCATCGCGTCGTATCCGTTGCCGGCGTTACGCATCCACACGGGAAAGCGGAGATCGTAGCAGATGAAGGGGCGGATTCTCCACCCGGCGCACTCAACGGTAAGCGGCTTTGAGCCGGCCGAATACACCCTGTCTTCGCCGGCCATGCGGAAGAGATGGCGCTTGTCGCAGGTGAGGACGGTCCCGCCGGGCTTCGCCCACATGAGGCGGTTGAAAAAGCGCCCGCCCTCGCGCACGGCAAGGCTTCCGGCGATGTCGGCGCCGAGCCCGTCTGCCCGCTCCCTCATCCAGTCGACGGCCCGCCCGTTCATTTCCGTGGCGCACGTTTCCGGGTGCATGGTGAAACCGCTGGCGAACATCTCGGGAAGGACGATGAGATCAGCGCCCTCTTTGAGGGAGCCGATCATGGAGCCGATGTGCGCAAGGTTCGCCTCAATATCATGCCAGGCGAGGTCGGCCTGCACAAGCGTCACCTTCAGATCGCGCATAGCCTCTCCGCCGCCGCCCTCAGCGTCTCGTCCTTTTTCGCGAAACAGAACCTGAGCACTTTGTGATCGACGCCCTCACGGTAGAACACCGACGGGGGTATGGCCGCCACGCCGTGCTCCACGGTCATGCGGCGGGCGAAGTCCACGTCGCGCTCGCCGGTGATTGACGAATAGTCGAGCATCTGGAAATACGTGCCGCGGCTGGGCGTGAACGAGAACCGCGAGTCCCTGATCAGCGAGAGGAAGAGATCGCGCTTGCGCTGGTAGAACGCCGGAAGGTCCAGGTAGGGCTCCTTGCGCGCAAGGAAGTCGGCGTAGGCGTGCTGCACCGGCGTGCTGGTGGCGAAGGTGAGGTACTGGTGTATCTTCTGGAACTCCGCCGAAAGCGCCGCCGGCGCCAGGCAGTAGCCCACCTTCCAGC
>CAZPZJ010000425.1:0-1679 GCA_964591055.1 uncultured Leptospiraceae bacterium
CTTGACTCGGAGAAAGATCTTCGGATCATCAACCCCGGTTGATCCGACTTAGAATCATTTAATCAAGTTGATTTAAATTTTGGCGTGTTTTTTCGGAGTTCAGGGCGAATTATGGGCTTAACCACAAATTATATCTAGTTTAAGGCCTTATTATTGCTAAATAACTCCTTTGAGGTGAGGAATCCATGATGGACAAATTCATATCCGAGCACCTGTACAACAAGGATGTTGAGGTCTACTTCGGCGGAGACGGCGACCAGCGGCTTCGCGGCAGGGTGGTTGGCTCCGCCGACGGCGTCCTGGTCCTGGAGAATGGAGGAAGGAGAGACTATGTGAACATCGAGAAGGTGATCGCTGCCTGGGAGGTGTGACCTCCCAGCGGATCGATCGCCTTTTCCTTCGCGCTTCAAATCGCTTTTAAGATCTATCCTTTCCCCTTCGTTCGTCCTTTCTGTCTCATCTGCCCGGTCGGCAGCTGCGTGTCCTCTCAGTTCTCAACAGGTCTAATTTTTATACCTGTATGGAATACCTTGCAGGCGTTGATCCTCAGATGAGGTTTGGAAAATGAATCAGCCATATGATCAGAAGGAAGAGAATGGGCCGGAATTGGCCGGTGCCGGCCAGAGGCTAGCGGCCTATCTGATGGACCTGGTGGTCCTGAGCATCATCTACATCGCCCTCGTATTTCTCTTAGGCCTCCCGGCGGCGGATTCGGTTATGGCTGGGAGGAGCCTTCCATCGGATTATCCCCCGATCTACCTTCTGATGGCGGCGATCGGCATAGGGTACTACACCTATTTCTTCGGGATGGGGCAGACGCCGGGGATGAGGCTTCTTGAGATAAAGCTGGTCCGGGCCGATGGGGTCACGCCTGTGGGCTTCAGCCGGGGCCTCCTCCGTTGGGCTGGGATGGAGATATCCGGCGTCGTCCTCTTCCTCGGATACCTCTGGATCCTCATAGACAAGAAGAAGCAGGGGTGGCACGACAAGATCGCCAGGACCTACGTCGTAAAGGAGTGACCAGAAAGCGTTGAAGATCTCCAGATTGCCCCGCCCCTTCCCTTCGATGGAGGCGGCCTGAAGATCCGCCCCTCGGGGCCGCCCATCTGCGGGCAATTTCCAGCGATATCTTCGTCCAAGCCTCGTCAAATTGAGAGATGAGACCATCAAACGCCAGCTAGGACAAAAATAAGACAAATTATTTATATGAGTGTTATGTAACTAAGTATCGAAGAAATTTCGTGGAGGTGCTGGAAGATGGAGACGGAAATTGCCGGAGATGGGGGGGAGAAGCCCCTGGACTTGGCGAGCGTGGGGTCGAGGTTCATAGGTTACCTGATAGATAGCATCATCGTCGGGGTGATCGGATCGATCCTCAGCTACGCCTCGATGAACGTCGGCGAGACCCTGGGCGGCATAATCGCCTTCCTGGGCGTCCTGGTCTCGGTCGGCTACTACACCTACTTCTTCGGAAACGGCCAGACTCCTGGGATGATGGCGATGAAGATCAAGCTGGTCGGGACCGATGGAGCATACCCGATAGGCTACGCCAAGGGCTTCCTCCGGTGGATCGGGATGATCATATCTGCTGTGGTGATCCTCCTCGGGTACATCTGGATCCTGATCGACAAGAAGAGGCAGGGGTGGCACGACAAGATCGCCGGAACCTACGTCGTCAA
>CAZPZJ010000426.1:0-1675 GCA_964591055.1 uncultured Leptospiraceae bacterium
GACTACCTCTCGAAGATACAGAGCTCCGCGCGCATGCTGCTCGGCATCATCAACGACATCCTCGACTTCTCGAAGATCGAGGCGGGCAGGCTTTCAATCGAAACCGTCGATTTCAACCTGGAGGACATCCTCGCCGCCATCGCCAACATCCTGACCAGGCCCGCCGAGGAAAAGGGCATTGAGATGGTCTACGACATCGGGCGCGGCGTGCCCTTCTCTTTAAAAGGAGACCCGTTGAGGCTCCAGCAGGTGCTGTTCAACCTGGTGCACAACGCGATCAAATTCACCGAACGGGGGTCCGTTACGCTGAAGATTGAGGCGAGGGAAACGCCGGGGGAACCCGGCCCCGATGCAGCGAGGCTGCGCTTCTCGGTGATCGATACGGGGATCGGTCTCACGCCGCGGCAGAAGGAAAGCATCTTCGATTCATTCACGCAGGCGGACTCCTCTATCACCAGGCGTTATGGCGGGACGGGGCTTGGTCTTGCGATATGCCGAAACCTGATCGGCCTCATGGGAGGTAAGATCGAGGTTGAAAGCGAAATTGAAAAGGGAAGCGATTTCAGTTTCGAGCTTGTCCTGCCGGTGAGCGGGATCGAGGTGAAGCCGGCGCGGGCGGGCCTTCCCGCCGACACGGAGCTGTTGCTTGTCGATGACAGCCCGGCGTCCATGGAGATCATGACCGGGTACCTTTCCGAATCGGGATTCAGGGTGCTGACCGCGACATCGGGCATGGAGGCGATCGGGATTCTGAACCGCCGTGATTCCACGCGCCCGGTGCTGCTGATTGTGGACTGGAAAATGCCCGTCATCGACGGCATTGAGACCGTCAAAAGGATCGTCAGCGACACGTCCATCAAGGACCCCCACGCCATCATCATGGTCTCGGCGTACAATATTGACGAGGTGAAACAGCAGTGCACGGACCTGCCCGTGAGCGGATTTCTGGCCAAACCCGTCAGCCCGTCGTCCCTGCTCGACGCGATCGCCCGGGCCCTTGCGCCGAATGCGGCCGCGAAATACGCACGCCTGCGGGAGGCGCAGGATATCGCCGTGCCGGACAATCTCGCGGGCGCCAGGGTGCTTCTGGTGGAGGACAATCCCGTGAACCGGCAGGTGGCGGTCGAATTGCTCGGCGACGCGGGCATGGTCGTGTCGAGCGCTTCCGACGGTGAACAGGCGCTGGAAGCGCTCGAACGGGAGCGCTTTGACATCGTGCTCATGGACGTGCAGATGCCCGTCATGGACGGCCTTGAGGCGACGCGGAGAATTCGCCTTGACGAAAGGTTCACCGACCTGCCGGTTATCGCCATGACCGCCTACGCAATGAGCGGCGACCGTGAGCGCTGCCTGCAGGCCGGCATGAACGACCATGTGCCCAAACCCTTCGAGCCGGGAGCGCTCTACGGGACGCTTTCCAGATGGCTGGGCGATTCCGGCAATACCCCCGTCGCAGCGAAACAGCTGTCGTTGGAGTGCGACGATGCGCTGCTCCCGGAGCAGCTTCCCGGAATCGACATCAAGGCGGCGCTGGGCAGGGTGTCGGGCAAAAGGTCGTTTCTGCTCAAGCTCGTGCGCGAGTTCTGCAACCGTTACGCCGACGCTCCGGGCAGGATCGACGCCATGCTCGCCGCGGGAGACATCGGGGAGCTTGCGAAGCTTGCGCACAGCATGC
>CAZPZJ010000427.1:0-1670 GCA_964591055.1 uncultured Leptospiraceae bacterium
GACGCCAGGGTATTATATCATCCATTTTTCCGCAGAAAAGGAGCACCGGTATGTCACGGGTGATGAATTTCGGGCTGTAGGCCATGCGCGTTTTCAGGTCAGGGCCCGCGACGAATGCGATACGGTCAAATGGCTTCGCAGCATGTGGGACTTCATTTTTGTGCATCCGGACTAAAAACATCTCCAGCTCGGGGTCCGTAAGGTCTGCGATTCCGCAGTAGGAGATCACTCCCCGGATTGAACTCTCCCTGTCTCTGGAAAAGGAGTAAAGGAGCGCTATATGCCCCCCGGCGCTGTGGCCTGCGAGAAAAATGACGTCCCGCGAGAATGTCCACTGACCGCTTTTCTCTTTGATGAACGCAACGGCATTGTCCATGTCCTCAAGTATATCCCTCACCCCCGTCCCTTGAATCCTCGCAAGCCTGTAATTCACAGAGAACGCGGCGAATCCTTTCCTGGCGAAATAACCGCGCAGGTAGGAGAAATCGCTCTTATTGCCGCCGGTCCATGCTCCTCCATGAACCAGTATTATGACAGGCGTGTCCCCTGTCCTCCGTTCGGGGAGTGAAACATCCATGGTGTTTTCCTTATGAGGGCCGTACGATATATCACTGATGGTATGAAAAGTAAACGGCCACTGCGGTTTACATCCGGCAAGCATGGCGGACAAAGCCGCACAAAGCACCATGCATGCCGCGCATAGCATCATGGATTTCTGTTTTTGTATTTTTCTCATGCGTGTATCATACTACAATGCGGTTGTTATTGCAATTGCTTTTGCCTGATTTTCAGGGTGCTTCTTATTGAAGGGCGATCTGCGAAAACATGCATTCCGGCCATTGCGGCGGTTTCATTGCCGGCGTCGTGGCGCCGCAGGAATTGCAGCGCCATGCCTGCGGTTTTTCATTGTTGCCGGGAGCTGTGAGTTCCTTCATGCACGCAGGGCGGGCCGGGCGGAAAGATTTAAAACCGGATGAGCCCTCATGCGGGATTTTTTCAGCTGACGATGCCCCTCTTGCGCGAAAGCGCCTCCATCTCGTCATTGAACTCGGGGAAGCGGGTTCGCAGGCTGTCGAAGTCCGACTTGGAGAGACGGTAGACCTCGCAGTGGGACAGCGTGTGGATGCTGGCGTTCCTCTTCTCGCCCATCAGAAGCGACGTCTCGCCGAACGTGGAGCCCGGGCCCAGCTTTGCGACCTGCCTGTCGTCCACCAGCACCTCGATCTCGCCGCTGCTGAGGAAATACATGCAGTCGCCGTATTCCCCCTGCCGTATGATGTAATCGTCGGGCAGGTAGATGAGGGGCTTCAGCATCTGGATCGCCTCGCGCACGAAGAGGTCCTGCGAGTTCTTGAACAGGTCCACCTTCATCAGCATGTCGCGGTTGAGGTAGAGCATGATCTCCAGCGTCAAACTCAGCGGAAGGTCGGACAGGGGGTTCTCGTCAGTGACGTTCTTCTTCTTGTCCCACAGGTAATGGTAGTAGCTGAGGATCTTCTCCTGCATGTCGCGGGGTATCTGCTTGGTGTTGAGGTATATCTTCACGGACTCGAGCTTCTTGATGAAGTCGGCCCTGGCCACGTCCAGGTTGGCGATAAGCCCCGACACGTTACCGATGATGTAGCCGTACATGCCCACGCCGAAGATCTGTACGCCGATGGTGAATATGA
>CAZPZJ010000428.1:0-1649 GCA_964591055.1 uncultured Leptospiraceae bacterium
GCTAAAGCTTTTTTGAACCACCTGCATAGCAGGTGGTTTTCGTTTCACAAAAAGGCCGCCCCTTCAGGGACGGCCTTTTTTCACGTGTATGCGCTCTTACCACACGAACGCCGCGGTGATGCCCACCGCCGCGCCCGCATCGGGATAGTAGATCACCGGCACGTCGAGCTTGATGGGCCCTATCTGCACGCCGACGCCCGCCATGAGTTTTGGATGGAAGCGGTCGGGGCTTACGTCACGGGTGCTTCCGTCGATCTCAAGTCTTCCCGGCGTGACCGCTGTCGAGGTACCGGTAAACGCGACGTTCACATCGCCCGCCGCGTCGAGGTTGAGGTCGGTGTGCCCGTACACGATGTCCACACCGCCGCCCAGCGTGATGTTCAGAATCCACAGCAGCTGGAACGAGGTTACGATGTCGATCGGCACGGTGTAGGTGGTGGTTTCAAACCCGAAATTTACTGTGGGATCAACGGAAAGTGTACCGCTATAGGGAGCAGCGGTGAATGATTGAGAAACGGTATCAATCGTGAATTGATAATTCGCTTCCGATTTCTGGTAGATGAAACCCGATCCGAGGGACAGCCCCCTCCATTTCAGGAATCCCAGCAGAATTCCGTGGGACTGGATGAGCGCATAGTTGACACGGCCGCCGATGACGGTGCTGTCGAAGTCGTACTCGTCGCTTTCGGCGTCCCCAAGCTTGACCTTGCCGAAAATGCCGCTCAGGTAGAGTCCGTACGCGATGAATTTGGCATGGATGCCCGCGTTGATCGCAATGCTCGCCCCCACGCCGGCTTCCACGTCGCCGTCGGCCCTGAGGTCGTCTTCGAGCGAGTCGCTGGTATAATAGTCAGGCTCCGTCGATGGCGCCTGCACGCCGGCCATCACGCCCACCGAGATGAAGAACAGGTCGTAGTTCTGATATCCCTGGATGGTGCCCGCATGGGACGAATAGGCGTTCGCGTTGGCAAAGCCGCGCGCCAGGTCGGTCTGATTATTAAACTTACTCAACGCAGAATTAGTACTAGCTTCTGCACAAGCAGCATCAAAAGCATTTTGTAACGCAGTATCCAAAGTACCTATTCCCGTCGTCGGTGCGGTTCCCGTGATCGTCGCCGCGTCGGCGCTCATTGCCAGGCCGGCGAACAGGCACAGCGCCGCCAGTGCTACTATTAATTTCTTTCTCATGATTCCTCCTGAAATTATTCACGGGAGCGGCCCTCCACCCAACTCCCGAAGTCCCTGTGCTGACATGCTGTACAGTAATAAACAGGATTCTGGACAAAAAGGCAAGTTTTTTTATGAAAAAGCGGGCCCGGTTCCGGCGCCCGCCATTTCCCACAGATGTCTGTGTTCCGGTCCGCTTACTTGAAGACGATTCCCTCGCCGTCGCTGTCCACCTTGACCTCCCGCTCCTCGGCAATCTCGCCGGAGAGGAGCTTCACCGACAGCGGATTGAGGATGTGCCGCTGTATGGCCCGCTTGAGCGGGCGCGCGCCGAACTGCGGATCGTAGCCTTCCTTCATGAGAAACTCCAGCGCGCGTTTGGTGAGGTCCAGCCGTATCCCCCGCTGCGCAAGCCTTTCGGCAAGCTGCCTGAGCTGCAGCACGATGATGTCCCTGATGTGCTCCTTCGACAGCGGGTTGAA
>CAZPZJ010000429.1:0-1638 GCA_964591055.1 uncultured Leptospiraceae bacterium
TTCCATGTAATCGAGCGCGTCGTCGCCGGTAAACACCCACTCATGGGCCATGCCGATGATCGAGGGCTTCAGGGGGCGCAGCATTTCAATGGAATGGAGATAATCATCGAACGACGAGAGGAACTCCACCTGCACCGCCTCC
Organism: uncultured Leptospiraceae bacterium; assembly: GCA_964591055.1. Taxonomy (GTDB): domain Bacteria; phylum Spirochaetota; class UBA4802; order UBA4802; family JAGODF01; genus CAZPZJ01. Next base: position 143 of record CAZPZJ010000429.1, read on the forward strand.
CCGCCCCTTCCTTCGGGCACGCCGATGGTCTCGCCCGGAAAGAGCGCGCCAATCTCGGGGAAGAAGTACGAGAGGTGATCGCGAGTGTGGCCCGGCGTTGCGATCACCCGGCAGGTGACTCCGCCAAGATCGAACTCCTCTCCGCCTTCCAGATGGAACTCCACCGGCACGGGGGCGATTTTCACCTCGTCGCCTGCGTCCATCCCGTACGCCTGGCGCGCGAACTCGCTGAAAAATTCCATGGTGCGCACCGCGGACTCCTTTTCAAGCAGTGGCGGCACCGCCCGGTGCGCGCCCACCCTGACCGAGGGGATTTCGCGTTTCAGGTAGGGCATCGATCCCAGATGGTCCCAGTGAGAATGCGTGACGAACAGGAAATCGACGGCCGCCGAGCCTCCCCCGATGTCATCGAGGTCCCGTTTGAAAAGCGGCCCCATGAAGTTCACACCGGCCTCGATCATCATGGTTGCACTGTCTCCCCTGATCACGTATGCCGGGCAGATGGGCCTGCCGATGACGGTCACCCTGGGATGCACTTCACCACGCGCCTGTATTTTCATTCAACTCTCCAAGGCTTTTTCTCCAAGGATATGATCAGAACGTGACACGTCAACAGTTATATCGCATGACGCCACCCTCCTTTTGTTCGACCCTCCCGCCTTTTTTGATTGCGCTTCAGCGATGCGGCGTAGTATATGTTGGGCCGGCCGCCATGGAAAATCCCTTCTACGACAAAAACGGAAACATCATCGATTACTACACGATCTTCGGTATCGGCAGGGACGCCGACATGGAAGAGGTGCGCTCGGCGTTTCGAAGGCTCATCAAGCAGTACCATCCCGATCTCTCGCCCTCGCGCTCCGAACACCTGATCGAGAAGATAGACGTGATCATACGCGGCTACCGCATCCTCTGCGACGAGGGAGCGCGGCGCGATTACGACCGCGAGCTCTTCGCCAGCGACGGCGATCATTCGGGCGCGAAGAGGATCGTTTCCAAAAAGCGCATCCGCTACTCAACGACGCTTACGGACATGCTGAGGGCGCGCCTGCGGCCCGGCCACATCAAGCGGCGTGACATCCTGTACAACCTGGGACAGGACATCGAGATTTTCATCACTCCCCTCGAGGCCGGCCTCGGCGTCACCGCATACATCGAGCTCCCGGCGCGCATGTACTGCCCGCTGTGCTCGGGAGGGGACCCCGGCTGCTACCTGTGCAGCGGCGTGGGCCGCATACACACGACATCACAGCTCGAGGTGCGCATTCCGCCTCACGTTGACGACAGCACCTTCATCGACATCGACCTTCTCAAGGTGAAGCCCGACAACCTCACGTCGTTCGCCATGAAAAGCCTGCGCATAAAAATTACGATCATCGCGAAAAAGGAAGCCACGAAGTGAAACGGGTCTGCGTCATCGGCGGCGGCGTCATCGGATGCCACGTCGCCCTCGCCTTTGCGGAGGCGGGATACGAGGTGTTCGTCATCGAGAAACA
>CAZPZJ010000430.1:0-1636 GCA_964591055.1 uncultured Leptospiraceae bacterium
AGGCCGTCGGGATAGCCCAGGCCGTCGTAGCGCTCATGATGGTGCAGCACAATTGCGGCGATATCGCTGAACAATTTTGAGCGTACAAGGATGTTGTAGCCGATGCGGGAGTGAGCCTGGATTTCCAGCATTTCGGAATGCGATAGCTTTCCCGGTTTGTTGAGGACGCTGTCGGAAACCCCGATTTTGCCTATGTCGTGGAGGTGTGCGGCGTGATGAGCGCGCTCGACGATATCGTCGGGAAATCCCATCCGGCGTGCGATGATCTCAGAAATTTCCGCGACACGGATAGAGTGAGAATACGTGTACGGGTCCCTGGCGTCAAGGACGGTGATGATCGTGTCAATCACGTCGTGAATATGAATATTTTCTGGAAGCGTTTCAAGAGCCATAGTGTCCCCGGGGAAAACGGTGCGCAGGAATGCACGGTTAAAAACAGCGGCGGGGACCATCGAAAGGCCCCCGCCTGAATGATCTGATGAATAAAAATGCTTAAATGCCGACGCGCGCTCCCATGTAGATGGTGAGCGGCTTCGCCGGGCCGTACACGTACCCCGCCGGCCTGTCCGCGCCGGTCGCGAGGTCGTCCTGGTACGCGTCGGTGATGTTGTCCACGCCGGCGTAGAGCGACATGAAGCGGCCGTCGGCGGCGGTGAACCTGTACTCGGCGCGCGCGTTCAGCACCACGAACGTATCGGTGTGGCGAAGCTCCGTGGTGGCGCCTTCGTACACCGCGTACTGTGCCCCCATGTACTGGCACGAGAACGCGAGCTGAAGCTGTCCCAGAAACACCTGCAGCATGGTGAATCCGTATAGCTCGGGCACCTTGGGAACTTCATCGAAGTCTCCGTTGTCATACGATTCCGCGTCCTCGTAGTACGCGCGCTGCATGGTCCATCCGGACGAGAGGCGCACGAGCGAGGCGCAGGCGACGCCGATCTCCGCGTTGCCGCCGTAGAACACGGTGGTGCCGTCGGCGTTCTTCCTGGTGTAGTAGGTGTTGGACCCGACGGTCTCCCCGCTGCCGTAGTCAACCGAGAAGGCGTCCCTGATCTGCGTGTAGAATCCGCCCAGCATGACGTCGATGTCGAACCCGCCCGCCCTGAAGTCGGCGCTGAGGTCCGAGGAGTAGCTGATCGAGCGCTCCGGGTCGAGATTGTCGGCGTTCACAATCAGGTGGTTGGTGGTGCTGCTTCCCGCCAGCGAAATCTCGATGTGGAAGTCCTCGTCAAACACCTGCGGGGCCTTGAAGCCTGTGGCGACGGTGCCGCGCCAGCGCAGGCCTGGCAATAGTTTGACGATGGCGCTCGCCCTGGGGCTGTAGTTCCATTCGTCAAGCTCGCTGTGACGGTCGCCCCTGACGCCCACAATGAGCTCAAAGAGCGGCGTGTCCCAGTCGTACTGTGCGAAGAGTCCCGTGTCGGTGTAGTGCTCGTTGAGCTCCCGGTTCATGCCGGGGTTGGTGTCTTCGAGCCTGTCATCGGTGCGCTGCACGCCGACGGTGATCGTGTGGCCGGCGACGGGAATGATGTTGGCGATGAGCCCGTACACGTGGAACGGGTTTTCCGTGCGTCCGTAGAGATTGGTGTCCTCGGTGAGGTCGTCATTGCCCGCAGGGCCGTAGTAGCTGTGCCGC
>CAZPZJ010000431.1:0-1629 GCA_964591055.1 uncultured Leptospiraceae bacterium
GAACCCAGTTTTCCGGGGTGTTTGAATCAGGCCAGTTCGAAAATGAATCCTCAATAACCCACTGCTCGGCAGGTCCCTCCGGAGAAAATTTGGAAATATCGAGAGAGGAGAGAAATTTGCCGAAAATCCAGCCCTGCCTCCCTTTGAGATCCGAAATGCGATACCAGTAATCACGCGTGTCCCCGATCTGCATCATGTCCATCGACTTTTCAAGCTGTACAAGCAGTGCGTCCTTCTCAATTTTTCCGACCACCTTCCCGCTTGTGGAAGGCGAATCGCGGAAATTCACACTCTCCCCCGTACAGGTAAAAAAGCGATGAAACTCCGAGCTCGTGGGATACTTCCGGCAGAAACTTATTATCATTCCATTGAGAAATTCTTCACGCCCCGCCAGCGTCACCCCGCCGCGCCCCAGATTGTCGAGAAGCATCTTCACCAGTTCTGAGAGATACGGCGTGGCGGGATATCGTGAGTAGTAATGAACCAGCAGTCCCAGAAAACGCTCCCTGTCGGATGCGGCGGCTCTCTCCACTTCTTCAAAATCCAGGTCCTCGATATACTGACTTCCCCTGAACTTCGATACGAATTCCTGGTAGAGCCTGCCTCCGGGAATGATCCTCGCCCGGGATTTTTCAGCCGCCAGGATAAGGTCGGTTCCGAACCGCGCGTTAATGCCGGCAAGTTTGCGCTCAACATACTTCTTCTCGCTGTCCCTTTCCGACGAATTCTGGTTATCTGAGGCGGCCGCCTTCAACTCGTCTTCAAAACGATCCTCCAATTCCTGCGCAAACCTGTTGAGCGACTTACACCGGTAATAGTGTATTTTTTCCGCCATGTCATAATCCGACGTGACCACAATCCGGTTCAGTATTCGCAGGGCGTCATCATAGTCGCCGGCCTCAAATTCGCTGATCGCTGAATCTATGGTGTCCCTGCCGGAAAACAGGAAAAACGCCGCCGCGGATACGACTGCCGCTATTGCGATTCCCGTCACAATGATTCTTTTCATGGCTGCAACGCCCCCTGCTATAGTGTCTTTTTGTTGACGAGATAATCCATAAGCTCATGCCCCCTGTCTGCAAAAATGCCCGTGCGGGCGGCGGAAGCTTCATTGAATCCCCTGTCATGCGCACCTGTTCCCTGTCCCGACGCCATGCCGCTGTGATACATCGCGAACGGCACCGGCTCCGACGTATGGGTACGGACGCTGACAGGGGTGAAATGGTCGGTTATCACCATCACTGAATAATCGTCATAATTTGAAAGTCCCTCCAGCACCGGGCCCACCACCTTTTCATCGAAATCCTCAATGGCCTTCATCTTGTGCGCGAGGTTTCCCTCATGACCGGACTCGTCGGGGGCCTCGACGTGGAGAAACACGAAATTGCAGGTGCGCAGCGCGTCAACGAGCGAGCGCGCTTTCCCCCCATAGTTGGTGTCGATGTATCCCGTTGCACCCTCAACATGGAGCGGCTCAAGTCCCACCGCACGCCCGAGTCCGTGGATAAGATCAACGGCCGATATCGTCCTGCCCTTCAATCCGAAGCGCTCGTAAAGGGAGCGCATTTTCGGCCTGCGCCCGCAGCCCCACAGCCACGCGCCTGTCGGATTTCCCCGGTAGCGCTCACG
>CAZPZJ010000432.1:0-1605 GCA_964591055.1 uncultured Leptospiraceae bacterium
CGCGTTTCGCGGTTGATCATCCTTCCCTGTTCCGAGATGATCCGTACGCACTCGGAGCGCTCGTCGTGCGACGGCCAGATACCAAGCTCGGTGGAGGTTTTGCCGAGCGCCTCGCTCCTGTCATAGCCGATCAGCGCAACGAACACCTCGTTGACCTCGATGAAGCGCCCGTCCTCACGCGCCGTCACGGTGATGAGCTCCGGGGCGAGAGTGAAGATGCTGTGGTAGCGGCGTTCCAGGCTGGCAATTTCGTCCTGTATGCGCTTTCGCTCGGTGATGTCATTCACCACCGACACCAGGCACTGCACGCCGTCAATCTCCACGGGAGCCATTGAAAGCAGGGTATCACGCAGGCCACCCGCCCTGTCGCGGAACAGCAACTCCCTGTTTTTTATCGCCCCCCGTTCCCGTATTTCATCGAGGATTTTTTCCCTGTCGACCAGGGAAGGCCAGACCCCGAGCTCCAGGGCTGTTTTACCGATCAACTCGTCGCGCGCGTAGCCGCTGACGTCGACAAACGTGTCGTTGACCTCGATATAGCGTCCCTCGTCGAGCGTACTCACCGAGATCAGCTCGGGGGCTATGTTGAAAATCGTCGAGAAGCGCCGCATCAGGCTTTGGGGCGTGTTTTTCACCCGCCCGGCACCGTTCGTCGCGCACAGGCGGTTAGCGGTGTCGATGGCCGCGCGAAGGGAAATCGTCGTCACGGGAGCGAACAGGAAGGCGGCGGGTTGCAGGATCTCCGACCGCGCGTAGAGCTCCGAATCATCTGCGTCAAGCACAAGCACCCGCGGCAGGCGCCCGAACCCGGAGGAGGCGACAAGCCGTTTCACACGGTCCCGGAATTCGCAGTCCGGCCGGACGAAGACCGCTTGATACGCATGCGAGGCGATCAACTCCTCTATCCGGTCCGGGGCAAAAGGCGCAACGGTCAGTTCAAGGCCCAGCTCGCGCACGGCCACGGCCAGATCGTCGCCAAAGGCCGGACGGTCGGCAATCAGTAAAATCCCCGAATCTCCCAAGGAATTCGCCTCTCCCCACAATTATGCCGCCCCGTTCAGGAGGCAGGCTTCACATCCCTTCGCCTCCCGAAGGGTACCATGGAGGGGATGAAAATGGAAGAAAAAAAACACGACCGCTGAAAGAAGATGCCCCTTTCAAGAATCCTGATTCATTGAACAAAAGGCGGGGGAACGTCCTGCAACTGAAAAGACATCCCCCCGGAACAGGTGCTGACACAATTGAGAGTCAGTCGGCAGCGACAAGCACGTTTGACGCTTTGATCACGGCGTACACCTCGCTCCCTTTTTTCAGTGCGAGGCTTTCCACGGAGCTGTTGGTGATGATCGATACGATTTCGATGCCCTGTGCGATTTCGATGATCACTTCCGAGTTGACGGCCCCTTTGGCGACGTCTTTCACCCTGCCTTTTAACACGTTCCTTGCGCTGATTTTCATGGTATTCTCTCCTGCCATTTTTACAATGAATCTACCAAGTAAGCTGAAAAGAGTCAACGATTTCATGGAGGACAACCCCGGCGCGGTCCCTGCACCCGGCATATGCGGGCAAAAATGTATTGACCTTTCCCGAAAGGAAGGCTCTTC
>CAZPZJ010000433.1:0-1601 GCA_964591055.1 uncultured Leptospiraceae bacterium
GTGGTGGTCAAGCTCGCGGTCATCCTGCTGTTCATTGGCTTCGGGGTCGCGTTCATCAGGATGGAGAATTACACGCACTTCATTCCCGAAAACACCGGGCAGTTCGGACATTACGGGTGGTCGGGCGTGCTCAGGGGGGCGGGAGTCATCTTTTTCGCCTACATCGGATTCGACGTCGTGTCCACCGCGGCGCAGGAGGTGAAAAACCCGCAGCGTGACATGCCCATCGGCATTCTCGGCACGCTTGTCGTCGCGACGATTCTGTACGTGCTTGTGTCGTTCGTGCTGACCGGGATCGTCAACTATACCATGCTGGGCGTCCCCGATCCCATCGCGGTGGGAGTCAACGAGGCGGGGCCGGCGCTGTTCTGGCTGAGGCCGTTCATTAAAATCGGGGCTATCGCCGGCCTGAGCTCCGTGGTACTGCTTCTTCTCTACGGGCAGACGCGTGTTTTCTACTCCATGTCGCGCGACAACATGCTGCCGGCGTTTTTCTCAAAAATACATGACCGGTTCAGGACGCCGTATGTCACCACCATTGTCACCGGCATGGTCGCCATGGTGATCGCCGGCCTCTTTCCCATAGGCCTTCTGGGGGAGATGGTGTCCATCGGGACATTGCTCGCGTTCGTGATCGTCTGCGTGAGCGTGATCGTGCTTCGCCGCATAAGGCCGAACCTCCACAGGCCCTTCAAAACGCCGATGGTGCCGCTGGTGCCTGTTCTCGGCGCGATCGTGTCGCTGGCGCAGATGGCGGCCCTTCCGCTGGATACGTGGATTCGCCTGCTGGGGTGGATGGTCATCGGATTCGTGATTTACTTCACGTACGGCAGAATTTACGGGAAAAAGAGGCATGTGAAGATCGAGGACGAGGACGGCTTCATCCCGCTGTAGCGGCGCATGTTCTCATTTCACCAGCGGGGAGAGCGCTTTGAACTGCTCTGTCCCGGCCCTTCCGATGAGCATGAAAACGATGGTTTCGACCGGATAGACGACGGCGCCCGCACCGGCCATCGCCGCAAGCGCCGTTTCCCAGTCATGCTTTCGGCGGGAGCAGACCGCGTTGCTGGCGATAACCACGTTCCTGCCCTGTTCCAGCAAATGCATTGCGGTGGCGAGCACGCAGATGTGCGTTTCCATGCCGCACAGTATGATTGTGTTCCTGCCGCTATCGTTGATTCTCGCCGCTATCGCTTCCTCGTCGAGGCAGTTGAAGTGCGTTTTTTCAATCGGAATTTCATCCAGCGTCTTTTTTTTCAATTCTTCGAGTGTGGGGCCGATCCCTTTCGGATACTGCTCGGTGATAATGAGTGGAATGCTGAACGTATGCGCCGTCTCGACCAGGATGTCGGTATTTTTGAGGACGAGATTGCGTGATTCCACCTCCATCGCTCTGAAAAGTTTTTCCTGCATGTCGATGACCAGAACGCACGCGTCTTCCGGCCGCAGGATGAATCGTCGCATGTCCATCGGCTACCTCGATTTGCTGTTGAAGTTTTCCTGTGCTTCCTTCATCTTTTTCTTGAGTTCGCTGTCGCTGGTGCCCACCATGAGCGTGTTGCTCCGCCAGCCGCGGTAATTCCGGAAATATTCACTGGACA
>CAZPZJ010000434.1:0-1587 GCA_964591055.1 uncultured Leptospiraceae bacterium
CCGGGACGGGCTGGCCAAGCTTTACCGGGCCGGTGTCGGAGATGAATGTCCACACGGAGCCCGACCTGAGTTTTAATATGGAGAGGATTGAGGTGCAGTGTGCGCGGTGCGGCGCCCACCTTGGCCATATGTTTGATGACGGCCCGGGGCCGGCGGGCACACGTTACTGCATGAACTCGCTGTCGCTTGCATTCACGGACGGCAATACCGGCAACGAAAAGTGAAAGGGCCTGTCTGTCGGATGATTGCCATGCACGACGGCTGCGAACGCGGATCATGATATACAATAAAAAATAAGTTACAAGACTAATTTTTCTGCACAAAAAGATTTGACCTGATAGTGCCCCCGACTATCGTGGTAGCATGTCCTTTCCCCGTATCTTTTTCTGCGTCTGCTGGACCCGGGCAGCCGGGATGCGGGTTTTCACGCTTTCAGGTGGTGCACCTCCCGGCATGGTTACCGGAGGGGAGAGGGCGAATGCCGAATCCGGCAAATGCCGGCAAGCAGACGAGTGGAGGTCGTGAACATGTCCCCATGCGCATCAACCATTCTCCTTGTAGAAGACGAAGCGGTGACCTCGATGGTGACCGCAGGCATGCTGGAGAATGAGGGCTATTCCGTTATCCCGTCCTTCTGTGGCGAGGAAGCCATTGAAATCGTCAGGAGGGAGCAGGGGAAGATCGATCTTGTCCTGATGGACATCGACCTGGGGAGTGGCATGGACGGCACGCAGGCGGCCCGGGAAATCCTCCGTGAGCACAATCTCCCCGTGATGTTCCTTTCCTCCCACACGGAGCGGGATGTGGTGCAAAAAACCGAGGAGATAACGGCGTTCGGGTACGTGGTGAAAAATTCCGGCGACATCGTGCTGCTCGCCTCGGTGAAGATGGCGCTCAAGCTTTACAATGCCCATCGGGAGATACAGGAGCGCTCCGCGGTGATGCGGAGCATGTTCGAGGCGTCCCCCGCCGGGGTGGCGCTTCTGATGAACCGCGTTTTCACGCACGTGAGCGCGTCGCTGTGCGCGATCCTCGGAATAGCCGAAGGCGAGCTGGTGGGCCGGAGCACGAGAGTGGCGTATTTCGACGACGGAGAATACGAGCGTGTGGAGCGCGAGCTGTATCATCAGATGAAGGATAAAGGGACCGCGACAACGTACTCGCGCCTTCGGCATGCAAGCGGCAGGCCGATTGACGTCTTTTTGTGCCTGAGCCCCTTTGACCGCCGGGACCTCTCGAAAGGGGTGACCGTCACGGCGCTGGATGTCACCGACCAGAAAAAAATTGAGAAAGCGTTTCGAAGAAGCGAAAGCCGTTTCCGAAGCTTCGTGGAGAATGCGCCCGTCGGGATATTCCACACGACCATCGAGGGACGGATTATCATGGTCAACCCCGCCTTCGCGAGCATGTTCGGGTATTCTTCAATTGAAGAGATCATCGGGGTGACCAACAGGACCGGCATCGCCGCCGCGCTGTACTGTTCGCACGAGCAGCGTGAGGCGCTGATCAGGGAGGGCATCAGGCAGGACGAATGGGTGTCCTATGAAAACATGTTTGTACGGAAAAACGGGGAAATTTTTACCGGAA
>CAZPZJ010000435.1:0-1574 GCA_964591055.1 uncultured Leptospiraceae bacterium
ACCGGCTTGAGCAGCGGCGCACAGTTCAGCAGATCCTTCATTAAAAATCCGTAACCCCCTCCGACTTCCAGAACGCTTCGGATCTCATTGAAATCGATGAGCGTGCAAAGGCGTGAATGGAGAGATTCCCCGAAAGAGCGGCTATGCCTGAGAACCTTCCGGCACGGGCTGTCAGGAGGATACAGCGCGTTGCACACCGTCAACTCCCAACCCAGGGAATCGAGTTCCCGGAGATGATACTCCTCTGTTGAGTTTATTCCTGAAGTCATTTATAGGTGTACAGGAGAGCGGCATAGAGTTGCAGCACAGATTAAAAACGACACCAGGGCAAGCGCCATCATTGCAATGGCGAGAACGGCAAGTATTTTTCGCTGCTCCGACGAAGGAAGAATTTTAAAATTGCGGATTTTATAGGAGATATCCAATGCCCGTCTGATAAAATGGCCCTGTATGCCATGGATGAAGGAAAAATCCATCTTTCTGAAAGAAGGTCTGCGCATTCCCGCAGCCCGGTCTTTCTGGCCGGGCCGTTCGCGCACGTCAAAAACCGCGGTTTTAAAGAGATCGGGATTGTCGGGATCAGCGACGAACGAGCCCCCGCACGCGCATGACACCCTTATTCTTCCCTTATCAATCGGGAAGCGGAGCCGTCGCCCGCATTTTTCACACGGTTTTATTATAAACATGGCGGGACAGAGGTTACTTGAGCTGCCTTACCTGATTGAGCACCTCGGGTATTCCCGAATACATCTGCTCAAGCTCCGCAGCGGTCAATCCGGTCAACTGGACGGCTGACTCATTAAACTCGTGGAACAACCCGTCGCTTCCTATCCCGATGCCGGCCATGAGGCAGATAGTGTTTGCCACATGAACAATGGCAACCATTTTCTTATGCTTGTCAGGCGCCCTGTCCGGCTGGTGATGATACCTGACGATACTTTTCAGCACATCGGGAAAATGCCACTTGTCGAGAATTCTCTCGCCGACTTCCTGATGATCGTATCCCATGATTTCCTTTTCAGCTTCCTGGAAGGGAATGCCTTTCGAGTTCACCAGCCCCATTATTTCCTTGAAACCGTTCTGAACAAACAGCGCCAGCACTGTTTTGCCGACATCATGAATCAATCCGCCCGTAAAAACAACATCGGCGTTGGAGCGATCCTTTTTCATCAGGGCGATGTTTTTCGATAGAATGGCGACCGCCAGGTCATGCTCCCAGAGCATCCCTTTGAGAAGATCGTATCCAAGCACCACCTTGTTCAGCACGGCTTTTGTGGAAATGACCATAACCGCGTCTTTCACTTCTTTCAGCCCGAGCGTCACAATGGCGCGGTCAAGGGATGTTATCTCCTTGCCTTTACTGAAGTAAGCGGAGTTACACAACTTCAGCAGGTTTGTCGTTATTGACTGGTCCTTGCTTATTTCCGACGCAACGAGCTTGAAGTCCACATCGGGATCATTCACCATATTGATTATCTTCGATACGGTTTCCGGAAGGGACGGAAGCTGTTCAAGACTGTTTACAATGGAGTCAAGCCTTTCCTTTATACTGATATGCATGATATGTCTCCACT
>CAZPZJ010000436.1:0-1552 GCA_964591055.1 uncultured Leptospiraceae bacterium
GGGGAATTACACCGAGGACGATTTTGCCGACGCTGATGACTTATACGGAAGGAGCAAGTATCTCGGCGAGGTGAAGGGGGGAAACGCTGTTACCCTGAGGACCTCAATTATCGGTCACGAGCTTCAGGGAAAATTGAGCCTTGTGGAGTGGTTTCTGTCTCAAAACGAAAGGGTCAACGGATACGTAAACGCCATCTACTCAGGATTCCCCACAATTGAGCTGGCGCGCATTATCGATGAATATGTAATTCCGGATGCCGGACTGTGCGGGCTGTACCATGTGTCCTCGGAGCCTGTATCCAAATATGAGCTGCTCAGGATGATAGCGGAAATATACAATAAAAAAATAGACATCCTGCCTTACGATGTATTTACTGAAAACAAGTCTCTCGATTCAACGAGGTTCAGGGAAAGGACGGGATATATCCCACCGGACTGGCGAACCCTGGTAGAAAAGATGCATGAGTGGTATCAGGGAAATATAAGCATGTATAAATGATCCGTGGAGCAAGCCAATGTTTAAGGGTAAAACCCTTCTGATTACCGGCGGTACCGGCTCATTCGGTAATGCCGTGCTGAAGAGGTTCCTGAACACCGATGTCAGGGAGATCCGCATTTTCAGCCGCGACGAAAAAAAGCAGGACGACATGCGGCACCAGCTCAATAATGACAAGGTTAAATTCTATATAGGCGACGTGCGCGACTATAACGGGCTGCTTTACGCGCTGCGGGGTGTGGATTATGTTTTCTCAGCGGCTGCGTTGAAGCAGGTGCCGTCGTGCGAATTCTATCCGATTGAAGCGGTCAAAACCAACATACTGGGCACTGAAAACGTCCTCAACGCGGCAATCGAAAACGGCGTGAGCAAGCTGATATGCCTCAGCACCGACAAGGCGGTGTATCCGGTGAACGCGATGGGAATGTCAAAGGCGCTGATGGAGAAAGTGATGATCGCGAAATCAAGCCGCCTGGGCGATAAAGATACGATTCTATGCGGCACGCGCTACGGTAATGTTATGGCCTCGCGAGGTTCGGTCATTCCGCTTTTCATCCAGCAGGCAAAGGAGGACAGGCCGATCACCGTAACCGATCCCGATATGACGAGATTCATGATGTCGCTCGATGACGCCGTGGATCTTGTCCTGTACGCGTATAAAAACGGGAAGCAGGGAGATATTTTTATCCAGAAAGCTCCCGCTGCGACCATCGGTGACCTCGCGATCGCAATAATCAATATTTTTCAGTCGAAGAGCGAGATCAGGATCATCGGGACCCGGCATGGCGAGAAGAAGCATGAAACCCTGTTGAACCGGGAAGAGATGGTCAGGTCGGAGGATCTTGGCAGCTATTACAGGATATGCCCTGATGTCAGGGGCCTGAATTATGAAAAATATTTCGAAAAAGGGGAAGTCGATCTTTCGAGGATAGATGACTATACATCGGCCAATACCGCAAGGCTCAGCCTGGATGAGCTGACCGCGATGCTCCTGAAACTTGATTACGTTCAGAACGAACTCAGCGGGACGGGGACGGCGATATGAAGGTGGTAACC
>CAZPZJ010000437.1:0-1519 GCA_964591055.1 uncultured Leptospiraceae bacterium
TGGTGGGAGCGTACGGGTACAGTTCCTCCCGGGGCACGGTGTGGCTCTACGCGGAGTGAGGGGGGCTGGCGGGAAAGATTTCAGGTGGTTCGGTTAAAAACCACGGCTCAATACTGCTACAGCACCGGCTCTGTTGCGGCATCGACAGCCGGAACCGGTGCGGTTACTATCAATGGTTTTGCTGTTACCGCGGCATCCCACACCGCCTGTTACTACAATACTGATACGACGGGCCGCACCGACACTGGCACGGGATATACCTACCTCACCACTTTGCAGATGATGGATTCGGCGAATTATTCCGGCTGGGACTTCGCCGGTGAAACGACGAACGGCACCAATGATTACTGGAGCTTCTCCTCGTCGATCAACGGCGGCTATCCGTACCTGACGGGGATGGCGCCGTGAATTAAGCGCCTGAATGGGATGGTTTCCCGGCGCCTGCTTCCTGCTGAAGCAGTTGAGGATTTTCAGGGTGATCTTCTTTACGTCTTTCCGGCTCACCAGCACGGAGAGGATGTCGCCGGGGGTGATGACGGTTGAGCCTCCCGGGGCGATGATGGTGTTGTCCCTGTTTACCATGGTCTGGCCTGGTTTTTCCTGCTCAACTTCAGGATGTCGGCAAGCTTCCCGATCGTTGTGCCCTGTATTATTATGGAGAGGGTGACCGCAAAGAACACCGTGTTGAAAATCTGATGGCCGTTGTCGATTCCCGCTTGCGAGTGCAATGATGATGAGCGGGACATTCAGCCTGCTGGAAACCCTGGCTATGATGACCATGAAGAGAAGAATAACGGATATTATCAGCAGAATTGGATGGCCCATCGCCCCCCGCGCACGATTGACCTTCGAGATACCCTGATTATCGAAGAAAGAATGTAATGAGTACGGTACACGATTACCTGAAATGATGTAAAGCACTTTCCCCCGGCCCTGTCCTGTTGACGGGCGCATCGAATACGGTGTATGCCCGGTTATCGGCAATCAAAAATAAAAGACGACAACGGGAAAAAACCGTTGAAAGGTTTTCAAAACAGTATATCGTAACGGCAAAATGCCGCCTCGATGCGGTTCCATTGTCTGTACTATCATCATGGGGAGGCCGAACATGCGTGTTCACGTGAAGTATTTCCTGCTCTCGATTTTCATGATATTTCTCTGCATTGCGGCATTGTCCCTGTCGGATGTCCTTGGCGACGCCGGGGACCCCGCGCTGATTACGCTCCAGAGGAAGAGCGTCAGGGCGTCATCGGTGCTGGTGGAGAAGGGGAAGCCGCCGTCACATTACGCCGCGGAAAGGGCGCTGGACGGCAAAATTGGCACGGCATGGTGCGCGTCCCAGGACGACCCCGGCGCGACATTCGAGCTGGAGTTTGCGCCGGCGCCCATGAGGACCGTTCATGTCTTTGGTGGATATGGTGCCAACATAGGCCTGTGTAAGCATAATAATCGGATAAAAGACTGCGAACTGACGTTTATTCTGACATCGGGTAAGACGGTAACCGTAAAGGGTAAACTG
>CAZPZJ010000438.1:0-1510 GCA_964591055.1 uncultured Leptospiraceae bacterium
GGACGGAGCGTATGAAGCGGTCATATGCGGTAAAGGAATCGGATTCCTTCCTGAGCGTCCTCACCTCGCCCGTATATTCGAAAAACCTGTTCATGCGATAGAGGAGCCTTGCCTTTAGCGAGCGTATCTGGCCGTTCCGGGAGTTCACGGAGAGCAGCCTGTTGATGACCTCAAGCGCCGCCTCGTTTCTGCCGCTTTCGTAGTACATGATGGAAAGCGCCGTCAGGGCGATCCCATTATCAGGATCATGGTTCAGTACGGCGCGAAAACAGGTTTCTGCGGCCTTAAAGTTCCCGAGTCTGCTGAAGCCAAGCCCCATGAGCAACGACACCGCCGGGTAATCGCCGCGCATTTTTCTGGCCGTGTCGAGCGCGAGAATGGATTTCTTGTACTGCCCCATTCTGTAGTACACCGAACCGATGTTGAAGCAGACCAGATAGTCCTCTCCAAGCGCACGCGCCCGGTTGAAGCAGTCGAGCGCCTCCTCGTAGCGCTCCATCCTTGCGTACATGGATCCCCGGCCGACCAGGGAATCGCGGTTGTTGCCGCCACCGCCCATGGCGACGCCCTGTTCAATCTCCGCGAGGGAGAGATCGCCTCCCTTTTCAGGAACGGCTGCACGATTGACGCGTTCATGTGTGTACATTGCCTTGTTCATGCCCCTTTTATCTGAATGCCGCGACCCTGTTCCTGCCCGCCTGCTTGGCCCGGTAGAGCGCCCTGTCGGCCCGACCTATCAGCGACTCCCTGGTCTCTTCCCTCTCAGGATTGAACTGGGCGACGCCGATGCTGATGGTCACATGCAGCGGCGAGCTCTGCCCCGTGAAGGCGTGCTTTTCGATTCTCTTCCTGAGCCTTGATGCCACCGCAACCGCGGATTCCAGGGCGGTCTCCGGCAGGATAACTGCGAACTCCTCTCCCCCGTAGCGAGCCGGGATGTCGATTTTCCGGATGCTGTCCCGGAAAATCTGAGCCGTCTCCTTGAGCACAAGGTCGCCCTGCTGGTGACCGTACGTGTCGTTAAAGATTTTAAAGTGGTCTATGTCCGCCATCAAAAGCGCGAGGGGAGAATTGTAACGCCTGCTGCGCCTGAGCTCCTCGAAAAGCCTTTCCTGGAAGTAGTGGTGGATGTACAGCCGCGTCATCCTGTCGAGGATCGCCATGAGGTACAGCCTTGAGTTCTCGACGGCGATCGCCGCGAACTTTGCGAGGTCAAACAGAAAATCCGAATCATCGCCGGAAAACGGATCGCCGTTTATCTTGGCCCCGAGAACGAGAATTCCGTTGATGCTGCTTTTCGACACCATCGGCACCAGTATTTCCGCGTCGAGATCGTGAAAGCGCGCAATATTATCCGACAGCTCTTCAACCTCCGACAGACTGGAACAGAGCTGGGGCTGGGGATTCTTCTCCAGGTAGCGCATCAGCGGGGAGTCTTCTGTCATGAACACGTCGCCGGCGTTAAACTCCCTGTCATAGCCTTTCGCCATGTGGATCGTGTAATAGTGCG
>CAZPZJ010000439.1:0-1506 GCA_964591055.1 uncultured Leptospiraceae bacterium
TTTTCGCCGACCTTGACGCGTTTGCGCCGCCCCACGCGATTCTTGCAACCAACAGCTCCCGCATCGTAAGCTCGAGGATCGCCAATGCTACAAGACGGCCGGGGAAGGTGTGCAATCTCCATTTTTTCAATCCGGCGCTGGTAATGAAACTCGTCGAAGTTGTGAGCGCTCCCCACTGCGATGAGGATACCGTTGCTGTGTCGTTTCAACTTTGCGAAAAGCTGGATAAGATTCCAGTGTTACTGAAAAAAGAGGTGGATGGGTTCCTTCTCAACAGGATGCTCGGTGCACTCGGAAAAGAGGCACTCTGGCTGCTGGAAATGGGGATCGCCTCACATGAGGATATCGACAAGGCCGCCGTGTATGGTGCCGGCCATCCCATGGGGCCGTTCCGCCTTATGGACCTGACAGGCATCGATCTCGAGTACCTGATGCGGATGGAGGCGTTCAGGAACACCGGCGATCGTGCAGATTTGCCTGTACCTTCCGTCGTAGAGCGTTACAGAAGAGGGGACTATGGCGAGAAAACCGGAAAGGGATGGTACGAGTACGGAAAGTAGAACTCATTTCAAAATTGGCTTAAAGTATAATGATGCCTCCAAGAAAAAACTTGGATAGATAGTACAGAACATGAAATTCATAACGGATGACAATACGAAGGTAAATACAAAGCCAGGCAATAGAAGTTCAACTTTCCATCAGAAATGTTTTAAAGGGCAATGACCTGTTCGGAGGGGGGATGTGATTCATCAGACAATAAAGCGATTTGAGGCGGCAAAAACCTGAATGGTCACGGAAGACCTTGCTGTTGCAGCATGGTGCAGCTGTGCTGCAACAGCAATTATACGTCAGATGTGGGGCATTAAATGATGCCGTGACGGATGCACATCATTGTTCAACCGCAGTCCATGTGGTGCCTCCTTTATAGTACACTATCCATTCCCCCTCTTCAAGTTTTGATGCGTATGAGTAAGAGGTGCTGTTCCAGGTCCATGAATAGGTATATGTGCCCGGGTCAGTTTCGTACTGCTGGGAAGTGCAATTTTACGCGCCCACTGTTCCAATATTCAAACAGCATGTGGAATTGATATTAATTTTAATATGGACATATACCAGTAAAGAGATGCTTTCATTCGTGTAAAACCTAGACCGCAAATATTTGTAAATGAATGGGCGAGAGGGGAGCCGGACAGAAATCACAAGCCATTCAGGCGGTGAGGGGGAATCCCCGACAGGCGGCAGTTGTGTTGTCTGTTATATATCCGATCCGGATTCGGCCCGGCGGCTCCGAGCCCGATTGAGAAGAATACGCAATAACCGCAATAGTATGCCACGCAGACACAATGAAGCGGATTTCCGGGGACTGCTGCCCACTCATAGCAATTTTTTGAAACAGTATAAAAAAATATTTACAAATAAACCCTGTAATAATTCTCTTCTGAGAATACGAATATTAATTTCAGGGGTTATTGTATGGCCGATAAAAGAATGGTTCACTATGATCTG